>JANLQX010000471.1:0-9444 GCA_031368095.1 Actinomycetes bacterium | reverse complement strand
CAGAACAGTCCGGCCGAGATCGCCGCCGACGAAATGGTGTTCTTCGATGATTCACCCGGTCCGCGGACGATGAGGTCGTCGAGCCCGAAGGCAAAGAGCAACATCACGATCATGCCAAACGGGGCGATCTGCGTGGTGGTCACCTTCGACCGACGCTCGATGCGCAGGTCCTTGGCCAGCACGGTCAGTGCGTCACGAAACATGGGCGGCGCGATCTTTTGGCGCTGCGCTGCTCCGCTTCGCTTCGCTGCTCGCAACACCGGTCGGCGAACGAGATTCACGAAACATGGGCGGCGCGATCCTCGGTCACGTGGCCTCCCGCCACGGTGACGACGCGGGTCGCCAATGCTTCGGCGCGGGCCTCGTCGTGCGATGCGACGAGGACGGTTGTTCCGCCCGCCGCTGCTTCACGTACGAGCGCGTCGAGAAGGTCTCGGGCCTCGGGGTCAAGCCCCGCGTGGGGTTCATCGAGAAGCCACAGGGCGGGGTTCCGGGCGACCAGCACGGCCAGCGACGTTCTTCGCCGCTGCCCGGCCGAGCAGGTGCCGACCCGAAGGCCACGGATGCGATCGACAAGACCGACCCGGTCCATCGCCGGGAGGATTCGGGCGGGATCGCCGCCGGCGGCGCGCACGCCGAAGGCGACGTTTTCGGACACGGTGAGATCGTCGTAGAGGAATCCCTGATGTCCAAGGAGACCTACGGACCTCCGGGCCGTGCGGCGGTCGCGACGAAGGTCTACGCCGAGAACATGAGCGGTTCCCTGGGTGATCGGCGCCAGCCCGGCCAGGGCCTTGAGAAGCGTCGTCTTGCCGGCCCCGTTCGGTCCCCGGACCACGACCACCTCGCCCGGACCAACGCCGAGCGTGAGACCGGCCAAGGCGGGAAACCGGCCGAGCAACACCACGATGTCGCTGAGGTCGACGACAGCACCTGTCTCCAGTCCTGCCATGAGATGTCCGATGATAGAGCTCATGCGTCGCTTGCTGTCCGGGGTCGGGCGAACCCTCATCACTGCGGGTGTGTTGCTCTTGCTCTTCGTGGCCTATCAATTGTGGGGAACGGGCATCCGTCAGGCGCAACGTCAGCACACCTTGAAGAGTGGCTTCGAGGCCGAGTTGGCGGCCGCGGGTATTGCCCCGTTGGCGGCCGACGGGGCGACTTCGGTGACCACGCCGGTTTCCGTGCCAGTGGTGGTTGAGACCACCGTGGCGCCCACGATCTCATCAACGGAGTCAACCCAGCCGCCGGATTCCGGTGCCCCGATTGGACCGACGACCACGGCGACCGCGACGGCCCCGGTGGTCACCACGACGACCCTGCCCCAGGTCCGAGCGGGCCGATCAACGATGAAGGCACCTCGGCCTGGGCGGACGGTCGGCCTCCTGGTGATTCCTCGGATTCGCGTTCGCCAGGTTTTCGTCGAAGGGACGGCCAAGGCCGACCTGGAGACGGGTCCTGGGCGATATTCCCGCTCCGCCTATCCCGGGCAGCCGGGCAACGCCGCCATCGCCGGACATCGAACGACCTTCGGGCATCCGTTTTTCAATATGGACCTGCTTCGGGTCGGTGATCCGATCTTTCTGCAGACCCGCCAGGGCAACTTCCGCTACGACGTGATCGATGCCTGTCGGCCGAAGTGCTCAGGCAACGGCTGGTTCGTCGTGTCGCCGAAGGACTCGTCGGTGTTGGCTCCTACGCCCGGCGAAAATGTGCTGACTCTCACGACCTGCCACCCGAAATACCAGGCCAAACAGCGCCTCATCGTGCGGGCCCGCCTTGTTGGCCCGGCGGCGGCCGACGACTTCTTCATTCCCGAACCAACCACCGTCCCCCCGACAACCGCGCCGCCGTCCTCGGTTCCTCCGACCTCGGTCGCCGAGGCCTCGGTGGTCGCCGTCGATACCGATCCCTCAACCGTTGACGAGACGGTGGCCGAGAGCGTCGCGGGCACCGCGGTTGCGACGACCGAGGTCGCAGCCACGGCAGTCGCGGCGGGCTCGGAAGCCTTGTCGCTCACCAGCGAGCGTGATCCCGGTGGTCGCGGTCCGGTCTGGAAGATCGGCCTGTTCCAGGGCCACCGCAGCACGTGGACGCAGACCGCGCTCCTCTCGCTGCTGTGCGCGGCGATCTGGCTCGGGTTTTGGCGCCTTGCCCGGCCGCGCCGACTCGCCGCCCAGGCGGTGATCTACTCCGGGGGGTTCGTGTTCATCTTCCTCCCCGCCCTGTATTTCACCTTCGAAGTGCTGTCCCGTCTGCTCCCGGAAAACCTCTAGCCGATTGCGGCACGCGGGGTAAGGTGATGACGCCGCCAATCGTCGGTACGCTCGCGTCCCTATGAGTGAGATTCGAGCCGAGATGGCGGCCAACGTGTGGCAGGTAGCGGCCGAAGTCGGGGCCACGGTCGCGGCCGGAGACGTTCTCGTGATTCTCGAGTCGATGAAGATGGAGATCCCGGTAGAAGCCGAACGGGCCGGCGTCATCACCGAAGTTCGGGTCAAGCCCGACGATCAAGTCCAAGATGGCGATGTGCTCGTCGTGCTCGAGCCCTGAGCCGTGCGCCTCGCTGGATTTGCGGTCGCCCTTGGGCTCATCGCCGGGTTGATCGGCGGAGGCTCGGTTCGCCATCTCGCCAAGTTCCGGATGCGCCTCATGTTCCTCGGCCTGGTCTGGGTCGTCGGGTCGATGATCGCGACGACGCTCAATGGGACCGTTGGCGTCGTCATCTTCGGTCTCGCCATGCTCAGCGGCGTGGCCTTCGCGGCCAAGAACGCGCTGCGGTGGCCGGGTCTGGCGGCGGTCGGGTTTGGTTTGTTCCTCAACGCGCTCGTCCTCGTTTTGAACGGTGCAATGCCGTACGATCCCGCCGCCGCCGAGTCGGCGGGACTGCTGCCGTCGGGGCCGGTGCTGCTCCGAACTGACGGTCTTACGAGGCCATTTCGACACGGCGATCAGCTCCTGCTGCTGGCCCGGCGCATCCCTGTGGCACCCCTTCAAGCCGTAACTTCAGCGGGGGACCTCCTGGTCGCATTCGGTCTTGGCCTCGCGGCGTTCAACGCCGCCACCGACCGGGGGCGGGCGCGTCCGCATCGAGGACGCCATCGCGCCGGCGACACCAGCCCGGCGGTCGAGCGAGGGGCCGTGACCTTCGGGGCCCTCGAAGAGCCGAAGGGCCCGGCGCCTCTCGATATCGCCGTCCGGGTGGCAACCGTGGCCGACGACCCGGGCGTGCTCGTCGACCTCACCACGGCTGACATCAACGATCCTCATTTCGCCAGCGAACTGACTGCCCGCGCCGCCGTTCGCGCTGTGCTCGCTCGCCATGGCCTTCCGGCGCTCGAAGCCGACGGGGCTCCGTCATGAGTGCTCCGGCGTCCACGGACCCGGTGCTCATCAGGCGAGCCCGGATCGCGCACGCCGTCAAGATCGGCAAGGCCGTTGGCTACGGATGCTTTGCCATTGCCTGTGTGGCGTTCGGGTTCATCTGGCTCGACCAGCCGACCGATCTCGCCAACACCGTCATCGGGTGGTCGATGGGGATCGGGTCGCTGTTCCTGGCCCCGGCCATCGTTTTCGGGTACGCCGTGGCCAAAGCCGAACGCGAGGAAAAGGCCGACGACGCCGCACGGGCGGCCCGCAAGGCCGCCCGCGCGAAATCTGAAAGTTAAGCGCACCGATTATCAGCACGCTGATGTATCAATAGACGATCATGCCGCGGATGTTTTTTCCGTCTCGCATGTCTTGGTACCCCTCGTTGATCTCGTCGAGCGTGTAGGTGCGGGTGATCAGCTCGTCGAGCTTCAGCTGACCCGCCTGGTACAGGCTGAGGAGCTTCGGGATGTCGGCCCGTGGTGAGCCGCCGCCGAAGAGGGCGCCGCGGACCTCCTTCTGATAGATCGTCAGTTCGAAGAGGTTCATCTTCACCTCGGTATTGAACATCGGCGCCACGGCGGTGATCACCATGCGGCCGCCCTTGGAGATGAGCGACATGACCTGCGCCATCTCCTGACCGTCGGCCACGCCAACGGTGTAGATCGCCTTGTCGGCCATGACCCCGCGGCTGAGCTCCTGAAGCACGCCGAACGCTTCGTCCATGTTGGCAACGGCGTGAGTGGCGCCGAACTCCATGGCCTTCTCCCGTTTGAAGGCCACCGGGTCGACGGCGACGATGTTCTTGGCACCAGCGATCTTGGCGCCCTGGATGGCGTTGGACCCGATGCCACCACAGCCGATGACCACGACGTTGTCGCCCGGCTTCACCTCCGCCGAGTAGACCGACGAACCCCAACCGGTGGTGACGCCACAGCCGACGAGTGCGGCCTGCTTCAGCGGGATGTCGTCGTCGATTTTGATGCAGCTCTCGACCTTGGCATTCACATGGCTGGCGAAAGTGCCGAGGCCGCACATCTTGGCGAGCCCGACGCCGTCCTTGGAGTGGACGTTGTACGTTCCATCGCCGGTCACGATCGTGGCGCCCGAGTCACACAGGTTGGTCTTCCCGATGGAGCACCAGTGGCAGCGCCCGCAGCTCGGCATGAAGCTGAACACCACGTGGTCGCCGACGGCGAGGTGCTGCACATCGGGTCCGATGTGAGTGATGACTCCGGCGCCCTCGTGGCCGCCGATGATCGGAATGGCCGAGGGCATGTCGCCAGTGAGGAGGTGCTCGTCGGAGTGGCACAGACCCGACGAAGTGAGGGCCACCTGGACCTCACCGTTCTTCGGGTCGTCGAGCACGATGTCCTCGACCTTCCACGGCCCTCCGACTTCGTAGAGGATGGCGGCGCGGGCGTTGGTCGTCATGGTGATGAGGCTCCTGGGTTCGGTGAACGTGCGGCGTCGACCGTAGTCACCTCGGCCGTCGTGGGTCACATCGGCGTTGCCGCGATCGGTCCGACGGTGGTGACGGTTGGAGCCGCCGCCCGTCGGGTGGCGAGTTCGTGCCCAGTTCGCAACGTTTTATCGACCAGTTCGGCAGAGCTCAGCTCGGTAGGGGAGTGCGCCACGATCGGAGGCGCTCGAGGATCAGGTCCGCCGCGTCATCGGCGTTCAGGGTGAGGCGGGTTGGAGGGACACGGTCGACCAGCGCACCGGTCAGTTGCTCCACCCGTCGCCTGGGGTCGGGCGACATCGGCGCGTCCAGAATCCGGGCACGCGGTCGATACGGTCCGACCCGACTCGGGGCGGGCTCCCAATCGACCTCGTTGGAAACGACTGTTTCGACCGCTGCCGTTGCCGCTCGACGTACGCCGGCCAGACTTGCCCGGCGCAACATGGCTGTCACGCCTTCGACGGACAGAACGGCCGGACCATCGACGTCGAGGACCTCACGTCGACCGCCGTCGAGCCGGCGTTCCACTCGCCACCCCGCGTCGCCATGCTCGGCGATTCGAACGAGCCCACACGTCGCGTCGAGTCCGAGGAAGGCGGAGAGGTACGGCGGAACCGATGCCGATCCACGGTCGAGGCTCCAATCGCCACACACCACCATCGTCGGCTTCATCGGGGCGATGATCGACGCCAGCATCGCCGCCACCGACGCGCTCGTCGGTTGACGCTCCACCGACACATCGACGTCGATGCGAACCGCGTGGGTCGCTCCGGCCGCAATGGCGTCTCGCAGCATGGTGTTGGATGCCGCCGGGCCAACGGTGACGACCGTGCACTCGGTCTGGCTCCGGGCAGCCATGCGGAGGCCCCACTCAAGCGCCGCCTGATCGGCGAGCGACGGGCCTTCCCAGCGCCCGTCGGATTCAACCGCACCGGTAAACGGGTCGACGTCGGGCCGCAACGCCACCCACTTCATGCAAACTACAACGCGCCCGTGTTCACCCATGCTTGAACACCACGCCTGACCCGCCCTCCGGGTACGACCACGAGATCGCTCCTTCGGTATTGCAGACCAGGTAGCAGGTGCCGCATTCGAAGCACTGTTCGTAGTTGAACAAAATCCCTCCGTCGTTGGTCGGCACGAACAACTTGGCCGGACACGCATGCACGCAGGCGCTCGTGGTGCAGCTCCGGCAAAGGTCGCCGTCGACGACGATGTGCGGCGTGTGGGAGACGCGGAAGTCCACCGTCTCCATACGATCGTCAAAGGACACCGGTGTGCTGCGCATAGTTACGAGACTAGGTAACGTTTGGCCATGACCGGTATCGGACGGTTCAACGCAACCGGGCGCGACCTCCCGGGTGTTCCGGTTTCCGTTGGGCACCCGTTCTGCCTGGTGGTCGATCCCGCCGTTCGCGCAGCGCTATGACGAAGGCGTAAAGGCGCTGAGAAAGGCGCTGATCTCGTCGGCATCGGGCGTCACGAGCACATGGGTGTTGTAGTCGTCATCGCCAAAGAGCGGACGGAGAAAGGTCTCGATGGGGAAGCGGCTGGTCCACCATCGTTCAACGCCCTCGAAGGGCACGTCGAGGAAACACATGGGGCTGAACCATCGCTGCGTTCGGTACGCGTTCTGAGCGGCGTCCTGGAACACCTCCTGCAGCGTGCCGGCGTTGCCGGGCGCATAGATGACCCCGCTGCGGGCGATAGTGAGGAGCCCGTCCTCTCGTAGCGCATTCGAGACGTACTTGGCGATCTGCGTGGCGAACGGCGTTGGTGGTTCATGACCGTAGAACCATGTCGGAACACTGAGACTCGGGCTCAGCTGCGCCCCGCCGTGTCCGCCACTGAGCTCAGCGAGCAACTCGAAGGCCGGGACCTGCCAGTGATGAAGAGCAGCGAGCAGGGCATCGTCGACGGTCCCATCGGAACGCACCGAACGGGCAATACCAGAGGGGAATTCTGGGGACGTTCCGAGCCGCGCGATGGCTTCGGTCAAAACCCCATCAGTATGCGCGCTGAGCATGGCCCCGAGGTGGGTGGCTTCCATGGCCCCGGGTCCACCTCCGCTGCCGATAAGAACGCCCGATTTCGTGAGTGTTCGGGCCAGTTCGGCCACGGCCCTGTAGGTCGGCTCGTCGCGCCGAACTCGGTGGCCGCCCATGATGGCTATGCACCGTCGATCACCAACGAATGCGTCGCGAGCCTCGGTTATCTCGGCATCCTGCTCGGCCCACCGGATCCGTTCGCTCGGCGTGGATGCCCGTTTCGTGGCCAGATACATCCTGAAGTCGAGCGTGTCGACGTACGACCCGACGAGGTCGGGGTCGAAACCGTCGAACAGGTCGACCGGAGTGAAAAGCGCACGCATGGACCGACGTTGTCAGCCGAAGATCGAGAAGCCGTCGCGTCCGTCTTTGGCGAGGTCACGCAGCCGGACTCCGTGCTTTTTCAGCAGCGGCCGTCCGATGGTTGCGACGCCTCGCTTGGGGGTGGGGTTCTGAACGGTGTAAAGCTGCTCGAAGAGTTCACAGGCGATCTTCGGGTAACGGTCCTGGACCCGGTCCGAGAGCAGGAAATGCGCGGCCTTGCGAACTTTGCGGTGGTCCTGCAGGACCCACGACGATTCCAGCCGTTGATGGTATGTACGCAGACTATCTGCCGACGTATCATTTCGGGACAGAGCCTCATGGGCTGACTCGGCGGCGGCGATGCCGGCTCCCATGGCGTAGTTGACACCTTCGAGCCACAGCCCGGCGGCCAGACACATGGCGGCGGCATCACCCGCCACCAACATTCCATCGGTGAACAGGCGCGGCATCATGTTGAAACCGCCCTCGGGGATGAGGTGGGCGGCGTACTCCTTGAGTTCGCCGCCGTCGACGAACGGGGCCAGTGATGGGTGTGCCTTTAGTCCGGCGATGACGTCCTCAGGGCGGATCTTGGCACGCGACAGTCCGGTGAGGGAGAGCACAGCGCCAACGGAAACGGTGTCGCGATTGGTATAGAGGAAGGCGCCGCCGGGGATCCCTTTCGTGCCCCCGACGATCTCGAAGTCGGCGCCCTCGTCGCCGGACACGTTGAACCGCGCCTCGATCTCGGCCCGCGGCAGCGCGAGGACCTCCTTGACGCCGAGGGTGAAGTGCTCGGCCCCCGAGTGGTCGTACAATCCCGCCTCTTTCGCGAGGAACGAATTCACGCCGTCGCAGGCGATGACCACTCCGGCCGTGAGGTCGCCGTCTCGGTCGGTATGCACTCCAGCGATCCGACCGCGGTTGTCCCGTACGAGTCCGGTCGCCGTCGTCGACGTGATGAGCTCGGCCCCGGCCGCCACCGCTTGGTCGGCGAACCAACGGTCGAAGTCCGGTCGGTAGGTGGTGAACCCGTTGTAGGGCGGCTTACCCCACGTGGTCGTCCGAAAATCGAGGCACATCGACTGATGCTCGGTCAGGAGCATGGTGCCGCGACGAGTGATCCACCGCTGGTACGGCACCTGGGTCCACCACTCGGGCACCAGCTGGTCGAGGATGCGCCCGTACACGACCCCGCCGTAGACATTTTTTGCCCCAGGAAATGGCCCGCGCTCAAGCAGGATGACACTTCGACCGGCCCGGGCTGCGGTGAGAGCAGCGGCCGACCCGGCCGGCCCCGCACCAACAACGAGAACCTCGACATCGGGCGCAGACATGGGCACCGACCGTAGTGCCGAGGCCGTGGAACTTGTTCGAAGGAACGCGTGCCGGTCTGAACTTACGGAGTTCTACCGACCCGTGTCGGTAGGTACAACGACCCTTCTTCCTCGACGCCGGCCTGTGGAGGTGCAACGCTGGGTGCACGATGAGGGCGGCCCATCAACGCGTGGCGGATCAGGCGAAGCGAAATGGCGACGTGCCTGCGCTCGTGTGTGGAGACGTCACGACGACGTACGCCGAGCTGGCGGCCATGGTCGAACGTGACACCGCGGCGTTGTCCGCGGCCCTTCGAACATTGGGTGACTCCGGAGCCGACATCCGTGTTGGGTTGGCTGTCGCACGAAGTGCGGAACTGGTCTCGTTGGTGCTGGCGACTCACGCCTGTGGCGCCGCCTTCGTGCCCCTCGACCCTCGCCTCCCGTGCGATCGGCTTACGCACATGGCCGCCGACGCCGGCGTGTCGCTGGTGGTCCTCGACGGCGACGAGCGTCCGCCATGGCTACCGGATCACATTCCCGTCATTTCGGTCGACGAGCTGCGAGCGGTCCCGGGCGTCGACGGCCCGAGCGTTGCCTGTCCAACAACTGTTCTCGGGAGCGACCTTGCCTACGTGATTTATACGTCGGGCTCGACCGGGCGACCGAAGGGCGTGAGGATCACGCACGAGAATCTGTCGCTGATCATCGACGCCTGGTCCTCGGTCGTTCATGTTCGTGACCGTGCCGTGTTCCTCTTTCACTCGACGCTTTCCTTCGACGCTTCGTTGACGGAGTTTCTCTGGCCTCTCACGCAAGGTCATGCCGTGGTCGTCGTTCCGGACGATACGCGAGCCGGATTTGGTGAATCGCTCGGGACGCGTATCGAACGCCATGGCATTACCCACGTGCAGTGCACCCCGACGCGAGCCGTCCTCCTTCTCGC
>JANLQX010000430.1:0-7534 GCA_031368095.1 Actinomycetes bacterium | reverse complement strand
CCATGGATCTCGACCGGTCCACACGTGGGCACCGACGCGGCGACGGCACGGGCCCGCTCGGCGTCGGCGGTGACGCGGACAATGATCACGTCGGAGCCGATGGAGCGTTTCAATTCGTCGGGCGTGCCTTCGGCGACGATGCGGCCGCCATCGATGATGGCCACCCGGTCGGCCAACTCGTCGGCCTCCTCCAGGTACTGAGTCGTCAGGAACACGGTGACTCCCTGGTCTTGGTTCAGGCGTCGAACTTCATCCCAGATACTGGCCCGGCTGGCGGGATCGAGGCCCGTGGTCGGTTCGTCGAGAAACACCACGGAAGGCTGATGGATGAGTGCCGTGGCGAGGTCGAGGCGCCGGGCCATGCCTCCGGAGTAGGTGCCGATCGGCCGATCAAGGAAGTCCCCGATATCGATGAGCTTGGTGAGTTCGTCGACCCGACGACCGCGATCGGTCTTCGTCATCCCGTAGTACCGACCCTGCAGATCGAGCAGTTCACGACCCGTCTGTTTGGGGTCGAGCGCACTCGACTGGAGGGCCACGCCAATGCGCAACCGCACGTCGGTCGCTTGACTGGCGATATCGAAACCCGCCACCATCGCTCGACCGGCGGTCGGCTTCAGGAGCGTGCAGAGCATTTTCACCGTGGTCGACTTCCCCGCGCCGTTCGGCCCCAGAAAGCCGTAGATGGTTCCCTTCTCCACGCTGAGGTCCACCTGCTTCACCGCCGCCACGTCACCAAAGCTTCGCTGCAGACCTTCAGCCGAAATCGCACTCACCACGCATCCATGTCTAATCGCCCACATGGCACGTATCGATCGCCCAGTTCGTGCATTTTGCCCGCTGAATTGCAATTTTTCGGGCGAACTGGGCGATGGATTACGTCGAACTGGGCGATCTTGATCTTGTCCGGAGGAATTCCACAGATACGCCCGATCCTCAAGTACTCAGCCAAACGCTCGGTCTGGGCTGAATCGTCCGGGCGGAGCGTTACGCTAGAGAAACGGGTCCCGGGCGAACGTTCCCTGACGGGTGACCCCCACACGAACGGCTCAGCGCAGTGAGTACAGAACTCGAAGCACTACCCGGCGTATTGGCCACGCGCCGCTCGCCACTCCATGACCAACTCGTGCGCCAAGGCGCTCAGTTCGGGGTCAGTGGTGAGTGGGCGTATCCGCTCTGGTTCGACCGTGGCACGGTCGGCTCATCATCGTTGCGCCAGGCTCGTCGACTCGCCCATGCCGACGAACATCGCCTGGCCAGAAGCACCGTCGGCGTCTTCGACGTGAGCCTGCTGGGACATCTCCTCCTCGTTGGACCGAGCAGCATGGCGGTGCTCAATCGGCTCTCCACCAGCAACCTTGACGTGCCCGTCGGGCGGGTCGTCTACACGCAGTGGTGCAACGACGATGGCCTTATCCAGGCCGACGTCATCATCGCTCGCACCCGCGCCGACCGGTTCATGGTGGTGGTGGGAGACACGGTGCAAACGCGGTGTCGGGACATGCTCGAAGCAGAGGCAGCAACCCGAGACGACGTGCACGTTGTCGACATGACCTCGGGATACGCCGTGATCACCATCGCCGGCCCGCGCGCTGAACTCGTCATGGGCCGGCTCACGGGCGAGCCGGTGGGCGTAGAGACGTTCGCCCCGATGCGGGTCCGCGACATGTTCCTACGCGGCCGACCGGCCACCGTCATGACGGTGAGTTACACCGGCGAGCGCTCCTTCGAGGTCCATGTGCCGACCGAATACGCGGCCTCGCTCTATCGTGACATCGGCGCCGCGGCGGCCGCGGAGCGTGGCGGACCGTGCGGTATCGACGCGATGTATTCCCTCGGGACCGAGAACGGGAGCCTGGACTACGACTACGACCTTGACGACACCGTGACTCCCCTCGAAGCGGGGCTCGGCCACCTCATCGCGTGGGATAAACCTGAAGGCTTCCGGGGCGAGCCGGCCCTCGTTCGTCAACGTCTCGCCGGGCTACTCCACACGCGAATCTTGGGAGTTCATGGTCCTTCCGAACTCGGCGACGAACCATCGAATCGTTTGCTTCGTGGCGACATCGTGTTTCGCAATGATGTCCCGGTCGGCCGCGTCCTTTCGGCAACATTTGGCTTCACGATGCGAGCGCCGATTGCCATGGTGAAGGTGCACCACGTTGAGGGTGTCACGGAGTTGTGGGTCGAGGACGGGGAATGGCAGGTGGAGCATTGCGGCATCCGTATGTCGGTGAAGCCATTCAGCGAACGGACGACCGCAGCTGCTCGCGCCGCTGCGTGGCCTCGGTGATCAGCGCAGCCGGAGTTTGACCTGAGCCGAGCAACGTGAGATGACCCATCTTGCGGCCGGGCTTCGCTACCGACTTTCCGTAGAGATACAGGCGCACGTGCGGATCGTCCGTGACCACCGACCAGTCGGGCTCGCCATTGCCCCACACGTCACCGAGCAGGTTCACCGTCACCGCAACGCTGTGCGGTGATGCATCACCGAGCGGTGCTCCGGTCACGGCCCGCAGTTGTAGGTCGAACTGGCTGGAGGCACAGGCGTCGATCGTATGGTGCCCGGAGTTGTGTGGGCGAGGGGCAATCTCGTTGACCACGAGCGATCCATCGCCGCGAAGGAAGAACTCCACGGCGATGGTCCCTACGTGGTCCAGGGCCGCCGCCACGTCCCGAGCAATTTGATCGGCGCGCATGGCAATTTCTTTGGCAATTCGCGCCGGTGCAACCGTGTAGTCCAAGATCCCGTCGACGTGCACGTTCTCTCCCGGTGGGAACGACACCCATGAACCATCGAGAGCCCGGGCCCCGACCACGGACAGTTCCAGAGTGAACTCTACGAACTGCTCCAGCACCGCCTCGGGCGCGTTCAACTCAGCCCATGCCGCGTTCACATCTGATGACGCCCCAAGACGGATCTGGCCACGACCGTCGTAGCCAAATGCCGCCGTCTTCAGGATGGCTGAGCCACCAAGATCAGCAAGCGCAAGACGCACGTCGTTCGCCGATCGAACCACCACGAACGGCGTATGCGGAACGCCAAGGGCGGCCAGGAATTCCTTCTCCCGCCGCCGGTGCTGACACACTCCGATCGATCGTGCACCGGGTCGTACCGGCCGACGACTGGCCAACGACTCCAGCAGGGCGATGGGGATGTTCTCGAACTCGGCCGTGATGACATCGCACGCCGACGCGAACCGATGATTCACCAACTTGTCCTCGTAGACGCCGTTGAACTCATCGTCGGCTACCTGAGATGCCGGACCACCCGGCGCCTCGTCGGTCCGGATCACGACCCGGTACCCAGCCTTCCGAGCGGAGACTGCCAGGAGTCGGCCGAGCTGTCCCCCGCCGAGGACACCGACCGTTGCCCCGGGCGCGATCAACGGACGGGAAGCGTCGACTGCGACAGCACGGCGGCGGCGTGAGCATCATCTCGTCGGGCCCGCAGGCGAACGGCCAGTTCGGGATCACCAGCGGCCAACACGGCGGCAGCAAACAGCGCCGCGTTCACGGCTCCGGCGCGCCCGATCGAGAACGTGGCGACCGGAACCCCAGAGGGCATTTGGACGATCGAGAGGAGCGAGTCCATTCCCTGGAGTGCCGTGGACGGAACGGGAACACCGAGCACGGGTATCAGCGTATGAGCGGCCAGCATCCCAGGTAAATGGGCCGCACCGCCGGCCCCGGCAATGATCACCCGAAGTCCACGATCCTGGGCCGACGCTGCATATGCCGCCATCTCCGTCGGCATTCTATGTGCACTGACGATCTTGGTTTCGTGGGTGACACCGAGCTCATCGAGGGCGAGCGAAGCATGCTCCATCACCGACCAGTCCGACGTTGATCCCATCACCACGCCAACGAGCGGCAAACTCACAGAGCGCCACGGGTGTAGTTCGGTGCTTCCTTGGTGATCTGCACATCGTGAGGATGACTCTCGGCCCGACCGGCGGCCGTCACCCGCATGAGTCGAGCCTTGCCCAGTTCGGCCAAGTTCGCCGCTCCCGCATATCCCATCCCGGCGCGCAGACCGCCGACCATCTGGTGCATGACGTCGCTGAGGGAACCGGCGTACGGCACGCGACCCTCGATGCCTTCGGGCACCAACTTTCCGCTATCGGTCTCGCCGCGGCCCTGACCGGTGGCGTAGCGATCGTTGGCCCGACCGCTCAGCGCGCCGATACTTCCCATGCCTCGGTAGCTCTTGTAGCGGCGCCCTTCGTAGAGCTCGAACTCACCGGGCGATTCGTCGGTACCGGCTAGCACGCTGCCCAGCATCACGAGGTTCGCCCCGGCGGCAATCGCCTTGACGAGATCGCCGGAATAGGTGATGCCACCGTCACCGATGAGCGACACGCCGAGTCGACGCGCCGCACGCGACGCTTCGTTGATGGCCGACAGCTGCGGCATGCCCGCGCCGGCCACCACCCGGGTCGTGCAGATCGACCCAGCGCCGACACCGACTTTGATGGCATCGGCCCCGGCCTTGTGCAGCGCTTCGACGCCTTCCGCCGTGACCACGTTGCCGGCCAACACGACCAGCGCCGGCCAACCCGATCGAATCATGGCAATGGTGTCGATCACGCCCTTCGAATGACCGTGTGCGGTGTCGATAGCAACGGCGTCGATCCCGACCTGAACGAGCGCGTCGACGCGCTTTTCGACTTCTGGTCCAACCCCGACCGCTCCGGCTACCCGCAGACGACCGTGGGAATCGAGCGAGGCCAACGGATGGTCACGATGCTTCGAGAGGTCCTTCACGGTGATGAGTCCGGTGAGATGCCCACGGTCGTCGACGAGCGGCAACTTTTCGATGCGATGGCGACGAAGAAGGGCACGCGCCTCGTCGAGCGTTGTTCCGGTAGAGGCGGTGATCAGTCCCTCCGAGGTCATGAAGTCGGTAACCGGCCGAAGTTCGTCACCCGGTTCAAGGAACCGAATGTCGCGGTTGGTGATGATGCCGATCAGGAGCCCGTCGGGGGCGATCACCGGCACGCCACTGAAGCGAAATCGCGCCATGAGCGCGTCGGCCTCGCCGACCGTGGCGAACGGGCCGACGGTGACGGGATCAGTGATCATGCCGCTCTGGCTTCGCTTCACTCGGCGCACTTCGGCCGCTTGATCGTCGGCATCGAGATTGCGGTGGATCACGCCGAGCCCACCCTCACGGGCCAGCGCGATCGCCATCTTCGATTCCGTGACGCGGTCCATGGCGGCCGAGATGACGGGGACCTGCAGCACGATGTCGCGAGCAAGGTGCGCGCTGGTGTCAACCTCGGCCGGGAGCACCGAGCTATACCCGGGGACAACCACGACATCATCAAAGGTGAGCGCGGTGAATCGGTCAAAGAGTTCATCGTTCATGGGATACCTCGCGGAGAAGTTCTTGCAGGGTTCGGACCAACAACTCATGTTCGGCTGCGTGCATACGATCTTCGAACGTCGCCAGCGGTTCCATCGGAACCTCGGCCGTGGCGAGGGTCGGGCCGGTGTCCATGCCCTCGTCGGGAACGAGATGCACCATGACGCCACTCCGGGTGCGATCGCCGCCTCGCGCTTGGTCGATAGCTCGCTCAATGGCGTGGAGACCGGGAAGATCACCTGGTAGGGCTGGATGCAGATTCACGACTCGGAACCGGTCCAGGAAGGGTTGCTTCAGCAGTCGACGAAATCCGGCCAAGACCACCCAGTCCGGCTCAAAGGCGGCCGCCGCGTCACCCAACGAAGCAACATCGGTCACCACCAATGCGTCGATAGCAGCCGCCCGAGCACGGTCCAGGGCCCGACACGGACGGTCGCCAATGACGCCAACAACGGGCAGCGACGCGTCGAGCATCGCTTGCAGGTTGGAACCTTCCCCCGACACGAGGACGACGAGACGCGTCATCGCAAAACCACTTCGCCGTGATCGTCGTGGACGACCGAACCAATGATCCACGTTTCCTCGCCGATAGCCGCCTGCAATGCCGCGACATCCGTAGGCGCGCAGATGATCACCATGCCGATGCCCATGTTCAGCGTTCGATGCAACTCATCGGCGCTCAAGGCGCTGGCGTCTCGGATGAGACGGAACAGCGGCGGCACGGGCCAGGAGCCGAGTTCCACCACGGCGCCGGTACCCGCTGGCAATACCCGAGGCACGTTCTCCAGAAGGCCACCGCCGGTGATGTGGACGAGGGCTTTCACGGCCGGTCCCACGGGACCATCGAGCAGCGGAGCCAGGAGGGGCAGATAGCTCCGATGCGGCACCAGCAGGGCGTCACCGAGATCGACCTCAAGGGGCTCCGGACGAGCATCGAGCGGAAGGCCGGCAAACATGCGCCGGAGCAACGAATATCCACTGGTGTGCGGCCCGTTCGAGGCCAGTCCGAGGAGTAGGTCACCAACGGCAATGTTCGGCGTGGGCAGCAGCGAGGCGCGCTCGACCACGCCGACCAGCGTGCCAGCCACGTCGACATGACCATCGTGATACACGCCAGGCATCTCAGCCGTCTCGCCCCCAAGAAGCGCACATCCGTTCTCGGCGCAGGCAGTGGCCATACCGGCCACGATGTCGGCAACCTGCTCGGCGATGATCTTCGACGAGGCGATGTAGTCAAGAAAGAACAGCGGTCGGGCGTTCTGCACGAGCACGTCGTTTACACAGTGATTGACCAGATCGATTCCCACTCCGCCCAGGCGTCCCGCCAATGCCGCCAGCGCAACCTTGGTGCCAACACCGTCGGATGATGCCACCAACACCGGATGGTCCATGGACTTCAACGAGGACACATCGAAGACTCCACCGAACGCCCCGACCCCAGCCAAGACCGCCGACCCGTGGGTGGCCGACACCGCTGCCTTGAGCAGATCGACGGCGCGATTGCCTTCGTCGATATCGACACCCGATGCGGCGTACCCGCCGGTCGTCCGGGCGATAGCGCGCCACCCGATGTCGCGTCGCATTCGACGCCCCGTGAAGCCGATGCGTGCGGCCGCGGCATAGGCCGCGATGCGCGCCTCGTGGATGGACTCGCCAATACCGGTGGCCGCGGCCACGCGCCCGCCGGTGGCGATGAGCGAGCCATCTACAGAGGCAGAAACGCCGGCCCAGAACACCAGGTCATCGGATTCCGGGAGGTACTGAACGGGGCCCGGTGGAAAAGGCGATGCGGGATACTCCGCTCCGGCCACAACAACGGTGCACGCCACCTGGCGATGCCACGCCACCATGTTGGGGTCAAGAAGACCGGACGCACAGGCCTGCGCAATTTCGATGAGGTCGCCATCGAGCAACGGCAGGATCGCCTGCGCCTCGGGGTCGCCGAAACGACAGTTGAACTCCAGCAGACGCGGTCCGTCGGCAGTGAGCATGAGACCGGCGTAGAGAACGCCATGGTAGGGGTGGCCGTCGGCGGCGCATCCGTCGACGGCCCTCTGCAACACGGTGCGGGTGAGTTCGTCGACCAACGACGGGGGGCATGCCGGCGCCGGCGCATAGGCCCCCATTCCACCGGTATTCGGCCCCCGATCACCTTCGTAGGCGCGC
>JANLQX010000425.1:0-4682 GCA_031368095.1 Actinomycetes bacterium | reverse complement strand
GTGTACCTGCCCGGCTACACCCACATGCAGCGGGCGCAGCCGGTTTTGCTCGCCCATCACCTGTTGGCCCACGGTTGGGCGCTGGCGCGCGACGTGGATCGCCTCTTCGATGCCCGTGAGCGCGCCGACGTGTCGCCGCTCGGAGCCGGTGCGCTCGCCGGGTCTTCCCTCCCTCTCGATCCGGACTGGACAGCAGCCGAATTGGGATTTAGCGGGCGATTCGAGAATTCCCTCGACGCGGTGGGCGATCGCGATTTTGTCGCGGAGATGTTGTTCGTGGTTGCCCTTGTCGGGATTCATCTCTCCCGACTCGGCGAGGAAATCGTGCTTTGGACGACCGACGAGTTCGGCTTCGCCAAGCTGTCAGACGCCTATTCGACCGGCTCGTCAATGATGCCGCAGAAGAAGAATCCCGATATCGCCGAATTGGCCCGCGGTACAGCGGGACGTCTTATTGGCAACCTGACCGGGGTCCTGGCCACGTTGAAGGGACTTCCGCTGGCCTATAACCGGGATTTGCAGGGGGACAAGGAACCGCTGTTCGACGCCCTCGACCGGATCCGTCTCGCAGTCGGCGCCATGAACGGGTTGTTGCGGTCGATGACGTTCAACGCCGCCGCCATGCAGGCGGCGGCTGACACTCCATTCGTCGCCGCCACCGACCTGGCGGAGCATCTCGTGCAGAACGGCATGCCCTTCCGGGAGGCCCATGCCGTGGTGGGTTCACTCGTCCGTAACGCCGTCGATCGACACGTTGACTTCGGTGAGCTGGTGGAAAATCATCCCGCCCTCGGCCCGACTGCCGTCGCCCTTTTGGAGCCCGGGGTGTCGACGTCTCGAAGGTCCACGCCGGGCGGAGGCGGCCCGGGCCCGGTCGCGGTGCAACTCGTCCGGTTCACCGCTGCTTTGGCCCGGGTGCGCGCCCAGCTTGACGCCCTTTAACGGTATGGGACCTGGGCGTGAGCGGCGCTCTTCTCCGTCAACAGTGGCTGGCCGCAGGCGCTTCTTCGCTCGTCCGGCACCGGCGGTCGCCCGGGATCTCCTGGGCTGGGAACTCGTCGTTGGACCGTGTGCCGTCGTCATCACAGAGACCGAGGCCTACACCGACGATGACCCCGCGTCGCATTCGTTCCGTGGAATGACCTCACGCAATCGTTCGATGTTCAGCGTTCCCGGAACGGTCTACGTGTATCTCTCCTACGGCGTGCATTGGTGCGCCAACATTTCCACCGGTACCACTGGGGTGGGGGAGGCCGTGCTGCTTCGGGGCGGGGTGCCCACACGAGGCATTGCAACGATGGAGGTCCGACGCCCAGCGGCCCTCCGGCCGGCCGACCTGACGGCGGGACCGGGGCGTCTCACGCAGGCACTGGGCATCGACCGGACCTTCGATGGAACTGACGTGACGGCCGAAGACGCTCCGATGGTCGTGCGGCCGCGGTTCCGCTACGCCGAAGCTGACGTACAGAGCACGACCCGAATCGGCATCACCAAGGCGGTCGACCGGCCGTGGCGCTTTGTGGTGGGTGGGGTTCTCCCGTCAGGCAGGTGACGATCGCCACGGCCGACCGAGGTCGGGCGGGTAACGTACGGAGATGAACTTCCCCAGGTTCGCCCATCTGCCCGCCCGTCGCTTCGCCCAGGTCGCGGGTGGTGTCGCCGCCGTTCTGGCGATCAGCGCGATCAGTGTGTCCGCCCCGTCCACGGCGGCGACCACCACCAAAAAGAAGTCGAGTTCCACCACCACAACGGTGAAGAAGAAGTCGGCGACCACAACCACGGTCAAAAAGAAGGCCGACACGTCGAGCGGATCAGCCACGGCGAAGGCCACGACTACCACGATCGAAACCGCTGCTTCGTCAGCATCGACGACCACGGCCAAGCCGGGGTCCGGCGTCACGGGTCCCACCACCACAGTGAAGCCCTTAGTAAAGGCAACAGTCTTCATCCCGGGAGCCGGGCGGGTCATCGACCTCGGCGCGGCGGAGGTGGCCAAGTTGGCGGCCGGCGGGAAGGTGGAGGCGGATGTACGTGGGGCCGTGGGCCTGGCCGCGTCGGGCGTTGGCACCGTCCTGCTCGATGTCACGGCCGCCAATCCGGCCCAGCCCGGCACGGTCACCATCACGCCCGTTGCTCCGGACTATGCCCGGGCCGTGGTTGGCGCCACCGTCGGTTTCGTGGCCGGCGCCACGACGGTGTCGCGCGTCGCCGTTCCCGTTGGAGCGAATGGCCAAATCAGGGTGGCGACGTCGGCGGGCCCTGCGGGCCTCGCCATTTCGGTTGTCGGCTGGGTGATCACGAGCCCCGGAGCGGCATCGGAGCCGTCGGCTGTCGTTTTGGAACCGTGTCGAGTGCTCGACACGGTCAGCGGGCTCGGCGGACTGAAAGATCTCGTCACCCCAGCCCGACCGTTCGACATCCCAACGACGGGAATCGCCAAGGTTCCAGCGGCGATCGGCGCGGCCCAGACTCCCACGGGCGTGATTTTGGCCATCGGCGCCACCCAGGTGTCGGGTCCGCTCGACCTGTCGGTGGTACCAACCGGTGGTCAAACGCCGTCGCTAGCGATGAACCTGGTTCCGGGACAGGTCGGATCTGGCCTCTACCTCGTCCCGGTCGGAGCTGACGCTCGAACGGCGTTCTATGTCAGCGCGAACGGGGCCCAACTCACCGTCGATGTGGTCGGCTGGCTCGATCGCGACGGTGTGGCCCGCTCGGGCGGACCCTGCTGACACATTTCCGGAGCGGTTCTCGAAGTTCGAAGACATCCAAGAGTCACTCCCAAATGGTGGCGTGCCAGACCTTCTTTCCTCGACGGAGCAGAACGGCGAACCCGTCGAGCAAGTCGCCCTCGTTGAGTAGGCGGTCGGCCGCGATTCTTTCGCCGTTGACGGCGACCGAGCCGTTGTCGAGATGCTCACGGGCTTGGCGCCGGCTGGAGGCCAACCCGGTCTGGACGAGCAGATCGACTGTGTCGGTGGACCCCAGATCCGCCCGGACGCAGCGCGTTGAGGGCATACCCGCCAGCGCCTCCGCCAACGCGGTTGGATCCATGTTGCGGACCTCGCCGGTGAACAGCGACCGGGCGATCGTCTTGGCCCGGTCGCAGGCGTCAACGCCATGCACCATCGCGGTGACGTCGTCGGCAAGGGCTCGTTGGGCCGCCCGCTCCGAGGGCGCGGCCGCAACCTGAGCCTCCAACGCATCGATCTCTTCGGCTGTGCGGAAGGTGAAGATCTTGAGAAAGCGGACGACGTCGGCGTCGCTGGCGTTCAACCAGAACTGATGGAACTCATACGGCGACGTTCGGTCGGCGGTCAACCACACTGCGCCGCTCTCGCTCTTCCCAAACTTGGTGCCGTCAGCTTTTAGGAGGAGCGGACAGGTAAGGGCGAAGGCAGGTCCTCCATGCACTCGCCGGATGAGATCGACGCCGGAGACGATGTTGCCCCATTGGTCGGAGCCGCCCATCTGCAGGGTCACGCCGTGCTCGGCGTAGAGATGAGAAAAGTCGTGGGCTTGCAGGAGAACGTAGGAAAACTCGGTGTACGTGATGCCATCGCCCTCCATCCGATTGCGAATCGAGTCACGCTTCACCATCTCATTCACCGAGAAGTGTTTTCCCACGTCGCGCAGCACACTGATGAACGTGAGCGGCGCCAGCCAGTCCGCATTGTTGAGAACGAGGCAGTCGCCAAAAAGCTGACGGTAGATCCCGATTTGTACGTCGATGTTGATCCGCACCTCGTTTGGCGACAGCAGGGGACGTTCCAGGCTCTTGCCGCCCGGGTCACCGATCATTCCGGTGCCACCACCCGCCAGGACGACCGGTTCGTGCCCGGCCCGACGAAAGTGCGCCAAGAGCATCAGCGTCACCAGATTGCCGATCGTGAGGCTGGGAGCGCTCGGGTCTAGGCCGACGTATGCTCGTCGGGTCCCGCTCGATAGGTGCTCTCGTAGGCCGGTTGCGTCGGATGTTTGATGGAGTAGTCCACGCCATTCGAGCTCGTCCAAAAAGTGGTTCATGGTCCTGATCGTACGGGCCGAAAGAATCGCTTGACACGGCCGAATGTGAGCGACTAACATTCTCCCTCGCTTCGCACGGACCAAACGAGCTAGTTGATCTTCGGATCGAGGCGCTTTGTCCGCCAAAAACCTTCGAGAGTTGGTTCAGGGTGCGAAATAGATGTGCTAGAACATACATCCCGCTCCGCTGAGGCCTAGCCGCAAGAGCGAAATGCAGTTCCTTGAAAACGAGACAGAGGAAGCTAAAAATACGTGCGGTTAGCTTTGCTTTGAAAAGCAAAGCGCCAAACAAGTAGTGCAATGCACATAACGGACACACCAGTCTGTTCTTGTGTCAGTTGGCTGATCACCTACTCGGGTGTAAAGCTGGCTCTTCACACACCTCGCGTCGCTTGGAAACAAGTGGTCACGATTTCGATGGAGAGTTTGATCCTGGCTCAGGACGAACGCTGGAGGCGTGCTTAAAACATGCAAGTCGAACGGATGCGTTTTCGGTGGTAACACTGTGAGCGCATTAGTGGCGAACGGGTGAGTAACACGTGAGAAACCTGCCCTGAAGACGGGGATAACAGTCGGAAACGACTGCTAATACCCGATACCCTCGGATGATCGCATGGTCGACCGAGGAAATGGATTCCGCTTTAGGAGGGTCTCGC
>JANLQX010000354.1:0-19204 GCA_031368095.1 Actinomycetes bacterium | reverse complement strand
ACAGGTAGCGGGCGACGGCCGTCGTAAGTACCTGGGCGTGACCGAGAGGTGCTTCGGCGGCGGCGACTCGTTCGACAGCGTCGAGATAGTGCGACGCGCATCGCTCGTTCTGGAAGGCGACCAGCTCGGACGTGCGTGACTGGAGAAGACGACGCAGATCGCCAGCGGGTGCTATCGCATCGACCCGAGCCTGCAGTGGACGACGCAAGGACGGCGCCGTCTCCACCCGTGGCGGTGCAACTTGCGCCATCGCATCATCGACCGCGGCGCGGTCGGCGACCCACGCCCGTCCCCACCGAAACGCTTCGATGTTCTTGGTCACGGCCACCCCGTTGAGGGCGATGGCCTCTTCGATGGCGGAGGCGCCGAGCGGAAGACAACCGGCCTGCAAGGCGGCGCCGACAACGGCGATGTTGGCCGTGGACGCGTCGCCGAGGAGCGCAGTCATAAGCGCGCTTGCATCAAGGGTGACAACGTCGTGCCCACTCGCTTCGGTCAACCGATCGAGCAGGGCCACCGGATCGGCGCCTTCTCGCGAGGGTTCGATGACGTCCAGCCCGGTCGGCGTGACGGCCGACGAACCGACCACCCGCGACCTTCCGGGCGCGAGGCAGCGAAGGTTCGAGTCGTGGGCGCCGACGAGCAGGTCCATCGCCAGCATCACGTCGGCCGTGGCCACCCCGGCCTTGTTCGATCCGTGGGCCGTGGCGGCAATCGACGGAAGCGTCACGCGCACGTCGCTGACCACCGGACCGGCTTTCTGTGAGAGGCCGGTCTGATCGAGGCCCTTGGCCGACTTCCCTTCGAGGAGCGCCGCAGTGCCGAGGATCTGACTCACCGTGACGACGCCCGTGCCGCCGATCCCGGCGAGACGAATCGTGCAGTCGTCGTCGGGAACGACCCGAACCGGTGTCGGAAAGACCGTAGGTGCGCTGATGGTCTGCGCACGTACGAAAGGCTTGGACGGGTCCACGGCCACCGTCATGAAACTGGGACAGTCGCCCTGCAGGCACGATGCGTCGAGATTGCAGCTGGTCTGCTCGATCGTCGTCTTGCGTCCGAACTCCGTCTCCATGGGCTGGACCGACAGACAGCCGCTTGTCTCTCCGCAGTGACCGCAGCCCTCGCAAACCCGTTCGTTGATCACCACACGAAACGCCGGCGTGGGAGCAAGCCCTCGTTTGCGATCGCGACGAAGTTCGGCGGCGCACGCCTGATCGTGGATGAGGACGGTTACTCCCTTCACGTCGCGGAGAAGCTCCTGGGCTTCCACGATGCGGGTGCGGTCCCACACCTTCACGCCGCGGGGGAGTTTCACGTGGTCGTAGCGACCTGGGTCGTCGGTCGTGATCAGCACCTGCTTCACTCCGTGCGTGAGGAGCAGCGAGGCCACCTCCGGCACGCCGACACGACCCGGCGCGTCCTGCCCACCGGTCATGGCGACGGCATCGTTGTAGAGCAGTTTGTAGGTGATGTTCACGCCCGCCGCAACGGCCGCTTGGATGGCGAGTTGGCCGGAGTGGAAGAACGTCCCGTCGCCCAGGTTCTGGATGAAGTGGTCGCGTTCCATGAATGGCGCCATGCCAATCCATGGCGCGCCTTCGCCCCCCATGGCGCCGAGTGACGCCACCTCGCCGATGCGACCTTCGGGTTGCAGCGCGGTCATGGTGTGACAGCCGATGCCCGCGCCGTAGAGCGATCCCTCGGGAAGCTTGGTGCCCCAGTGATGTGGGCAGCCGGAGCAGAACCATGGCGTGCGCGCCTCGGTCAGCGCAATGCGAGGTCGCGGTGCCTTGGGGAGGGGGGCGAGCCGCTCCTCGCCGAGGTGGGTGGCGAGACGTCGACGCAGGGGTCCCACGATCGCATCGGCGTCGAGGTGACCGGCCCGTTGAAAGAGCGGCGAGCCATCGGTGTCTTGCTTGCCGACGATCACCGGATGATCGGGCCCTCCCCACAGCGCGTCTTTGCAGAGCCATTCGAGCGTCGGGTTCTTCTCCTCGATGACGATGACTTCGGCGAGCCCGCGGGCGAACTCGCGTACCGTGGAGGCGTCGAGGGGATAGGGCATCCGCAGCACGAGCAGACGTATCCCGGCGGCGGCAATGTCGGCATCGGTGCGCAGCCCGAGACGAGCCAACGCCTCACGCGTTTCACCGGCCGTGTAGCCGCACGCGGCGATTCCTATGCGCGCTGATGTTCCAGGATCGACCTCGACGCGGTTGAGATTGTTGAGGCGGCCGTAGGCCCGCGCCACCTCGGTCCGCACGTCGAGGATCTCGCGTTCGAGTTCAAGGTTGTACGGCGGCAGGAACTGATTACTCGGCTTCGGTTTGAAGGCCACACCATCGATCAGCCACTCCGGCATCACCGGCTGCACGCGGGTGGGATCGAGCTCGATGGTGGCGGTGCCGTCGGCCACATTGGCGACCATCTTCAGGCCGGCCCAGAGGCCGCTGGCTCGGGAGAGCGCGATGCCGTGGCGTCCGAGGTCGAGGGCGTCCTGCACGTCGACGGGATAGAGGATCGGAATATGGAGGTCCACGAGGGTGGCGTCGGAACTGCTCGGCAGGGTCGACGACTTGGCCGCCGGATCGTCGCCGACCACGCACAGCACGCCGCCGAGGTGATGGGTCCCACCGAACACACCGTGGCGAATGGCATCGCACGCCCGGTCGATGCCGGGGGCCTTGGCAAACCACATCCCAATCACCCCGTCGTATTTGGCCCCGCCGTGGGATTGGGCGAACTGACTCCCCATCACCGCGGCGGCGGCGAGTTCCTCGTTCAGGCCGGGTTGGAATACCAGGGGTAGGTCGCCTTCGACGAGTTTGACGGCCTTGGCCAACTCCCCGTCAAGACCGGCCAGCGGTGAGCCGGGGTAGCCCGACGCGAACGCTGCGGTGCGGTGGCCGTTGGTTCGATCGACGCGCAGTTGTTCGACGAGGATGCGCGCCACCGCCTGGACCCCGGAGGCAAACACCGTGCCGCGGTTGCGCTGAATGCGATCCGTGAGGGCGTACCCGGTGCGCAGAGCAACCGGGACGGGGACAGGGGTGGGGCGGTTGGCCAGATCGGTCATCGGACGCTCCTTCAACCAGCTGGTGACGTCCGTCACCGGCTACGGTGCCTGAGTCTGACGAAGCGCCGGACCCAAGGCAAACACACCGAATTATCAGCGGAGAGATGGCCAATATGTCGATGATTGATAAAACAGACCGGCAACTTCTCGCCCTTCTCCAGAATGATGCGCGTCAAACCATCAAAGGACTGGCCGAGCAGGTCGGCGTGGCCCCGTCCACCTGTTTGGAGCGGATCCGGTCCCTCCAGCATCGGCGGGTCATCACCGGCTTTCATGCCGAGGTCGATCCGGTGGCGGTCGGGCGACGCCTCCAGGCCATGGTTTCGGTCCGCATGAACCCCAAGACCGACGCCGTGGTGGAGCGGTTCATCGACCACGTCTGGAAGCTCCCGGAAACCATGTCGGTCACCCTGCTCTCGGGGATCGACGATGTTGCCGTCCACCTGGGCGTGGCTGATACCGATCACCTGCGGCGGATCGTCCTGAGCGAGATCGCCAGCCATCCTGGGGTAGTCGACGAGCGCACGTCGTTGGTGTTCGCGCACCGCCGGAAACATGATCTGGGGGTTTTGCCCGGCACATAGCCGCACTGCGTGGTTGAGCCACCGCGTACCGTGAGTTCGCGAGGAAATGTTCACACACCGGAAATTGACTTTCGCTGGATCAAAACCTACGTTTTCGGCCCTACACGTATGGAACTTGTCCTCACAAAGTCAGATCGCGAGATGCTGAAGGCGGTGTATCGCCTGTCCAAGGGTGGTTCCGACGCGCATACCGGCGCCCTGGCTGAACACCTCGGTCTCGTTCCGGGCACCGTCACGGCCGCCATCAAACGCCTGGCCGAGCGGGACCTGATCACCCACCGCCCCTACAAAGGAGTGGAGCTGACCGTCGAAGGTCGACGCGCGGCGGTCGCCGCCATCCGTCGTCACCGCATCGTCGAACGCTTCCTGGCCGACTACCTCGGGTACGCCTGGCAGGAAGCTGATCGTCTGGCCGGCTCCTTCGAACACGAGCTTCCCGAAGAGGTCGAGGATCGGATCTTTGCGGTGCTCGGCCGTCCGGCCACGTGTCCCCACGGCTTTCCCATCCCCGATGCCGAGACCGACCGGATTCCCCAGATGCCGTCGCTGGAGGAACTCAACGTCGGCGACGGTGGGGTCGTGGCCCTTTCCGGGTCAACCGACGCCGAGATCCTGGCCTTCCTCGACTCGCTCGGCATTCGTCCCGGCTCCCATATCGAGATCGTCGAGAAGCACCCCTTCGACGGACCGATCGTCGTCAGCGTCGATGGCGCTCATCGCACGGTCGGCGAGCGCCTCGCCAAACAGATCTTCGTGAAAGCACGTCACCTTGTGGCGGCCGATCGACCCGCCCGCGCCGAGACCGAAGCGGTCGACGCCCGAACCCCGTCGGTTTCCGACCGGAAACGAAAGGATTTATCAGCATGATGAAGAACGATTTGAGGTTGTGCGATCACGTGCACCGCAAGCAGCGAAGCGAAGCGGCGCAGCGCAGCACCGGGAGCGCCGCAGCATGAGTCTTGTATTCGCGGCGGAAGGCGGGTACCAGGAGTTCGTCCTCCGGGGCGGCGAGAAGCTGATCCTGCTGATTTCTGGCCTCTCGGCCATGCTCGCCATCGCCGTCGGTTTCATCTTGATGAAGCAGGTACTGGCCGCCGATCAGGGCTCGGCCAAGATGCGCGAGATTGCCGCCGCCATTCAGGAAGGCGCCCTTGCCTACCTGAAGCGGCAGTTCAAGACGATTGCGGTGATCCTCATACCGCTTGCGGTTGTCGTGTTCGTCACCTCGTCGGCCATCGTCAAGCCCAACGGGACCGAGGCGCTCTCCTTCGTACAGGCAGGGGCATGGCGCACGGTGGCGTTCGTGCTCGGGTGCTTTGCGTCGGGCCTGACCGGCTACATCGGCATGACGCTGGCCACCCAGGCCAACGTCCGGACTGCGGCCGCGGCCCTCACCAACTCGATGCCAAAGGCACTCGACGTGGCCTTCAAGACCGGCGGCGTGGCCGGTATGTTCACCGTCGGCCTCGGCCTCGCCGGGGCCACGGGCATCATCGCCATCTTCCAAAACTCGTCGTCGGTCATCCTCGTCGGCTTCGGTTTCGGTGGCTCGCTCCTGGCGCTGTTCCTTCGCGTCGGCGGCGGCATCTTTACCAAGGCCGCCGACGTGGGTGCCGATCTCGTTGGCAAGGTCGAAGCCGGGATCCCCGAAGACGACCCCCGCAACCCGGCCACCATCGCCGACAATGTGGGCGACAACGTCGGCGACTGCGCCGGTATGGCCGCCGACCTCTTCGAGTCCTACGAAGTCACCCTCGTCGCTTCGATCATCCTTGGCGTGGCGGCCTTCAAGGCCATCGGCGCCAACCCGGCGCTCGGCCTCGTGTTCCCCCTCGCCGCTCGCGCTGTTGGTGTGGTGGCTTCCATTGCCGGTGTCTACGCCGTCAAAGCCAAGCCCGATGAGACCGACGCCCTCAAGCCGATCAACCGTGGCTTCCTGGTGGCCGGTTCCATCACCCTCGGCGGCGTGCTCGCCCTCGGCCTCGGCTACATCGGCGATGTCAAGGGCAACGGCATCAACGAGGGGCTGCGTTGTGCGCTGGCCGTCGTCGTCGGCCTGGTGCTCGCCCAACTCGTGAGCCGTCTCACCGAGTACTACACGGCGACGCATCACCGTCCGGTCAAGGAGATCGCCGAGTCGGCTCGTACCGGCCCGGCCACCGTGGTTCTGACCGGCACATCCGCCGGTCTCGAGTCCTCCGTCTACGCCGTTCTCGCCATTGCTCTCGCGCTGGCCGTGTCTCTCGGACTGGGCGGCGGAAACCTGCAGTTCTCGCTCTATCTCGTGGCCCTCACCGGCATGGGCATGCTCGCCACCACCGGCGTCATCGTGGCCGAGGACACCTTTGGTCCGGTCTCCGACAACGCCGCCGGGATCGCCGAAATGTCCGGTGAGTTCCACGGTGAGGCCGAGAAGATCATGGTCAGCCTCGACGCGGTCGGCAACACCACCAAGGCCGTGACGAAAGGCTTTGCCATCGGTTCCGCGGTGATCGCCGCCGTCGCCCTGTTTGCGTCCTTCATCGAAGGCGTGGCCAAGGAGACCCTCTCGAAGGATGTCATCGAGAAGGCGGAGAAGACCGCCCGCGGCATCTTCGACATCCTTCCCGTGAACGTCGCCGATCCGAAGGTGTTCATCGGCGTGCTGATCGGTGGTTCGGTTCCGTTCCTCTTCTCGGCCATGGCCATCCGCGCCGTCAGCCGTACCGCTGGTGTCGTCGTCCAGGAAGTCCGAAAGCAATTCGCCGACGGCATGATCATGGCGGGCACCAAGAAGCCCGAATACGGCCCTGTCATCGACATCTGCACCGAGGCGTCGCTGCGGGAGCTCGTGACCCCGGCACTGCTCGCCGTGCTGACCCCGATCATCGTCGGCTTCGGTATCAGCTGGCAGGCCCTTGGTGGCTTCCTGGTGGCGGTGATCCTCGTCGGCCAGCTCATGGCGAACTACCTGTCCAACGCCGGTGGTGCGTGGGACAACGCCAAGAAGTACATCGAGGACGGCCACGAAGGTGGAAAGGGCTCCGACGCCCATAAGGCTGCGGTCATCGGCGACACCGTCGGCGACCCGTTCAAGGACACCGCCGGCCCAGCGCTCAACCCGCTGATCAAGGTCATGAACCTGGTGTCGCTCCTGGTCCTTCCCGCCATCATCAAGCTTCAGGACAACGACGCACAGCGCTTCCTGGTGGCCGGCGCCGCCTTCGTGGTCCTCGCCGGCGCCATCGTCTACTCCGCCCGCAAGCCCTCCGGCATCGCCTAACCACTTCGGCTTCTGGCCGAGCTGAGCAAGAAGCGAACAACGACCCCGATTCCGATCGGGGTCGTTTCGCGTCGCCGGCGGCCGGAGGTCACGCTTGGCTAAACACCTACTCGGCCTTCGGCAAAAACCCGAGTGGCAGACACGCTTCGTCTGGCGTTTCCGGTGTGGATGTCGCCAACCTTCCCCGACGCGCAACGGCTCTCGCGCAGGAATATCTCGGTTTCGCTCGCGTCGTTGAATTCGACGGTCCCCGGCAGTCGGGCAAGACCACGATCCTCTGTCAGCCTCATCGGTACGCGCCCGCACCGTCTACTTTTCGTCCTACGCCGATACCGTTATCTCCCGGGAGGCGCTCGGCGACGCCGGCCGTCGACGGGACCCGGCCATCTTGCGTCGAGTGTTCACACCACGGAGTCCTTGGCCGATCCAACGTGTCACGAGTTCGGTCAACTCGTGGAGACCTACGTAACCGGTGAACTTCTTCGTCAAGCAGCCTGGGGAGAACGGTGCGATGTGTTCGACTATCGCGACCGAGATGAACGCGAGGTCGACCTCATTCTCACAAATGGTGCCCGGGTCGTTGGGATCGAGGTCAAGGCGAGTGCCACCGCTGATCGAAGGTGGGGCCCCACCTTCGCTACCTCGGGGAGCGCGTCGGGTCGAAGTGGCACGGTGGAATCGTTCTCTACGCCGGCGAACACAACATCTCACTCGGCGACGGTATTCGCGCCGTGCCGATCTCCTGCTCTGGGCGGAACGACCCCCGGGAAAGGTTTGATGGCCCACTCAGAAGTTGCGGTAACCCACCGATGCACCCTCACATGTCTTCCCTGTCGTCGACGGTACGCCGCCCGTTCCTTCGTTTTACTGCCGTGCCCGGTGCGGCGCTGCTTTTGGTCAGTCTCGGGCTCCTGGTGTTTTCGTCGGAGACAGCCAGGGCCGGCGTCGGCAACAGAGTGCAGCTGTGTCATCGCACGCACAGCACGACGAATCCATACCGTCGGATTACCGTTTCCAAGAACTCGCACCACGACAACCACACCGGCGGCTTGTTCGGGGTGACGTCGCCCTGGGGTGACATCATCCCGTCGGGATTTCAACCCATGAACGCCCTGAACTACACCAACAACTCGGCGGGGCAGGCGATCTACAACGGCACGACGACGTGCAAGGGGATGAGTCCAAGTGCGTTTATCGACTCGGAGATCGCCGCCGGCGAGTCCCTTGCGAACGTTCTTGCCGATCTTGACTCGCAGGGAGCGGTGGAGGACGCCGCCACGCTTTCGGCGCTCGGGTCGTCGTCGTTCGTGACGGCGTTCCAGGGTCGCACTCTTGCCCAGATCCAGGCCTCTCTCGGCGCGGCCACGCCGGTTGCCGTGACGGGCGCAACCTCGAATGTCACGGCTTCGACGGCGACCGTTTCCGGAACCGGAAATGCCCAGAGCGCGAACGTCGCGGTGACTATTACGTTTCGTTACGGGACGAGTCCGACCCTGACCGCGGCCACCACGGTCGGCGCCACACCAGCAAGTACGACGGGAAACGTGGCGGTAAACGCGAGCGTCAATCTGGTTGGCCTCACGGTGGGTACCACCTATTACTACCAAGTCGTGCTGACCTACACCGATTCGGGTTCGGGTGCGACGGCGGAATATGTCGGGGCGATCGCCACGTTCGCCACACCCGCTTCGGGGACCAGCACGACAACGGGAGCGCCGACCACCACGACCACCACCACCGCTCCAACCACGACCACGACGACAGCGCCGACCACCACCACGACGACCACGACCACGACCACAACTACGACGACGACGACAACGACGACGACGACGGCCGCGCCGACCACCACGACGGCAGCGCCGACCACCACGACTGTCGCCGAGTCGACGACGACGACCGTGGAACCGCCCACCACCATCGCTCCGACAACTACGGTCGCCGAGTCGACGACGACCACGGTGGAACCGCCCACCACGACGGTCGATGGGCCAACCACTACGGTCGCCGAACCGACGACCACCCTCGCCGGCCCCACCACGACGGAACCCCCAACAACGACCACGGCGACGCCGACGACCACGGCCGAGCCGACCACGACTACGACCACGGCGACGACCCCACCCGACACGGCGATCCCGGAAACATCGACGCCCGCCCCGATCACGCCTACCCCAACCCTTCCGAACGCGGCGCCGAGTGCCGCACTACCCGCCGACCAGGTCACCACCACCGTGCCATCGACTCCGGTCGGTGCTCCGCCCCTCGCTCTGACGACGCCCACCACGCTGCCGCAATCGACCGCTACCCCGCCGCCAACTCGAAGCGTCAACGACGGACCCCTACGTCTCCTTGCGCCGCTCAGCCCCGTCGTGGTCAAAACTTCCGATGGCGTGATCGTCCTGACCACCGCCGCCGACGCCACGGGCGCCGCCTCCCTTGATGGTCTGCCGCCCGGAAAGTACCTGATCGAATCAACCGACCAATCCGGCGTGACGACGGTCCAACCGGTCGATGTTCTCGGTGTTCAACTCGACGCACCCGCCAATCTGGCCCTGACCGGATCCGAACCGGCCTCCCTGCTGGCGATCGCGACGCTGCTCATCGCGATTGGCGGTGCCCTGCTCCTTCGTCGCCGACGCGCCGGCTGATCGGTTCGATTACGAGGGACGGTTCCACGGATCAACCCTGCAGGCCGCTACCCTCGCCGGGTGCGCGTTCCGTCCAGCAACGTCCTCGCCCTTGGGCTTGATCCTGAAAAACTGATCAACCGGTGGGGCCTTCTCGGGATCGCGATCATCATTTTTGCCGAGACGGGCCTCCTCATCGGCTTCTTCCTACCCGGCGACTCGCTGCTCTTCACGGCAGGTCTGCTGGCCGCCCGCGGGACCTTGCCGAACATCGCAATCGTGGCCGTGACCTGTTTTGTGGCCGCCGTGCTCGGTGATCAGGTCGGCTATCAGATCGGCCACCGGGCCGGTCCAGCCCTGTTCGACCGTCCGAAGTCACGTCTGTTCAACCCGGATCATGTGGTCAAGGCCCAGCGGTACTTCGACCACCACGGTCCCAAGACGATTCTTCTCGCTCGATTTGTTCCGATCGTCCGGACGTTTGCCCCGGTCGTGGCCGGCATCGGCAAGATGAAATACCGGACCTTCGTCACCTACAACGTGGTCGGTGGCGCAGTCTGGGGGGTCGGCGTGTCGGTGGCCGGCTGGGCCCTCGGCAAACGGTTCCCGTCGCTCGTCAACCGCATCGACCTGCTGGCCCCGCTCATCGTGCTGGTGTCGCTGCTCCCGATCCTCTACGAGTTCGTGAAGCACCGACGCCAATCGTCCGACGCGCCGCACTAACCGTCCACATCAGGGGTCAGGCGACGAGCTTCTCGCCGTCGGCCACGAGCCGGGCGTAGACCACGGTGTTGTCGGTGTACGAGCGCGCGCCACGGTCGAAGCGACCGCCGCAGGTGATGAGTCGCAATTCGGCCTCATCGGTCGGTCCGTAGACCTGGGAGGCGGGGAACAGGTCTTTCGGGTACCGGTCAACCCGGGTCACGGCGAAGTGGAGAACCACGCCGTCACGTCGGGCCACGGTGACCCGGTCACCGGTCTTGAGCAGGTGCAGGCGGGCAAAGATGGCCGGACCCTGATAGCTGTCGAGGTGCCCGGCGAACACCGCGGGACCCTTCTGGCCGGGGACGGTTCCGCCGGCCCACCAACCGACCTTCATGAAGTCGACCGGCGTTTCCAGCCGTCCGTCGAGCAGGGTGCCAAGGTCCTCGATGGTGCTCGTGGCGCCGATGGCCGGGATGTCCACGAACGCCGGATCGATCGAGGATGGACCCACGGTCACGGGTCCGCTCGTGCCAGAAGGGGTCGTGGTGGGGGCAAGGACCGACGGGAAACCGGGATCGGCGTTCGACGCCTCGGCCTGGGCGGCGGTGGCGGTCAACGGTGCCGCCCGCAGCAGTACCGGACCGCTTCCGTAGGCGCCGGAAAGGAGCACCGCCCCACCGACAAACAGCGCGCTGGCGTCGGTCAAAGCCCGCCGGGCGGCGACACGTCGCTTCCTACGATGCTTGGGGATGTAGCGGGCCACAGACGGTCTTCCTGAGATACGACGAGGTGGCCACGGTACTTCGCGGCCACCTCTGTCTTCTACCGGTATTGCCAGGCTTTGCCGGCTACTGCCGGGCACTACGGACGATCTAGTTGCGGGTGCGTCGACGGCGCAGGAGTCCGCCACCGACGGCGGCGGCAGCCACGGCGACGAGTGCGGCCACGGGGGTCAGCGAGCCGTCATCCTTGGTGAGGCCACCGAAGCCGGTATCGACGCCACCGGCCGGGGGAGCTTTGGTGCTCACGGCCGCCGCTTCGGTGTCGGCGGGCGCCTCGGTATCGGCCGGGGCTTCGGTATCAGCGGCGGCGGTGTCGGAGGGCGCTTCGGTGTCGGTCGCGGCGGTGTCGGCCGCCGGAGCGACCGTGGTCGCCGGGGTGGTGTCCTTGGGAGCGACGGTGGTCACTGCCGTGGTGTTCTTGGGGGCCACCGTGGTGGCGCCGGCGGCAACGGTGGTGACGGTTCCGGCGATCGTGGTCGGCGGAGCCACGGACGTCGCAACGGCCGGGGTCGACGACGGAGCCACGTCGATGAAGCCGCGAAGGTTCGGACCACCATTGGCGGCCGGCACGGCAGCGACCGTATAGACACCACCGCTCTGGAGCGTGACCGGCTTGGTCAGGAGGGCGGCCGTCTTGCCCGCTTCACGGACTTCGATCTCATAGGACCCGGCCGCCACTTCGGTATACGGACTGGCGGTTCCAAAGGCCAGGGCGGGGAAAAGAACGGCGCCACCCTTCACCGCAACGTCGACCGACGGCGCCGACGGCGTGGCGTGGATGACCCGGATACGTGCTTTGCCGGCTGCCGGCGCCGCGAGATCGTCGGAGTACACCTTGCCGGCGATCGAGGCGATGGGCCCAATGGCGGCCACCGTGTAGTTCTTGGCGGCGGCGAAGTCCTGGGTCACCGTTACTGCGGGAGCAGCAGTGGCGGCCGCGCCGGCGGCGCGGATATCGAAGGTGTGGGACCCACCGGGCACGGTGAGGTAGTCCGACATGGCCTGGAACGGCACGTTGCGGAGCTTGGGTTTGCCGTCGACATAGACGTCGATCGGGGGTGCGTCGGAAGAGAAGTGGGCCACGCGAACCTTCGCATCGCCTGCCTGGGCGGCGACGGGGCCAGTTGCCAGCGCGCTCATGCCAAGAGTGGCAAGGAGCAGCGCAGCAGCGGCGGAAGCCGGACGGAGAAGCCGGGCGTGGCGCACGGGGTGGTCCTTTCGAAGCAGGAACGACTGAGGGTCGGACAGTGGAGGCCCGGCCGAGGGAATGAATCACGAACTTGGCGACGATAGGTGAACCATCGTTCAGTCCGCAGGAGATACGAAAGGTGCAAATCGCCGGCCTTCCGGACGATGGGTGAACCCTTGTTCGGAAGGCAGGAAATACGAAAAGTACAGACGAATATTTACTGTCCGTGGCGGGGAAAGTGGTGGATGGGGCAGCGCCGCGGTTCCTTTGGAGCGCGAAAACGTGCCAACGTGGCGGGTCATGGCGTCATCACCATCTCCACGGGCCCGAACAGCGGGGGCTGGTTCCGGCGCGTCGCTCGTGATCGTCGAGTCCCCGGCCAAGGCCAAGAAGATCGCCGAGTTTCTCGGCTCCGGGTACATCGTCGAGTCCTCGATCGGCCATATCCGCGACCTTCCATCGAGCGCGGCCGAAGTGCCGGAGGCATTCCGCGGCCAGGCTTGGGCCAAGCTCGGCGTTGACGTCGACAACGACTTCACGCCGCTCTACGTGATTGCCGCCGACAAGAAGGCGCAGGTCGCCAAGTTGCGGGCGCTTGTCAAGGACGCCTCGGAGCTGTATCTCGCGACCGACGAGGATCGCGAAGGCGAGTCGATCGCGTGGCACCTGCTGGAGGTACTCAAACCGAAGGTTCCGGTCAAACGGATGGTCTTCCACGAGATTACTCGCGAGGCAATTCTGCGAGCCGTCGCCGACTCCCGCACGCTTGACCTTGACCTGGTTGCCGCCCAGGAGGCCCGTCGGATTCTTGACCGTCTCTACGGCTATGAGGTCTCGCCGGTCCTCTGGAAGAAGATCACGGCCGGTCTGTCGGCGGGTCGGGTGCAGAGCGTTGCGACCCGGCTGGTAGTGGAGCGCGAACGCGCTCGCATGCGGTTCCGTTCGGCCGGATATTGGGACCTTCAGGGCATGTTCTCGCCGGCGGTTCGTCCGGCGGAGTCGTTCTCGGCCACGATGGTCTCGCTCGACGGTCGTCGCCTGGCCACCGGCAAGGATTTCGGGGAAGACGGTCTGGTGAAATCGACCACCGTCGTGGTGCTCGACGAGGCCGGTGCGCGGTCGTTGGTGGAGCGCCTCGACGGTGCCGCATTTGCCGTGCGGAGTGTGGAGGAGAAGCCGTATCGGCGGTCGCCCTACGCGCCGTTCATGACGTCCACGCTGCAGCAGGAGGCGGGCCGCAAGCTTCGGTTCTCGTCGCAGCGAACCATGGGCTTGGCCCAGCGTCTGTACGAGAACGGCTACATCACGTACATGCGTACCGACTCGACCACGCTGTCGGAAACCGCGCTCACGGCGGCACGGGCGCAAGTCCGCGAGCTGTATGGGCGGGAGTACCTGCCCGACGCGCCGCGCACCTATGCCAAGAAGGTCAAGAACGCCCAGGAGGCCCACGAGGCCATTCGTCCAGCGGGCGAGTCGTTCCGGATGCCGGCGTCGCTTGCGCGGGAGCTCAACGCCGACGAACTGCGCCTCTACGAATTGATATGGATGCGTACGATCGCCTCGCAGATGCACGACGCCCGAGGCATGTCGGTGCAGGTCCGTCTTGGTGCTGCCGCGTCGGATGGACGCGACTGCGAGTTTGTCGCCTCGGGTAAGACGATCACCTTCCCCGGGTTCTTGCGGGCCTATGTCGAAGGTTCCGACGATCCCGACGCCGAGCTCGAAGACCGCGAAGTCATTCTGCCCACGGTCGCCGTCGGTGAAGGTCTGCGCGCAGATAGTCTGCGCGCAGACGGTCACTCCACGCAGCCTCCGGCCAGGTACACAGAAGCATCGTTGGTCAAGGCGCTGGAGGAGATGGGCGTCGGTCGTCCGTCAACCTACGCCTCGATCATCGGCACGATCCAAAACCGCGGCTACGTCTGGAAGAAGGGCACGGCGCTCATTCCGTCGTTCGTGGCCTTCGCCGTGATCGGTCTGCTCGAACAGCACTTCGGCGATCTCGTCGACTACGAGTTCACCGCTCGCATGGAAGACGATCTCGACACGATCGCCGCCGGACAGGCGCAGTCGGTCCCGTGGCTGCGTCGCTTCTACTTCGGAGGTGGCGAGGGCAGCGCATCGTCGTCGGTCGGCGTCGGCACCCCCGTGCTGCCTGGCTCGTCGTCACCCGGGCTCAAGGAGATGGTGTCCACCCGTCTCGACGACATCGACGCTGCCACCATCAACTCGATCGCCATCGGGCTCGACGACAACATGGTGCCGGTGGTCGTGCGGCCCGGGCGCTACGGCCCCTACGTCAAACGAGGCGACGACACCGCTCCTGTTCCCGACGACTTGGCTCCCGACGAACTCACCGTCGAAAAGGCGCTGGAACTCTTGGCCGCGCCTAAGGGCGACCGTGTGGTCGGGGTCGATCCGGAGACCGGAATGAACGTGGTGGCCAAGGCCGGTCGATTCGGTCCCTACGTGCAGCTCGGCGACGTGGAAACGCTGGTGGCTCGCGCCGCCGAACTCGCCGCCCTCGAAGCTTCTGGTGAAACGGCCGCGGCGCCGACCAAGGGGCGCAAGAAGAAGGTCGAGGCGCCCAAGCCGCGCACGGCCTCGCTGTTTGCTTCGATGGCGGTCGACACCGTCACCCTTGATGAAGCGCTGTCATTGCTGACCCTTCCCCGCAGTCTCGGGATCGACGAAGCCACCGGCGAAGAAGTCGTGGCCCAGAACGGTCGCTACGGTCCCTATCTGCGCAAGGGCGTCGACTCGCGTTCGATCGGCACGGAGGAGCAGCTCCTCACCATCACCCTTGACGAAGCACTCGCCATTTACTCCCAACCGAAAACCTTCGGCCGCCGCGGTGCCGCCCCCAAGCCGCCGATGGCGACGTTCGGCGAGGATCCCGTCTCCGGGAAGCCGATCATCATGAAGGAAGGCCGCTTCGGTCTTTACGTGACCGACGGTGTCACGAACGCCTCGCTTCGTCGGGGCGACGATCCGGAGACGATCAACGTCGCCCGCGCCCAGGAACTGTTGGCCGAACGCCGCGTCTACGACCTCACGAAACCGGCCAAGACGATCGCCCGCGGCAGTGCCCGGGGTGGTGCCCGCAAGGCAGCGGCCCCCAAGAAGGCGGCTGCGCCACGCAAGGCCGCCGCCAAGAAGTCGGCGGCTCCGAAGAAGGCGGTGGTCAAGAAGGCAGCGGTCAAGAAGGTGGCGAAGGGCACGGCCAAGAGCCAAGCCGGCTCCCCGGCCACGTGACCCGGTCGCCGTCGCCGGTGCCCCACGCCGGTCCCGGCGTGTTCATCGCCTTCGAGGGTGTCGACGCGTCCGGCAAGTCCACCCAGATCGCCCTCCTCGCCGAACGCCTCCGGGGCCTCGGCCATGCCGTGGTCGTGAGTCGCGAACCCGGCGGCACGGCCGTCGGCACGCGCATCCGGGCGCTGGTGCTCGATCATTCCGACGAAGGCGTCGTGCTCTCGTCGCGGGCCGAGGCGTTGCTCATGGCGGCCGACCGGGCCCAGCATGTGGCCGAGGTGATTCGCCCGGCTCTGACCGACGGTGCGATTGTGCTGTGCGATCGCTACATCGGCTCCTCCGTCGCCTATCAGGGAGTCGGACGGGGACTTGGGGCCGAGCCGATTGAGCGTCTGTCGTGGTGGGCCACGGAGGATCTGGTGCCCACGCTCACTGTCGTCATTCAGGTCCCGGCCGAGGTGTCGCTGTCGCGGGTATCGGCCCAGGGTACGCCGGACCGGCTCGAGTCGATCGGGCCGGATTTCGTCCGCCGGGTAAGTGCTGCCTACGACGAGTTGGCCACCCGCCCCGCCACCGCCGTCGTCCCCGGCACCGCCCCGCCCCACGAGGTCGCCGCGCTCGTCTGGGCCGCCGTCGCCCCGGTCCTCCCATGAGCCTCTTCGATGCTGTGCTCGATCGTTGCCGGACCGCCGCGAGGCCGCTGTCATGAGCGTCTTCCATGCTTTGCTCGATCGTTGCCGGACCGCCGCGAGGCCGCTGTCATGAGCCTCTTCCATGCTGTGCTCGATCGTTGCCGGACCGCCGTGAGGCCGCTGTCATGAGCCTCTTCGACGTATCAGACTACGACGCCCCCGATGTCCCCGAAGCACCCGAGGTTGAACCCGAGCCCGTCGAACCCGAGGTGGTGGAGGCCGCCGAGCTGATCGCCGAGGCCGCGCCCGAGCCGGTCGAGGTCCTCGGTGCTGAGATCGTAGGGGCCGAGGTGCTCGACCCCGACGTGATCGCCGATGTCGGCGGGGCCGGCGCCGCCGACGCCGTCGTGGTGCTCTCGTCGATGGAGCCCGACGAGGAGATGTTGCGGGAACCTTCCGTCGATGCGCTGTGGTCCGGCGTCATCGGACAGGACGAGGCCGTGTCGTTGCTACGGGCGTCCACGCTCATGCCGGTCCACGCCTACCTGTTTGCCGGTCCGGCGGGTGTCGGCAAGTTGGTGGCGGCCCGATCGTTTGCCGCTGCGTTGTTGTGTCCACGCGGTGGGTGTGGCCGGTGCTCGGTATGTGTCCGGGCGCTCGCCGAGGCCTATCCGGACCTGGTGGTGGTGGAGCGCGAAGGCGCGTCGATCACCGTCGATCAGGCCCGCGAGATCGTCCGGCTGGCGATGCGGTCGCCGATCGAGGGGCCACGCAAGGTGCTGGTGCTCGTCGACTTCCATCTCGTGACGGCGGCCGCGCCAACGCTGCTGAAGATCATCGAGGAGCCGCCGCCAAGCACCGTGTTCGTGGTGGTGGCCGAGCAGATCACGCCCGAGCTGGTGACGATTGCCTCTCGCTGCGTGGTGGTGCCGTTCGCGGCGCTCGGCCGGCTCACGATCACTGAACGGTTGATGGCCGAGGGTGCGTCGGCGCCCCAGGCCGAGCGAGCCGCGGATCTTTCCGGCGGACGCCTCGATCGGGCGCGTCTGCTCGTTGCCGATCCGCACCTCGGTTCGCGCCTGGAGTTCTGGGAGCGGATTCCGTCGAGACTCGACGGCACGGGCGCCGCCGTGTCGGTCGTGGTGACCGAGACGTTGGCGTTGTTGGACCAGGCCGTGGTCGGGCCGCTCGCCGCCCGCCAAGAGGCCGAAGCGGCGGCCCTCGAAGCCCGCCTCGAAGCAGTTGGTGCACGCGGCGCGACAGGATCGCGCAAGGAGTTGGCCGAGCGTCACAAGCGCGAGCAGAAGCGGGTCCGTGACGACGAACTCCGTTTCGGACTCGGCGTCCTCAGTCGGGCCTATGCCACGGCTGCCACGGCCGCTACTTCGCCGTCGCCCAACCAGTTCGCCGCCCTCCAAGCGGTGGAGCGCATCGCCGCCACCAACACCCACCTGGAACGCAACCCCAACCTCACCCTCGCCCTCCAATCCCTCTTCCTCCACCTCACCTGACCCGGCTGGGTACATCCGCCGCGAGAGAGGTTGCCCCCATAGACGTGAGCGCGTTACCTCGATGCGCCGCTTCGAGGTAACGGCCCCGGTTTCAAAGGGAGGGCGGCCGGCCCGCCGTCAACGACGCCGGCAAAGGCGTCCCCGGCCCGTTGCGGAGCCCGACTACCATGACCTGCCTCATCCCGCCCGGGTAGCTCAGGGGTAGAGCAGCTCACTCGTAATGAGCAGGTCGCCGGTTCAATTCCGGCCTCGGGCTCAGGCGAATGCTCGTCCCCCGTCATTTCTCGCATTGCCGTGAATCGTCCCCCCCGTCCCGCCCTCGCCGTTCCCGCTTATTTTGGTCCGTGGGCGGCCGCTGCGTGGGAGACGACGATCAACGAAGCACCGTCGATCGTCATCATCAACCCAGCCAATGGGCCCGGTCACGATCGCCACCCTGGCTACTCCGAGTTGGTCTCTCGGCTGAAGCAGCGTGACGTTGAGGTGTTTGGCTACGTGCCGACGACCTGGCTGACCCGGCCCCACGCCGATGTGGCCCGAGACGTCGACCGTTACGCCGACTTCTACGCCGTGGCCGGGGCGTTCTTCGACGAAATCCCGAACGCATCGAAGGCCGGCCGTGTCGATCTCCTCCGCCACCTTGCCGCCATCGCCGGGCCGAAGTCGACGGTCTGCAACTGCGGCCAGCCGATCCCCCAGCGTTGGTTCGCAACCCTTCCCGACGTGCGATGGGGCACGTTCGAGGGTGATCCGTCGAACCTGGCGGCCTCGAGATTTCTGGGCCCGCCTGAGCGTCAGGTCCATTTCGTCCACTCGGTTTCGCTCGCCGAGGTCCCGACGGTTGCCGCCACCCTCGCCGATCGCAAGGTCGGTTTCGCCTGCATGACGAGCGACGAGATGCCCAACCCCTGGGACGTCTTTCCCGATCGGTAGCGGACGGAGAACGGGCCGGACGAAGGTCACAGCACGCCGCCCAGCATTCATCGGGAAGTTCTCATCTAACGGGCGTAGGGTGGCCAACGTGGCTGATCAGGCGGACTTCGAACGCCAAGCGATGGAGCACCTGCCCTCGCTGTATTCCGGCGCCTTCCGGATGACGCACAACCGCGCCGACGCCGAGGATCTCGTGCAGGAAGCGATGCTCAAGGCGTATCGGGGTTTCGGCAACTTCGAAGCAGGGACGAACCTGAAGGCGTGGTTGTTCCGCATTCTTACGAACACGTACATCAATGCGTATCGGGCGCGGCAGCGTCGGCCGGATCAGGAGTCGCTTGGTGAGGGTGAGGAACTGTTCCTCTACCGCAAGCTCGGTGGCCTGGAAGCGGCGGAGATGAGCCGAACGGCGGAGGATTTCGCGCTCGATCAGCTCACTGATGGGGAGGTGAAGGCGGCCGTCGACGCGCTACCGGAAGCTTTCCGTCTCCCCGTGCTACTGGCCGACGTCGAGGGCTTTCACTACAAGGAAATCGCCGAAATCCTCGACGTTCCGATTGGGACCGTGATGAGTCGGTTGCATCGGGGAAGAAAAGCGCTCCAGAAGGCGTTGTGGGAGTTCGGTATCGAGCATCGTCTCGT
>JANLQX010000329.1:0-8981 GCA_031368095.1 Actinomycetes bacterium | reverse complement strand
AGGACCTCGACCTGATCGACACCGATCTGCACGCCGGTGCGGTGGTGCTCCACATCGAGCACGTTGAGTCCGAGTCGCGCCACCACCGCGGTGAGCGCAGCAAGTGATCCGGGGCGGTCCCGAAACACGATTCGTAAGCGTAGATATCGACCCGCCGCCGACAAACCGCGTGTCACGATGGAGGTAAGCAACATCGGGTCGACGTTCCCGCCGGAAAGGACAACGACCGACGGTTGCGACCCGGAAATCCGCCCGGCTAAGAGGGCGGCCAGGCCGACAGCACCGGACGGTTCGACCACTGCCTTGGCACGCTCCATGAGGAAGAGAACGGCCTCGGCGATCTCGTCCTCGGTCACCGTGATCACGTCGTCGACCAATGCCTGAGTCATGGCGAAGGTGATGTCTCCAGGCGCTCGCAGGGCGATCCCGTCGGCCATGGTCGAGGTGGCATCAAGGGTGACGACCCGCCCTTCATCGAGCGAGCGACGCATCGAAGCTGCGCCCTCGGCTTCGACCCCGATGATGATCGCGTCAGGCATCCGTTGGCGGAGCGCGAATGCAGCCCCCGCCACGAGCCCTCCCCCGCCGACCGGAATGAGAACGACGGGCGCGATGCCGGCCGACGCTCCCTCGCCGTATTCGTCGGCAATCTCCAGTCCCACGGTGGCCTGGCCGGCGATGATGAGCGGATCGTTGAACGGTGGCACGAAGACGGCTCCGGTGCGCGCCGCGTGGTCGCGGGCGAGGACCAGGCACTCGTCGAGGGTCGGTCCGCCGATGATGATTTCCGCTCCGTAGCCCTCCGTCGCCTTGAGCTTCGGCAGTGACGCGGAGTCAGGCATGAAGATCACCGACCGGCGACCGGTGAGCGACGAAGCGAGCGCCACGCCCTGGGCATGATTTCCGGCAGACGCAGCGACCACATCGACGCCGTCGGGAAGGCGACTGATGCGGTTGTACGCACCGCGGATCTTGAACGATCCAGCCCGCTGCAAATGCTCGGGCTTGAGATACACCGGCCGGCCAAGGACACGACTGACGGAGTCGGCGAGGCGAGTCGGCGTCCGCCGAATAACTCCGTCGAGACGGGCGCGAGCGGAGAGCACATCGTCGAGCGTGACCTCGGTGGACAACGCCGCCGGCGATTCACCCACGGGTTACACCTACTGGCAGATCGGCGAGGAGCGCATCGCTGATCCACATCTCGCCGAGGTGCAACGTCGATCGAATACGAACGACGCGTTTGGGTTCGTGGACCGGGCGTCCGCACATCGACAGGGCGGCCTTGATGGCATCGTCGGCCGTTGGCAACGTCATCGGCATCCGTGAACGTCGGACCCCCGCAGGTCCGGCGGTGAAGCAGTTCACGTACGTCTTGTGCCAGTCGACCTGGGCGGCGACTTCGGTGGTGATGAAGTCAGCGAGTCCGATGCCGAGGGCGTTTCCGTGGCTCACGTCGGTCAGGCCGAGTACGACGATCGTGGCGGTGGTCGGCTCCCCTTCCAGTCCATTCACCCAATACCGACCGGTCACGTTTGGATCGATCATGACCCCGCTGATGTCCTTGCCGATCTGTTCGATGATGAGCACGTCGATCGGTTCGAACGGCAGGCGACTCACGTGCGTTCGAGCGACCTCCGTCAAAGCAATTTCTCGTGCTGCGCCCACGTCGGCGCCAAGGAGTGCTTCGAGCACCACGACCTCACCGGCGCCGTTCTCGATCGACGCCAGGCCCCCCAGGAGGCGCCCGGTTTCTCGGTGGGCCGCAATGCCTGAGGTGATCATCTGGCGCATCGTTTCGGGGCCACGCGCATGGATCTGGGCAGCACCTGGTTGCTTGCCAAAACCGACCACCACCATCTTGGCCAAGCCGCTCTGGAGGGGTCCGGTGAAACACGTGTGGGGCTTGATGCGATTCACCGGAAAGATGTAGTCGGCCGCAGCCGCATGAGCATCGAGATACATCGGCACATCGTTCGCCGTGCGGGTGACTTCGACGGTTTCCATGGTCGCCCGTATTTCGGCACCTACGGCATCTTCGGTGATGCCGTATCCGGTAAGCACTTCGCGTTGCCCATCGGCGGTACCGCCTCCGTGGCTGCCCATGGCCGGCACCACGAACGGATGCGCACCAACGGACCGCAGCCCCTCGACAACTCCGGCGATCATTTCGACACGCGCCGTGAGCCCGCGGCTACCGGCGCCGACCGCCACTGATGCGCCGGCGCGAATCAGCCCGTCGAAGCGCGCCTTCACGGCGTCGTGTGCCGCCGCTCGCACATCCACGATCGGCGCGCCGTGCGGTGGCGGAAGGACCACCCGGTGGAGTTCCGGGATAGTGAGGTCCGGATGGAAGGGCAGCTTCACGCCGTCGAGAAGCGACGCGAAGTTCGTGAGATCGTTCACTGCGGACGATCTCCGATGATCGTGATGCGCTCCATGACACGCCGCTGCGGGTAGTAGTCCGACACGGCATAGTGCTGCGTCGAACGATTGTCCCAGAACGCGATCGCGCCAGGAGTCCAGCGGAATCGGCACTGCACCTCCGGGACGGCAGCTTGGGCGTAGAGGAAGCGAAGAAGGTCGTCGGACTCGGCGGCGTCGAGGCCAACGATGTGTTGGGTGAACGCGGCGTTCACGTAGAGCATTTTGCGGCCGGTCTCGGGATGCGTTCGCACCACCGGATGAACGACGGCCGGAAAATCGGGACGGAGCGAATCGAAGGTGTCGCGGTCCATGGCGCGACCGAACGTGTTGGCCCAGTCGTGCACCGCGTGGAGCCCGTGAATGCGGGCCTTGACGTCCTCGTCGAGCAGGTCGTACGCCGCACTCATGTCGGCGAAGAGGGTGTCGCCTCCAACCGCTGGAAGTTCGACGGCGCGCAGAATCGAACCGAGCGACGGGGTCTCGCGCCAGGTGACGTCGCTGTGCCAGATGTTTTCCCGTCCTGCTGACTTCGGACCCTTTTCGAGCCGAACAACTTCGGGCGCGTCACCAACTTGATCAGCGCGCAGACGAACGAACGGATGGATCTCGACCGCACCCCATTTGGTGGCAAACGCAAGGTGCTCGGCATGGGTGAGGTTCTGGTCGCGAAAGAACAACACCTTCCATTCGAGAAGCGCCCGGTTGAGTTGCTCAAAAAGCTCGTCATCAATCCCGTCGGCGAGATTCACGCCGGAGATTTCGGCGCCGATCGTCGGCGATACCGGATCAACGTGGAAGCGCGTGTACGGCCGATCAACCCAGCCGGGTGTGGTTCGGGAGGCGACCCGCGGACCGGTGCGGACCGGTGCGGCGGCTAGCGAAGTCATCGTCGACATGAACGAATCGTACGCACTCCGGGTTGCTTGACGGAAGCTGGGCGCCAGTCCACGTCAACAGGGGCGATGCGTTACCCGGGACTCACGGGGCCGACGTGCGAAGCCCGAGTGACCTTGCGGCCGTCGCCATTCGGTCGTCGTAGGTAATGACCTCGCTGATTTCGCCGCGTATGCGTTGCGCGGTCGCAAGATGGATGGCGTCAAGTGAGCGGACCTCGGCCGGGAGCAGGGTCGCCGCGGCGTTGAGCACCCGGTCATTGACCCGAACCAGCTCGCACCGGGCAAGCACCCCTCGACCTGACGCAACAGCGTCATCACCAGCACCGATCAAGGCCCGAAGGACTTCGGTTTTGGCCAGCGCGCTAGTTACCCATGTGTGCTTGCGACGACGAAGGTACGCACGCAAAGCATCTGATTCGGGCTCCTGAACGGCCAGTTTCACCAATGCCGACGAGTCGAGGTACACCGCCGAAATCGCCATCAGCGCTCGTTGTCCCGCAGACGAGCAAGGACCGACGATGGCGACTCGGAACCTTTCGGCAGAGCGATGGGCGGTGGAAGGCTCGCTCGGTCTTTGGTCGGTTGATCAGTTTCTCCAGCCGCTCGCATTTGGTCGAGAGCAGGTCCTGCGGGCAACGGGCTGAGCAGCGCAACCGGACGGCCGCGATCGGTGATCTCCACCGTCTCGCCGAGATCGACGAGACGCAGCAATTCGCTGGCTCGCTGTCGTAGTTCTCGCACACCAACAGAAGTCATGAGTTACTTGTAGCACATTCTTCCAAGCCATGTCAGCAGCTGAGTGTTCACGACCCGGATGGAGGCGCCCCGAACGAGGAACTCGTGGGGTGCCCCGACCGATTCGTTGCGCGGTGCGCCGAGGTCGACGACATCGTTGGCGTCGGTGAGAGTGGCCGTGGTTCTGATCACTCCATTTCCGAGACGAAGCAGCTTCCACGTCTTGGCCGAGGGTGGCCAACTCGCCACAGCCGCTCGCCGGTCGACGAACTCCGGGCATCCTGATTCAGGTTGTCCAGACGGTGAATTACGCCGTGGCGATCCAGTAGATCGGATCGACGCCTCCCGCTCCGAGGCCGATGGGTTCGATCAACTGTCGGCCGCGAATGACCGGCCGAAGGTCATCACCCAACAGTCCGTAGCCGCCCGTCGACGACTGGAACACCAGGAACGAACGCCCGTCGAAGTCCATCCGTTCGAGGTCGGGCGCATCGATCGAGGTTTCGCTCAACACACGGCCGGTGCGTCGGTTGAGCCGCAGGATCGCGGCGAAACCTGCGTGATCGAGTCGTAGATCGGTGCCGTGACCGGACGGCCGCGAGGAACAAGTTGGAAGTGACCATCGGCGCCTTGTCGGGCGCAAACCGGGAGCGCCAGATCCTCGACGAAATCATCACCGAAGCTTGGCGCCACGTCGGCCATGTCGGGCGATTCATCCGTGCGGCACGTCGCCACCACCGGTGCCGACGAGGCTGTCGGCAACGGGCATACCAACGCCACAATGCTCAGAACAACAACACTGATGACCCTGCAACTAGGGAGACGCACGACCTCTTGGACGACGACGATGCCGATTTCGGTTCCGGGCGCATGCCCAAAGAGGGCGTTCCAGCGCTAGTCGACCGTTAGCCGACTTCGCCGCCGAGGTAGCTCGCTTCGAGGAGATCGCGACGAGCCAGCAATTCGGCCGCGGTTCCTTGGAGGACGAGCTCGCCATGGTTCAGTACGTAGCCCCGGTCGGCGATCGACAGTGCCATGTGCACGTGCTGCTCCACGATAAGCACGGCGGTTCCGGTCTCGTCGGCGATACGACGCACGATCGGAATCATGCGCTCAACAATGATCGGAGCAAGACCCATGCTCATCTCATCGACCAGCAGCGCCTTCGGTTCCGAGACGAGGGCCCGGGCCATGGCCAGCATCTGCTGCTCGCCGCCGGACAGCAAACCGGAGAGTCGACTGCGCAACGGAGCGAGGGCCGGGAAGAGTTCCATCGCTCGTTCCATGGCGACCTTCTGATGCGCCCGTGGGCCGGTGAGTCCGAGCCGCAAGTTTTCGGCGACGGTCAGGTCAAAGAAGAGCGAGCGATCCTCGGCCACATGAGCAAGTCCGCTGCGGGCGATCTTGTGCGGTTTTCCGACCGGGATTTCGCTGCCAAACACTTCAACGGATCCGCTGACTGGGCGAAGAAGTCCCGAAATAGTCAGCAACGTTGTGGTTTTCCCGGCGCCGTTCGGGCCAAGAAGGGCCACGACTTCACCTTTGCCAACGTGGAGATCCAGATTGCGGACTACGGGAATGCCCCCGTAGCCAGCGGCCAAACCGGTGACCCGGATCGCCGTCTCGGGTGGTGCCATGACCGCGCTCATCAGTGGTTCCTTCCTGCCGCAGCGGCCGCCGCGACACCTTCCTGGGCTTGGAGCTCTCCGGCCTCAGCGCCAAGGTAGGCGCCGATGACGGCGGGATTCGTCCGGATCTGATCGGGCGTACCCTCGGCAATGATTCGGCCGAAATCGAGCACATAGATGTAGTCGCACACATTGAGCACCAGGCCCATGTCGTGATCAATCAGGAACACGGTGATGTCTTGCTTTAGGAAATCGCGAAGATGTGAACCGAGGGTCTGAGACTCGGCGGTGTCGAGCCCGGCCGCCGGCTCGTCGAGGAGCACGACCTTCGGACGGCTCGCCAACGCTCGAGCAACGCTGACGAGCTTGCGCTGACCGTGGGACAGGTCGAGCGTGAGGCGGTCCCGGAGATCGTCGAGGCCCATGATGCCCAGTGCCCACTCGGCCTGATCCGATGCCGCCAGACGACGGTTGGGCCGCACGAGGTCGGTGAGAAATGACGTGAACGAGGGACGTTCGGCGTGAACGAGCATGTTGTCCCACACCGTGAGGTCATCGAAAAGTTCGAGTGACTGGAACGTGCGGGTCAACCCGGCGTCGGCGCGTTGGGCCGGGGAAAGCGACGTGATGTCTTGCCCGTCGAACAGCACTGACCCCCGAGTGGGCGGGGTGAAGCCGGTGATGGCGTCGATGAACGTGGTTTTGCCGGCGCCGTTGGGTCCGATGAGCCCGCACACCATGCCGGGCTGCACGACGAGATCAACATCGTCATTGGCGTTGAGGCCACCGTAGGTAACCGTGAGGCCTTTCGCTTCAAGGATCGCAGTCATGACGGATCAGGCTCCCTGCTCGGTAACGGTCGGGGCCGGCGCCGGTGCTCCGTGGCTCGGCGCCACGTGTACTCCAGCTTCGCCCTTGGTGACGACCCGCTTGACAAATCCAATCAGGTCTTTCGAGATTCCTCGGAAGAAGATGCCACTCACCGGGACGAGGAGCAAGAACCAGTTGCGCCACTCTTCGGCTTTGTTCCACAAGATCAACGCCATGGGAATCGCCGCCAGTGCCGCTCCGGGACCGACAGCACGGATCGCTTTCGCCCACTCCTTACCCCGCGCCTTAAGCAGCCAGTTTCCCAGGTACTGAAAAGCGGGCTGGAGTCGCGGGGCGATGCCGCCCGGGTTGTGGATGGCCGTGAACACCAGCGCGGCGCCCCCGATGATACTGGTGAGGTCGACGCTGATGGCGTTGTGGAAGTGGTGGTTTGCCACCGCCGTTATAAGCCCGTTGGCGAAAAGAATGCCGCCGATCATGGCGCCGTTGATCGACGTGATCCCGCCGAGATAGGCGAAAGCGAGCACCGAAAGGCTGAGAAAGAACACCCAGTTTGCGGAGCTGATCTGGCGGACCTGATAGCCGAACATGACACCGGAGATGCCGGCGATGGCCGACGCAATGGCGAAAGCGAGGAGTTTCGTTCGCATGACGTTCACGCCGGCCGCCGCAGCAGCGCGTTCGTTGGCGCGGACGGCGAGGAATCGTCGACCGGTGCCGCTTCGGCGAATGTTGGCAACCAGCACGGCCAAGCCGACCAGCACGACGACGGTGAAGATGGCGAAATTGAGACTGCTGTTCAGGCCGTTCTTGCCGACGACGCCGAGGTCGATCCCAAAGAATGTCGGGTTCTTGAGATAGGCCGGAGAGCCTGCAGTCTGATCGGTCAGGATTTCGTTCTCGAAATAGATGCTCTGCAGGCTGACGGCGGCGGCCATGGTGACCACCGCAAGCTGCACACCGCGAACTCGTAGTGCGGGAAGACCGAGGACCACCCCGACGATCACCGAGAACACGATGCCAATCCCGGCGGCCAGCGGCCAGGGAAGGCCTGGTCCGGTAACCGGAAAGGCGGAGAGCTCGTTCGGCTTGCCGTTGGCCAGCATCCGTGCCGTCATGAAGGCGGCGCACCCGGCGATCGACATCTGCGCCAGCGAGATTTGGCCGACGTAGCCCGTCAACACGACGTAACTCAGCATCACCATCGCCGTTATCAGGGTGGTGGTCACGGCGAAGCCGAACTTCCCGCCGTCGGACCACGCCGCCAGCGCAATCGCCGCAGCTCCCCAGATAAGGCTGTGCTGCCAGACCCGTTTTGGGTAGGGCGCCAGCGGAAGTCGTTTCTCCTCGACCGTGCCACGGATCGGGAGCGAGCGTCCGCGGGCGAAGAGCACGAAGACGATCACCAAGAGCGGAAGGGCGTTTGCTGCCGTGGCCTGCCACGCCAAAGGAAACCAACTGTTCGTGGGCAGCCAGACAGCAGCCAGCGTTTGCAGGAGGCCGATCCCAATCCCGCCGGCGGCGGCCCATGGAATCGAGGACAGCTTGCCAATCAACGCCGCGCCGAGCGCCGGCACGACCAGTCCGGTGAATTTGACGGGGTTAAGCGCGCCAGTAATGGATCCGACGAGCACGCCGGCGAGACCGGCCGCGACCGACGAGATCACCCAGTTCGAAAGGGCAAGGCGTTCGGGCGAATACCCGAGAAGAACCGCACCTTTTTCATTTCCTGCCGCTGCCCGAGTGGCCAGACCGAAGCGGGTATAGCGGAAGAACGCCCAGAGCGCCGCGCCGAACACGACGGCGAAAGCAGCGAGCCAGAACGACTCCTTCGGGAGGGGCTTGCCGAGCCCGAGAAAGTTTGTGTAGAGACCCTTCGGCAGCACCACCGTGGGCTGCGGGTTCTCGGTGCCGAAGTTCTTCAAGGCGACGCCCTGGAGATACAGCATGAGTCCAAGGGAGCCAATCACCTTGCCGAGCGGCGCCGCGTTGCGCAACGGACGGAACACCAGGAAATGGGCAACAAGGCCGAGAAACGCTGACATCGCAATCGCGATGACAAAGCTCGGCAACGTGCCGAGCCCGCCGCTGTCGATCGAGATTCGGACCGGAAGATTCAGCGACTTGGTCGGCAGGATGTCGATCCATGGAAGTTGGAGCACCCCCTTCTTCCGAAGGGAATCGAACTCGAAGGCGATGAACATCGCCAGAGCGCCCTGGGCGAAGTTGATTACGCCGGATCCGCGGAAGGCGATCACGATGCCGATGGCGATCAAGGCAAAGAAGCCGCCCTGACCAAGGCCACCCAACATGATGGCAATGGGGTCTTTCATGAATGCTCCAGGCGAAGAACGCCAACTGTCAGAAGGTGATGGGACACGGGCCGGGTCCACCCAGCGGAGATACAACAAGGGGTGGCCACGTCGACCACCCCTTGCGGTGCGTGCGCTGCGGTGCGGCGTCG
>JANLQX010000254.1:0-23998 GCA_031368095.1 Actinomycetes bacterium | reverse complement strand
GGCGCAGGAACTCGACGACGACTTCACCGCCCAACTGCCGATTCCCGAGCGGTGGTCGATTCGGTGCTCGGTGCCGCCCCAACGCTTGATCAGCGCGCCTACGATCCAGCCGAACGGATGCGAACGATCGTTGGGTCGAGTTCGGTTTCGCCTACAGCGCTGCTGGCCGCGGTGGCCACCGTCCGCCATGGTTGGGTCAATCGCGGTGATGAGGTTGACGTTGCCCGCACCGGTCTGGCGCATCCGGACCGGCGGATTGCCGACGATGCAGCCCTGGCTTTCGGCGGCTGGCGCACGCGGTTCTCTCCGGTGCCGATGGTCAGCTCGCAAGAACTCGTAAGGTGACCTCGACGACGACACGCTTGAAGAAGTTCTCGGGCTTCTTCGACGCGCCGACGTGGCCTTCCCGGACCTCCACGAGCAACTCTGGGCGCTCGCCCGGCGGGGGAGTCGACGCGTACGGAGTCTCGCTACGTCGTTGCTGGTCACGATCGGCCGGCCCGAGGATGCGATTGCCATGCTCCGGCTTGAGGCAACCGACACGTCGACCGTCCAGGATGTGATCCAACGCATGGTCCTCGGCGACGCCGATCTTCTCGAGGCTTGTCGATATCTGGTTGACCACCAGCGTTTCGCTATCTCGCACGATGGCGTTTCTGACCTCGCCGCCAACGGGCGTTTGCCCGACGATTTCGTGGCGAGCGTGTGGGGCCTTGCTCGTACTGACGAACGAAAGGTCGACCTTCTTCGATTCGCCGAAGAGCAGCTGTGCGCACGACAGAACGAGGCGCTGCATCGGTTCATTCTGAACATCGTCTTTGCCGAGAGCGGTGCAGTATCGGCAAGCGTTCGGGGACAGGCGTGGTGGTGCCTCCTTCGATGGTACGGGCGGACCGAGTACGCGTCGAAGGGGCCTTTGGTCTTCGACCGGGGCGTTGTCGAGCGCTATTTCTCTGGAGGATTTGCGACCTTCGTGGATCGATTTCTCACTGTGCTCCACGATCCAGGTACGCCGGAGGAATTGTCGTTGGAGGAATGCCTTGGCAACCTGCTTCGCTACTCACCGGAAGAAGGATTGCCCGGCGTCGTGGCCGAAGCTGGTGAGTTCGGTCGACTGGTGGAGGGGCTGCTAGCTGTGCTCGGTGACTCGAATCGCCGACAGTATCTGCGGTGCGACGTGGTGCGATTCTTGGAGAACATCGTGCGAGCCGATCGCTCGATGCTGGAACGAGCGCTCGGGATCTTGGCGCCGTTCGAGGCCAGCGATATGGAGTTCGACGTGTCGACGACGATGAGTCGTCTCCCGGGGGGACTGACTTCCCTTCGTTGCCCTGCCGGATCTGAACAAAATGTAAGAAGTGGGGGAGGTGTACCTTCCTCAGAATGATCCGTCTTCTACGTTCCATCGGTATTTCTTCCAGCACGTCCTACCTTCTTGGATTCGCCTCAGTGGCAGCCAGCATTGCGATCTGGAACGGCACAAAGGGTGACGACGCCGCGCACGCCGAGCGGTTTGGCATTTTCGTCGGCCTTTGGGCGCCAACGTTCTTCGCCATCGGAAATGGGCTCGACGCGGCCGAGCGAATTGCGGTCCGGGCGTGACGGCCGCCACGTCTCCGCCGACCAAACAGGACGTTCTTCGCCTCCTGCTTGCTAGTCCCCTTGTCCGGGCGAAACTGCTGTTCTTGTTGGCCAGCTTCGCGTCATTGGTGCTCTCGGTGTCCTTGTGGTTCTCGGGGCATCAAATGCAAGGCGTGTTCGTGGGTATCTGGGTGCCGTCGATTCTGTCGGCTGGATCTCTCATCCTCAGCGGCGATGCCGGCCGGTCATGAGCCAAACCCTGCTGTTCAGCATCGGGGTTGTTGTCTTCGCCGTAACGATCGTCGGCGCCATGGTGGTCGGGCGCCACGCCTTCGGGCGAATCTACGAAGCGCAAGTGGCCGATGCTCGGGCGTTCGCCCTCCAGAACGTTGCTGCGGCAGTGGCTGCCGTTGCCGTGATCGCTGAGACGTCGTCGGTGGTCTGAGCTCTACGGAGTGTTTCCAAAAAAATATCGATAGTTCTGCGATCGGCGCGAATGTCGAATCCGGTACGTTCCTCTCCTACGAAAGCTGCTGTCCTCCATGATGCTCGCCGCCGCCATTGACATTCCCAGTCTCACCTCCTCGCAGTACTCGTTGATCTATAACCTGTTCTCCCTTGTGTTTGCAGCGATGGCGTTTACGTCGCTCTTCCTGCTCATTTCCCGCTCGACGGTGGCGCCTGCGTACCAAATGGCGGTCACCGTTTCGGCGATGGTGTGCGGGATTGCGGCATACCACTACTTCAGGATTTTTGAGAACTTTCGGGAGTCCTATCCGAGTGGCGGGTCCGCAAATGCGCCCCACGCCCTTTCGGGTGTCAAGTTCAACGAGGGATACCGCTACGTGGACTGGTTGTTGACCGTGCCGTTGCTCCTGGTCGAGACCGTCGCCGTGCTGGCACTGGCAAAGGCCGTCCAAAAGAGCCTCTTGACCAAACTCGTGCCGGCGGCCACGGCGATGATTGTGCTGGGCTTTCCGGGCGAGATTTCGAACAGCAATGGCCCACGTATCGTGTGGGGCCTGCTTTCCACGATTCCATTCGTCTACGTCGTCTTCGTGCTCTTCACCCAGCTCGGAGCATCTCTGGATCGCCAACCCGACGAGGTCCGCCACTCCGTTTCGATGCTGCGACTGGCGATCCTCGGCCTGTGGGGCGTGTATCCAATCGCCTATCTCTTCCCGGTCTTCGGTGGCTCGTTCTTTGGCGGCGCCGGTGGATTCGTCTTGCGGCAGTCGGGTTACTCCATTGCCGACATTCTCGCCAAGGCGGCCTTCGGTTTGGTGATCTTCAAGATTGCGCGAGTGAAGTCCGCCCACGATCGCTCCGCCAGCGTTTCGGCCGCCTGAGTAAGTCTCGGCGCACGCACTGCGTGCGCCGAGTGAGGGGCTGACTACGGGCCCCTAGGGAAACCACTCGCACACCCGGAGCCGGTCCGTCGGGGACGATGACAGACTCGGGCCGTGCGAGTGCTGGTGGTTGAAGACGACGTCCGCCAGTCTTCGGCGCTGAAGCGGGGTCTGGAGGCCGAAGGATTTGCTGTCGACGTCGCCGCCACCGGTCCTGATGGATTGTGGATGGGGTCCGAAGAACCGTTTGACGTCATCATCCTCGACGTCATGCTCCCTGGCATGAACGGTTTCGCCGTCTGTCGGTCGCTTCGCGCAAAGAAGATCTGGACGCCGATTCTCATGCTCACGGCAAAAGACGGCGAGCTTGACGAGACGGAAGCACTCGATACTGGTGCTGATGATTTCCTAACGAAGCCGTTTTCCTATCTGGTGCTCGTCTCGCGCATACGAGCGCTCTTGCGCCGTGGGGCAACCTCTCGTCCAGTGGTCCTCGTGGCGGGCAGAATCCAGCTTGATGTGCACGCTCGGAGGTGTCTCGTCGACGGTGAAGTGGTGGAGCTGACACCCCGGGAGTTCAGCGTCGTCGAATATCTGATGCAACACGTGAACGAGGTGGTGCCAAAGGCGGACATTTTGGCGCACACGTGGGACTTCGCGTTCGAAGGTGGCGCCAACGTGGTGGAAGTCCATGTTTCGGCCCTTCGTCGAAAACTTGGTCCGTCGCACATCGAAACCGTTCGCGGTGCCGGGTACCGGATGTCTTCGCGTGCCAGGTAGTCGCCGCGCGTCACTTCGCATCCGAGTCAGCGTGGGTGCCGCTGCCGTTCTTGCCCTTGGCATTCTGGTGGCCGGGCTCTCGTCGTACGGGCTGCTGCAGCGCTCGCTACGAGAGGACATCGACGCGGCACTGCGCGATCGAGCGTCGACGGTCCAGCGTCAGATCGAGACGTCGCCGATCGGTCAGCTTTTGGCTCCCACCGGAACTGAGACGGGAAAAGTGCAGGTCTTCTCCGCCGACGGACGCCTTCTTGCCGCCACGCCCGGCATGACTGATCGCGTGCGCTTGGCGGTCATTGCACCGGCCCCTCTGGGCCGAGAACGGATCGAAACCGCGGTCGATGCCCGGATCGATGCCGATCAACTGGAGCACTACAGGATTCTCACTCGGTCGGTCAACACTCGCCTCGGGGTGGTGCGAATGTTTGTCGCTTCGTCGCTCGACGGAGAACGACGGGTCGAGCGACGGTTCCGAGATGGCTTCCTCATTGCCGGGCCGTTTCTTGTCGGCGCCAGCGGGCTTCTTGCGGCCTGGGTCGTTGGGCGTGCCCTCGCTCCGGTCGAATCTATGCGCGCTGAGGTTGATCGGATCGAGGCATCGAACCTTTCCGTGCGCCTTGCGGGAACGGAACGCAAGGACGAGCTGTCCCGACTCGGGGTAACTCTGAATCACCTTCTCGATCGGATCGACGAGTCGGCGGCCAGCCAACGAAGGTTTGCGGCCGCCGCATCGCACGAATTGAGAAGCCCGGCCACGGCGATCCGGACCGAACTCGAGGTGGCCCTCGCGTATCCGGAACGGACCGACTGGACGAGCGTGGCGACTGATTGCGTCGACGAGTTGGCCAGGCTGGAAACGATCATCGCCGACCTCCGAACGCTCACCACGAACCGGGCGGCGCCTATTCGGCGGTCTGAACTGGACCTTGGCGAACTGGTACAGACCGAAATCGCCCGCCGCCCCCCGGTTCGCTCGGTTCGCTACCAACTGGAAACGCAGCCAGCACTCGTGTCCGGCGACGCTGATTCCCTACTGCAGATGATTCGCAACCTCTGCTCGAACGCCGAACGTCATGCGCACCGAGAAATTCGCGTTGGCGTCACGATGACCGCAACGCACGTAGTCCTTCGAGTAATCAACGATGGCGAGCCGATTCGGGCCAGTGATCGGGAGCACATTTTCGAGCCGTTCACGCGCCTCGATGAAGCTCGGTCAAAGGACAGCGGCGGAAGTGGCCTCGGACTGGCGATCGCCCGCTCACTCTGCCTCGCTCACGGCGGCAGTCTGACGGCGTTGGACACATCCGACGGCGCGTGCTTCGAGGTCCTGCTGCCCCGTTTTGCTGGCTCGGCAACCTGAAGAGGTCTTTATGGTCCTTCAGGGGCAGCGCAGCAATGTTTCGCTTGAGTGAGGTGAAACTCCCCCTATCAAGGATGTCGAAATGTCGAATGCCGAGCTGCCCCGCACCAGTACCCACGTTGACGGATCCTCGACAACGAAGCCACTCGTCCGCCTTCTCGAGGTCGCCGCGTTCGCCGGCCTCGGGGTGACAGCGTGGATCCACCTCTCTGAGCTGTCATCGAAATTCCGGGAAGTTCCCTACCTCGGCGTCGGGTATGCGCTCCTCGTCGTCGCCTGTGTGGTCGCTGGGATCGGCGTTGTTCGCGGAGACAGGCGCGGTTGGCTTCTGGCCGCGGCGGCCACCGCCGCCACACTGATTGGGTTCACGTTGACCCGCACTACGGGTCTACCCGGAGCGATGGACGACATTGGAAATTGGTCCGAGAAGATCGCCGTGTATTCCCTCATTGCCGAGGGATTTGTTCTTGCCGCGGCCGGGTTCGCCCTTGTCGGTGGGCATCACCGGTCCGGACGGTAGATCGCTGGCGAACGGACCCGTCCTACGGGCCGGCCCGTTCGGCCAGCACGGCGATGATCGGATCGCCGGAAGCATCGAGCGGCGTGCAACGACGAACGGTCGGTCCGGTGAACGCCGGTGAGCCCTTGACCAAAGCCGACCGAAAGTAGTCGGCGACAAGTTCGCTTCGGCCGCGGTCGTTCAACGTCAACCAACCCTGGATCACCTTGGTGGGAAAGCACCGGTTCGAAAATGTGCAGACGAACGGAGCGGACGGCGAGAGCACACGGGCGACCTCGCTGAATACCTCGAACGGCCGAACGAGATAGTCGACGGAAACACAGCACACCGCGGCACCGAATGACCCGTCCGAGAACGGAAGCACTGGCACTCGATTGAGGTCGTGAACGACGCGGGTCGTGGCCATTTCGTTCGCGAGCAATTCGTGGTCGTTCATGCCGAGGACGGTAAGCGCTTCGGGCCGTTCCCGGAAGTGCGATACCCAACTGCTCATCAGGTCGAGAACGGGCGATTTTGACCCGGTCCCAATGCCGAGTTCTTCGTACAGCGTGCCGACGACCCGAATGGCACCGTCATCGATGTGGGTGACAAGTCGGTTGGGTCGGTAAAACCCGGCATCGTCGGATTCGTCTTGACGGCGAAAAAAACCTGCCGGAAATCTCGAAGCAGGATCAACGAACACGATCCTCGACCTTACCGGCGTGTTACTGCTCTTCATGGCGATGCAGGTGATGCTGATCGGGGGTGTGGTCGTGGCCATGAACGATGGGTTCGTGGTGGTGCGGCGTCCCATGCTCGTTGGCGGGGACACCACCTTCATCGGCATGTTCGTGATGGGCATCGACGTGATCGTGGCGATGAGAGTGATCGATCGGGATGTGGACGTGCTCATGGGCATGGCGCTCGGTGAGGTGGATGGCCAAGCCGATCGCCATCAACGCGAGGGCGGGAACGAAGAACGCACCGACGGGTTCACGTAGCCACACGAGTGCGATCGCCGACCCGACGAATGGAGCGGCCGCGTAGTAGGCCCCGGTTCGGGCGGTTCCGAGCGAGCGCATTGCTCGGATGTAGAGAACGAGGCTGAGTCCATACCCGAGGAAACCAAGAACCATGGAGGCCCCGACTCGAAGTGCCGACGGAAGGTGGCCGCCGGTGAGGAGACCGATGGCGACGTTGGCGACGCCCGCCACAACCCCTTTTACCGCGGCGATCTGGCGTGGATCGCGCAACGACAGGGGACGGGTGGCGACGTTGTCGATTCCCCAGCACAGGCAGGCGGCGGCGATAGCAAGCGCGCCGGGGGTCAGATTGAAGCCACCCGTTGGTTGGAGTGACAGCAGTGACGCGGCGACGACAATCACGACCATGCCAATCACGATCCGGCGGTCGGCGTGCTCCTTCACAATGAGCCACGCTCCGAGCGCAGTGAACACCGCTTCGAGATTTAACAACAGTGACGCGCTCGCGGCAGGGGTAGTCCGCAAGCCGATCATCAGCAGGAGGGGGCCGGCCATCCCGCCGAACACCACGGCGAGGAGCATGGGTACGAGGTCGCCATGTTGCAGACGAGCCTCCCGGGTGCCGGAGGGTCGAACGGCAAGGGTGACGCTCAAGATGGCGCCGCTGCCGAGGTAGAGCAAGCCGGCGAATACTTGTGGGTTGGTCCCCTCGCCCAATCGCTTTGCGAACGGCGTCGCCGCGCCGAACACCAGGGCGGCGCCAAGTGCGGACATCACACCCGGGGCGAACGTGATCCTCATCGTGACGTTCCAGTCCTAGGCAATCCCGTCGGCCGGAGGGAGCGCGTGATCGAGCGAAGACGTTGCCGAGACCATGTTGACCACGTGTTCGTGGATCTCACAGGTGAGGGCGTGGATCGACTTCACGATCTGGTCGGCCTCGATGTTGGTCTCGTAGTCGTGTCGAGCCAACTCGCTACTGATCTGGTCCTCGCGCTTCGACGCAATGAGCAAGATCGCCCCTTGCATCGCGGCCAGGCACGAGAGGATGAGGTTGAGAAGAATGAATGGATACTTGTCGAATCCGACGTTTCGGTTGCCGATCATCCATCCCGCCAGGAACACCAGCGCAGCAAAGACAAATCCCCACGACCCCATGCCGTTGCGAAGCTTGTCCGCCGCTCGCTCGCCCCGCGTGAGCTGTCCATCACTTCGTACACCGGGGTGGTGCTGCCAGTTCGGTCGGTGGATGCGGCTCTGCTGATTATTTGCCATAGAGAACGATGCCAGGTCTCACGCCTTTGGTGGCGTCGGGCCTGGGTTCTAGGATTTGGCGGTGTTTCGTTCATCTGCTTCGGTCGGCCCGATGAAGACGTATACGGTCGTTCGCCGCGGAGTCCGCGGTTTCGTCGGCGACGCCCGTCGGTTGTACAAGATTCGTCGCCGCGGCATCGAATCAGACGTAGCGGTAACACTTGAGCAGAAGGCGGCACTCCACGCCATGTGTCAACAGTTGACCGGCGCAGGTCTGGTCGATCGCCGGATCTTGGTGATCGGCGCCGGTCAGACGTCGCGCGAGGTGATGGCGTTTGGCGTGGACAACGAGGTCATCGCTATCGATCTCGACGTCATTCCGACGGGCTTTGACCTGAAGTCCTACGCCGCTCTTCTCCGTCAGAACGGGGCTATGCGAACCGGCAAGACCATCGCGCGAAAGCTGCTGGGGATTGATCGCCGTTTCGCACGAACGATGCGTCGGCACCTCGGAGTGGAGTCTTTTCGTCCGGCCCAGCAACTGCAGATGGATGCGTCACAGATGACGTTCGACGATGCCAGTTTTGACGTGGTGTACTCGTTCTCCGTATTTGAGCACCTACCCGACCCGGAGTCGGTACTCCAGGAGGCGCGGCGAGTCCTTCGTCCTGGAGGCGTCCTCTCCATTTCGTGGCATCTGTATTCGTCGGAGGGGGGTTGTCACGATCTCCGCATTTTTTCCGGGGATCGTAATGAAGTGCCGTACTGGGCTCAGCTTCGTCCTGCGCAGAAGAATCTCGTGATCGAAAGTTGTTCGATGAACGAGTGGCGACTGAACCGGGTTCGCGAGATGCACCAGCGATGCTGTCCCGGCACCGAGTTTGCCGTCGATCAACATCACGAGCCCTACGGGACCTTTCTGCAGAACGAATTGATGCGGCTCCGGTCCGTCGGCGAGTTGGCGGACTACACGGATGAGGAATTGCTTTCGGTGAACCTTCTGGCCACTTGGAGCAAACCGACGGGGAGCCATCGGTAGGGTGGATGCTCGATGGAGCCCGACACGATTGACCGCGACACGATGCACGACCGGTACCGAGCTGAACGGGACAAGCGGCTCCGAGTCGATGGAAACGACCAGTACATCGAAGTCACCGGCTCCTTCCGGCACTACGTCGACGACCCCTACGTCGTTCCCGTTCCCCGTGAGCCGCGTGTCGACGAGGTCACGGTGGCAGTTATCGGCGGCGGCTTTGCCGGGCTGGTCACCGGTGCCCGCCTCAAACAGGCCGGGATCAGCGATGTCTGCCTGATCGAGAAGGGCGGAGACTTCGGCGGGACCTGGTATTGGAATCGCTACCCGGGGGCCCAGTGTGACACGGCGTCGTTTGTCTACCTTCCACTGCTGGAAGAGACCGGTCACATGCCGTCGGAGAAGTACACGCACGGGCCCGAGATCCGGGGTCACTGCCGCCGTATTGCGCAGCACTTCGGTCTGTACGACAACGCCATGCTTTCGACCGAGGTCACCGACGTGTCGTGGGACGATTCGTCATCGCGATGGATCATTCGGACGAACCGCGGTGACTCGTTGCGAGCGAAGTACGTGTCGATGGGAACCGGCCCGCTGCACCGACCAAAACTTCCCGGAATCCCTGGCCTCGAAACGTTCAGTGGACATAGCTTTCATACGAGTCGTTGGGACTACACCTACACCGAAGGCGATCCCGAAGGTGCTCCGATGGTTGGTCTCAACACCAAGCGCGTCGGTATCATCGGGACCGGAGCAACGGCGGTGCAGTGCATTCCCCATCTCGCCCGTGATGCCGGCGAACTGTTCGTCTTTCAGCGAACACCGTCGTCGATCGACGTCCGGAACAACCATCCCGTAGATCCCGATTGGTTCGCCACGCTGGAGCCAGGATGGCAAAGCCGGTGGCTCCTGAACTTCACCACTCTGCAGACTGGTGGCTTCGTCGATGAGGATCTCGTCAAGGATGGTTGGACCGACATCTCGAAACGGATCCGCGACAAGCTGTTCTCCGCGCCGAATCCCGAGTTCACGCCCGCCGCAATGGAACGCGCCTATCACGACAGCGATGACGAGAAGATGGCGGAGATCCGCCGTCGCGTCGAGACCATCGTGACCGACGAAACCACCGCCGAGTCGCTGAAGCCGTGGTATCGACAGCTTTGTAAGCGCCCATGCTTTCACGATGACTACCTGCAGTCCTTCAATACCCCAACGGCACACCTGGTCGACACCGATGGCAAGGGTGTGGAGCGCATCGACGAGCGAGGGGTCTGGGTCAACGGTGCGCACTACGAACTCGACTGTCTCATCTACGCGTCGGGGTTCGAAGTAGGGACTGAGTACCAACGCCGTTCGGGGTACGACGTGACGGGGCGCAACGGTCGTCGGCTCTCGACGCATTGGAACGATGGCATGCGCAGCCTGCACGGCATTCACGTCCACGGCTTCCCCAACATGTTCGTCGTCGGTCCGACGCAGGGTGCGAACCTCGTCTCGAACGTGCCCCACAACCTCGTCGAGGCGGGGCAGACAATTGCCACGATGATCGCCCACGCCGAAAACATCGGGGCCGAGCGCATCGAGGTCACGGCTGAGGCGGAGACGGCGTGGGTCGACCGTCTCGAAGCCGGCGGTCGCCGATTCGGCAACCGGCCCGATTGCACACCCGGCTATTACAACAACGAAGGTGGTGAGCCGAGTCGCCATGGTCTGTTGAACGGGCTCGGATATCCCGAAGGTCCGGTGGCGTACTTCGCCTATATCCATGAGTGGCGAACCAACGGCGTGTTCGAAGGACTCACGTTCGGAGGAACGTCATGAAGATTTCTCGGGTGACCGCATGGTCGATCCATCTGCCGTACGTCGAAGGCGTTTACCGCATGTCGGGGAACCGCGTGACGACCGGGATGGACGCCGTGGTCGTGCGGGTGGTGGCCGACGACGGAACCACGGGTCTCGGAGAATCGGGCACCGTCGGTGTCACGTTCGACTCCCAGAACCGACCAACCCAGGTCGCCGGGATCACGATGTTGGCTCCGGCCATTCTCGGACTTGACCCGTGTCGGCCGGAGGCGGTCTATCGAGCGATGAGCGCCGTCATGACGGGCCACCCGTTCGCCAAGTCGCCCATCGATATCGCCGTGTGGGACGTGGCCGCCCGAGCCGCCGGTCAGCCGCTCTGGGCCCGGCTTGGTGGCGACGGGCCCGAGGACACGCCGCTCTATCGTCCGGTTCAAGGCGCCGTCCCGCTCGACTGTGCGGCGAAGGCCGACGAGCGATTGGCCCAGGGGTACCGCCGACTCCAGGTCAAGGTCGGTGACGATCCGATCATCGACGCACAGCGAGTGCTGGCCGTGCGCGATGCCGTCGGTCCGGACGTGGCGATCTATGCCGACGCCAATTGTGGGTTCTCGCTTTCGTCGGCGCGCCGGTTCGTACGCGCGCTTGGTAATGACGGCGCAGGGATCTTCTTCGAACAACCGTGCGCCACCATTGCGGAGTGCGCCCATCTCCGATCATCGTGGGCCGGGCCGATGGTCATGGATGAAACGATCGTGTCGCTGAATGCGCTTCTCGATGCGTACCGCGCCGGCGTGGCTGACGGGGTCACGGTGAAGCTGACGCGAGTCGGTGGTATCACCCCCGCTCGGGTGATTCGCGATGCGGCCGTGGAGCTCGGCATCGGTGTCACGGTGGAAGATGCGTCTGGGTGCAGCCTGGCCGACGCTACGTTTGCCCATATGAACGCTTCCACACCGGCCCGGTTGCGAGTGCACTCCGTCGACTTCGATAGCTGGGTCACGGTCCACCACTCGACCGGACCTTCACCGAGGTTTGGCTCGGTCCTTCGTCCGCCGATCGACGTGGTCGGTCTCGGGATGACGCTGAACAAGAGCGTCCTTGGTGACGCGTTCGTCGATGTGACCGCATGAGCGGCGCGACGACTGAGCCGCTGGTCGAAGGGCCGATCACCGGCGGGGTGCACGGCTGGCCGTTCGGGTGTCCGCTGTTCGATGTCGCCGAGGTTGGTTACGTCGCCGAGGAATTCTTCCTCACGGGTACGGCAACAACGTTTCGTCAGGCTTCTGGCAGCGAATGGGGTCCCGACGGACGTTGGTCGGCGGAGACAACTGGCACTGTTCCCTATCGCACGCGCGTCCTGGTCTATCGACCGATCGATCCGGATCGCTTCAATCACACCGCCGTGGTGTCCTGGAACAACGTCACGGCTGGGTACGAGCTCTTCGGCGGCGAGAGTAAGGAGTTCTTCGAGGGTGGGTACGCGTTCGTTGCGGCGACCGTCCAACGGGTGGGGGTTCACGGATTCCCTACCAACAATCAGGGGATGGCGGCATGGGATCCGCAGCGCTACGGCGCGCTGAGCATCCCCACCGACGACGCGTCGTACGACATCTTCAGTCAGGTGGCTCGAGCCGTAGGGACTGACCGCATCGTTTCCGGAGTCGACCCTCTCGGCGGTCTGGAGGTTCACCGGGTCATCGGCCTCGGAGCCTCGCAATCGGCCGGGCGTCTGGCCACCTACGTGAACGCACTGCACCAGCGCGAGCGAGCCTTCGACGGCTATCTCCTGCAGATCTATTTCGGGTCGGGGTACCCGCTCGAAGTTGGCGACGCGGTGATCAACATCAACCTTGTTTCGGGATCGGGTTCACGGGCCGGATTAGCCGGGACGAACCTGCTTCGGGACGACCTCGACGTTCCGGTCATGGTCGTGAACTCCGAGCTCGAAGCCATCTCGTGCTTCGGGGTTCGCCAACCCGACACCGACCGCTTTCGCTACTGGGAGGTCGCCGGCACCAGTCACGGATCCATCCAGGTGACGGAGACGCGGGCGCAGAAGTACTTCCGCGAGTTCAACATGGCGTTCCCCGTCGTGGCGGCCATGAACCGCATCAACATCACGCCGGTCTACGACGCTGCGTTGCATCACCTGAACCGATGGATCGCCGGCGAAGATCCGCCACCGGTGCAGCCGCTCATCGCGTTCGCGGGGGAGCCGCCGGAGGTGGTGCGCGATGAGCACGGGATCGCTGTCGGTGGGATCAGGCTGCCGCAGGCTCACGTGCCCGTTGCCGAAAACAGTTCTGTTCCGCTTGCACCCGACATTTTCAGTCTCCTCCGGGGATCCAGCCGACCGTTCGACGTCGCGACCATCGACGCGCTCTATGCCGACGAGTCGACCTACGTGGGCCGCTTCACCGAGGCCACTCGTGCGGCCGAGCAAGCAGGCGTGATCCTTCGGCGCGACGCTGCCGAGATCATCGAGGAAGCGCGCTGCGACTATTTGCGGTTGTCTGCGCGCCTATGAACCGTCGCAGCTGTAGCCGTAGCCGTAGCTGAGCCCGAAGACCGCGGCCGCTACTGTGGACGGTCTGAACACAGTCGAAAAAACCCAGGATTCAACGGAGCTCCGGACGGTCATGGTGGTCTTCGGGACTCGGCCCGAGGCAATCAAGATGGCGCCGTTGATCGTTGCGCTTCGACAAGCAGCGTGGTGTCGAGTCGTGGTGGCGGTCACCGCCCAGCACCGCGAGATGCTCGATCAGGTGTTGGACCTGTTCGAGATCGAGCCCGACTTCGACCTGAACCTTCAAGCACCCGGGCAGACCCTTGGCGACATCACCAGTCGAGTGCTCGTGGGTCTAGGACCGATCCTCGAGTCGGTCAAGCCCGATGCCGTGGTCGTGCAGGGTGACACCACCACAACGTTTGCCGGGGCCCTCGCGGCGTTCTATCGCCAGATCCCGGTGATTCATGTCGAAGCCGGTCTTCGGACCGATGACCGCTGGTCGCCGTTCCCGGAGGAAGTCAATCGTCGGCTGACAACTCAGCTCGCGACGCTCCACCTTGCCGCCACCGCGGGAAGCCGCGACAACCTCCTCCGCGATGGTGTTGTCGCCGAGCACATCGTCGTGACGGGGAACACGGTCATTGATGCCTTCCAATGGGCGGCGAGCCGAAATGGCGCGTACAACGACGACACGCTGGAACGGATCGACGCATCTGCCGCTCGGGTCCTCGTGGTCACGGCACACCGTCGAGAGTCGTGGGGCGAACCAATGCGGGCCATCGGTCTTGCCCTTGCTGATCTCGCCGCACGGTGGCCTGATCTCGAGATCGTGTTCCCAATCCATCGCAATCCCGTTGTTCGCGACGCAATTCTGCCGACGGTGGCGCCATACCGAAACATCACCATCACCGAGCCACTCCCGTATGCCGCTTTCTCCCGACTGCTGGCGCGCTCCACGGTGGTGTTGACGGACTCTGGTGGGGTCCAGGAGGAGGCGCCGAGCCTCGGCAAGCCGGTCCTTGTCCTGCGCGACACCACCGAACGCCCCGAGGCCGTGGCCTCAGGAACCGCTCGGCTTATCGGAACTGACCGAGAAGCGATTGTGAAGGCAGTCTCGACGTTGCTCGCCGACGACAACGCCTATCGGGCCATGGCGAGCGCCACCAATCCCTACGGCGACGGGGAGGCCGCACGGCGAACCGTCCTGGCGATTGCGTCGATGTTTGGGATCGGCGAACGCCCCGATGAGTTTCGCCACGGCTAGCCGTCGGCGAGGCGGATACCGACTTCGTCGCCGGCGGGCGGAACAACGGGGAGCCCGGCGGCGGCCCACGCGGCGACTCCCCCGATCAGATCGGTAGCCCGCCAAAAGCCGAGCGATTGCAGCGATGCGGCGGCCAGGCTCGACGAGAACCCCTCGTTACAGACGACCACGAGCAGCTGATCGTGGTCGGTGATCTCGGGGATTCGCAACGGCGCGTCGAGGGCGACACGCCATTCGAGAACCGTTCGTGGCGTGTGCAGCGCACCGGGAATGCAGCCGTAACGGGCCCGGTCGGTCGGGGTGCGGGTATCGAGCACGGTCGCTTCGCCGCGGTCGAGGAGATCGGCGAGCGGCACGGGGCCGAGCCGGTCGAGTTGCGTGCGCGTCTTGACCAGCAGTTCCTCGAGCGACGGCGAAGGCACCGACGCACCCTACGCGAGGACGGTGACGAAAGGCGTGTTCAGATTCTCAGGATCGCCTCGTTGTCGCGTGGGACATGACTTCGGGGCGAAGAACCTGTTAGATCGGATGCTCGACGGCGTGGGCGTTCTTGTCGAGGTACACATTTGACGTGAGCTGCTCGGCGTGGACCGGGCCTTGTGAACCGCGAGGGTCCCAGGACACGCGTTCGTTCGCCAGGGCGGCGATCCGAACGCCGTCGACCCGCAAAATCCGTTTGAGGTGTCCACCCCGGTACAGCGTGGTGACTCGTTGGCGAGTTGTCGGGGTGAAGGTGATCCAGTCGGGGTCGTGAAAATTCCAGAGCGTATCGGCCAGGGCCCGAGGGGTGAAGACCAGCATGTTCGCCCCTCCGGACACGCCGACGATTCCTGGATCGCCGGGACCGTTCGAGGCGAACTTCAGCACCCCGTCTTCGAAGACGGCGCTGAACGAGCGCGCCGCTGCTGGGCGTCCGGCCACCACGACGGCGGTCTGTTGGAAAGTGTGTCCATCGAAATCGATGTACACCAGATACTCGAAGGGGTATGGCCCCTGAACGGCGCCGAACACGTCAAAATCGAACGGTGTTCCGTCGGGTGCATAGCCCTGAAGATGGTCGTGCCAGATGCCACGCATAGCCATCAAGTTGTCGTGGACCGACGTGGGCGTTGTTCCGTGATCTCGGTTCGCAGTGACGAGGGGATGAAGGGGGACTGCGTTCATCGAGGACTCCAACTGTTCTCGCAGGGAAACGTTGCGTAGCTTAAAACAGTGCCTGCTTCGTTCGCTGAGTTCCTGGAGACTGACGAGCCGATCACTCGGTTGACACTGCGCGGATGGGTTCGACGGTTGGATGCTCTGCGCACGTACTACCCCGAGGGGTTCGACGGGCCCTTGGCCGTTTTGGCCCCGGAGGATCGACTAGTGATGCTCCAATGGACGGCTCAGGCCCTCAATCTGCACGGTTTCCCGGGTCAGGCGATCTCGATGTTCGAGCGCCACGATGTTGAATGTGTTGGACATGGAACCGATCTCCAGTTGGCGTCCAGTCTGGCCCAGCACGGAAAGTCGCTTCGCCAGGCAGGCCGTTTCCGCGATGCCGATGCCAAGAATCGCCAAGCACTGGCGCTTCTGGAGGGAGCCGTCGACGGTGCTGCACTTTTGCAACGAGCAGTCACCCTGACCTGGCACGGTATGGCTCTCGCCCACCGGGGAGCTGATGCCGAGTCAGAGGCCAGCTTCGACGAGGCGATGTCGATCTTCGCCTCGAGGTTTGCCGAGTCGCATCGGGCTGTGGTGGCCGTGTTCCTGGCCCAGCGGTTCCTTTGGCTGGCCGATCCCGAACACGCCCGCTTACAGGCCGAGCTGGCCTGGTCCATCGCGTGGCCGTTGGAGTCCGACCCTGCCCACCGCGACACATGGGGCGCTCGGAAGATTTCCGCCTCGGCGGCCCGAAACTGCGGCGAAGCGCTGGTTCGGCTCGGTCAGACCCGGGAGGGACTGTTGTGGTTGGTCCGAGCCAACGGCATGGCCGGGGACGTGTGTTTCGTTGAAGAGATCATTCCCGGCCTCCGTGCGCGGGCCATGGCGGCGCGCCTCAGCGGGCGGTTTTCGGAGGCGCGCCAACTTCTTTCGAAGGTCTGGCCGCTGTGCGCTGCGGGTCCATACCCGATGTACGAATGTGAAGCGCGCATGGAATCGTCACGGTTGCTCGATGCTGTCGGTGAAACGGAAGCTGCGGCCGACGAACGCTCTCAGGCGCAACAGCTGGCCCACGCCGACGGACCGCCGTTTTCGTTCTTGCTGCGCTAGCTCCGATGAGCCGAACGGTCTAGCCGGGGAGCGGCGTCCGCGACTTTGCCGTTGGCTCGCCATCGCATACGGTCGACGTCGTGCCAACAGCGTCTGCGCCGTCCCTCCGTCCTCTCAACGGCCGGCTCGTCAACCCGGTCGGCCTTGGCTGTATGTCTCTCAGCTGGGCCTATGGTGCGCCGCCCTCGGCCGACGATGGGGCCAAGCTTCTCCATCGGGCGCTCGACGTTGGGTACAACCATCTCGACACCGCTCGGATCTACGGTCTCGGGGCCAACGAGGCGTTGATCGGCAACACCCTGCGCGATCGTCGTTCCGAGTTCTTCCTCGCCTCGAAGACCGGCATCTTCGTGGAGGGCAAAGGTCGTCGCGTGGATTGTCGTCCCGAGATGATCCGGGAGGCGTGCGAGGAGAGCCTTCGTCAGCTGCAAACCGATCACATCGACCTTTACTATCTGCACCGCCGAGACTTCACCGTTCCGATCGAGGAGTCTGTCGGTGCGCTTGCCGGACTGGTCTCGTCAGGAAAGATCGGCGGAATTGGGCTTTCTGAAATGTCGGCGTCGACGATCCGTGCCGCCCATGCCGTGCACCCGATTGCGGCGATCCAGACGGAGTATTCGGCGGCCACCCGCAACCCGGAAATTGCCGTGCTCAATGCGTGTCGTGAGCTCGGGATCACGTTTGTCGCCTTCTCCCCGGTGGCTCGCGGAATGCTGAGCAACGGTGTGCGCGATCCGACTGCTCTCCTCGACAACGACATCCGAAAGTCCATGCCGCGGTTCATGGGCGAGAGTTGGGAGCGGAACCGAGTGCTCGTCGATGCGTTCAACGCGCTGGCGGCGGGGGCCGGCGTGACCCCATCGCAGCTGTCGCTCGGTTGGGTCCTTGCCCAAGGGAACCATGTGGTGGTGATCCCGGGCACGTCAAACATCGATCACATGGAAGAGAACATCGCTCGGTCCGATTGGCGTCCATCGGTAGACCTCTGCAATCAAGTTGGCGTGCTTATCAACCGGTCCACCGTGGCTGGGACGCGTTACTCACCCGCCGCGCAACAGACGATCGACACCGAAGAGTTTGCTGACTGATTTGATCTGACAAGTGCGGGTCACGGTCGAAATGCTGCAGCGCGGACCTCTCCCGAGAGAGCGTTGGCGAGGAATGTATTGGTTCCTTGGTCGAGCAGCTCTGTTGCTGCCGTCATGAGCCCTCCGTAGGCCGCCCACGCAAGGCCTCCGCCGGTCGAAACGCGTCGCACACCGAGATCGGCGAGAACAGCCACCGACGGCGCCCCCGGCAGAGCTAGAACATTCACGGGGGCACCGCACTCGCGGACGAGGCGTTCAACCTGGGCTGGCGCATGGGCGCCCGGTGCATACACAGCGTCGGCGCCTGCGTTTTGGTAAGCGCGCAGACGAGTGATCGTGTCGTCAAGGTCAGTCACTCCGTGCAGATGATTCTCGGCGCGGCCGGTGAGCACGATGCCGTGGCGACGGCACGCCTCGGCCGCTGCTCCGACCCGTTCGGTCGCAATTTCCAACGAGTCGACGGCATTCGTCGAAGGATCCCAGTCTTCGATCGAGACGCCCGACGCACCGGCCACCGCGAGACGGTCAACGGTTGCCGCAATCCCGTCGGGCGATAGAGCGAAGCAACGTTCGGCGTCGACATTGACGGGGATCACGACCGCAGACGTGAGGGCAGCAACGTGCGTTTCGAGTTCGTCGAGCGTCACTGCACCATCGAGACGGCCCATGCTGGCGGCGAGACCCGAGCTGGTCGTCGCCAGAGCGGCAAAACCCAAATGTTGGAGCAGCAGGGCAGACCCAACGTCCCAGGGGTTCGGCAGCACAAACGTGCCCGACTCGTGCATGGCGTGAAAGCGGGCCCTCAGCGTGACAACGTCGGGGCGGTCGGGGACGGCGGTCATGGCAACTCGATTCCGAGACTGTTGGTGAAGACGGAGCGTCCAAGAGCGGTGAGCTCAAGAGCACGGGGGTGGCAGTGATGGCGTCGAAGCCAGTGGGCTTTGAGCGCACGGTTGAGGAGCGCGTCGGCCGGCGGCCCAGCAAGATGAGGCCGACGCTCCGTCCAGTCCATACATGACCGTCCGTGCGTCTTTCCCGCCGGAACGTCGATTCCAAGGCTGGCGAACTGCGCAAGCCCGCTCGCCGACAGCCCTATGTCGCCGTTCGTCGAGACCAACGATCCGTTCGCCCGTAACGAGTCATAGACGGCCACGCCGAGCCGACCGGCGAGATGTTGATAACACGACCGGGCCCCCAGGAGCGCGGAAGGAGCACGGGGATGGACTGGCGCACTCGACGCCCTCACCCCAAGGTCCTCAAGGAGCTGGGCGACTTGGGCATCGGCTATCGACACGTATCGGTGGCGTCCTTGCCGATGAATCGTGACCAGACCAGCATCAGCCAACGTGGCGATGTGCTCGCTGATGGACGAGGGGGCGAGGCCAACAAATCGACCGAGCTCCGTGTTCGTGTGCGAGGTTCCAGCCATAAGCGCGCAGAGGATCCCGGCCCGTGCCTCGTTCGACAATGCTGCGCCGAGGCGTGCGATCGCAGCGGCTTCGGAGGTCATTCCCCAAAGATACCGGCGTCACGTTTCGGCGCGTCCCGAAGTTTCATCACCGTAAGGTCAGCGCACATGTCGACACGTTCCCCCGACAACTCGGCTGACCTGCTCCGCTCCGAGGCGTTCCGAGTCGTGGCGCCGGTTACTGGCATCGCCGAGCTCGATCACGTGGTTTCCCTGATGGCTCGGTTTTGCGACGGCCCCGAACACCGTGATCGTCGAGCGGTTGTGGTCGAGGCGCTTGGGCGTATTGATGACGAGGCTTTGCTGCGCCGCTCTCACCAGGAGGCGGCAAAATTGCTCGCTGTAGATCCAGACTCCGACATCACCGCGCTCGCTCGACGGGTCATACTCGCCACGCTGGGGACCAGTCTTGGTTTTGACACAACGGCCGACGTAGTGGGAGCAATGCTGATTCTGTCGGCAACGCTCGCCCCGGAGTCCGGGGTCATGGCGCCGCGCGCGGCCACCGTGACCAGGGCCTTGGAGGTGGCGCTCGAAGGCGCACCCAGCGACACTCTGGTCGGACGAGCCAACCTGGTCGCGAGCCTCTTTCAGGCGGTTGACGCTACCGCTGGTTTGGTGACCAATACGTTGGTGGCGGCGGCCGCGGCAGGCTCCGGCAGTGCGCGGGACGTGCCGGCGATGGTGGTCGAAACGCTCGACTGCGATCCACCCGTGCGCTGCACCCGGCGAATGGCCGCCGAGCCGGCGTTGTCTTTCGCGAACCGTTCTTTCGAGCTGGGCGAACTAGCAATCGTGCCGCTCACCGACCGGGGACTGGCGTTCGGTACCGGACCCCACGAGTGTCCAGGCCAACGCGCCGCCCGCGCGCTGGCGACGGGAATCGTTGAAGCGGTGCTCGCGGCCGGCGGGGTCGTCACGGGCGCGCCGACGTATGAGGAACGGTCGAATCTCCGCATCGTTGCCGCCCAGAAACTCCGTCGCACCGAAGAGGAGCGAGCTACCTAGACGCGGGGACCACTCGCGGAAAGTTCTTCATCCGGGTGCGAAATCGTCTCGTCCGTTCACGATGTCGCAGGTGCCGTAAGATCCGGCGTGGCGACTCCGGCGCAGCGGTTCGTACTCCGGGTCGTTGTAGAAGCGCATGGCGGCATCACGGTCGGGAAACTCGACGATGATCCATACCCCGGGAGTCGGGTCATTCCCCTCGACCCGTTCGAAGTCTCGAGTGCGGGCGAGGTACCGGCCGCCTTCGCGTTCGACGAGACGAGCGACGGGCGGGCCGTATGCGCCTTGCCAGTCGTTCGACGTTGACGTCAGCGCCACCAGGACGTAGCAACTCATGATGCGTGGCCCTTGCGCTCGGAGGCAATGAGGTCGGTGAGTCTGGCAATTGTGGCCTGCAGACTGATCTCACCGTCGCGTTCCTGTCCGCCCGAGGCTAGGAAGGCGCGCATGCGTGCCTGCGCCTCGGTGCTTCGAAGGAGCGGGCCGAACGCCCGTGTCTCCTCCAGCAGGCCCGGAGCAGGGTCGGAATCGGCATGGCCGACGAGCTGCTTCGCCGTGCCAATCAATGCGGCCGGGAAGGTGGCAACGCGCGCCACGAATCGATCGACGAACGAAGTCATATCTTCGACGCTCACGAACGCCCGGTTCAGCCACCCCCATCGCTCCGCGGTCTCGGCGTCGATGTCGTCGCCGCCAACAATGATTTCGAGTGATCGGCCTCGACCGACCAATCTCGGAAGCATCTGTGTGGCCCCGAGCCCGACCGGGAGGAGACCGACCGCTATTTCCGGCTGACACAGAACGAAGCGATCGACGACGCCGTAGCGAATGTCGCACGCCGCGCAGAACTCGGCCCCTCCTCCGCCGACCCGTCCGGCAATGGCGGCAATCGTGAGCTGCGGCATGCTCCGAAGGAAGAGGACGAGACCCTGGCCGGCACCGACTTCGGTCGGGGCCGGCGTGTCGTCGGCGATGCCGCGCGAGGCCAAGCTGACAACATCGGCGTGAGGGATGAAGAATTCCGGATCGGCCGAGTCGATGACGATGATGCCGACCGTTGCGTCGGTGGCGACCTCCCGCAGCGCTCCAAACAACGCCGCCCCGAGCGTTGCGTCGAACAAGTTGATGGGGGGATGATCGATGGTGATGCGTCGCACTCCGGGGGAGTCGACGATCCGCACGGCCCGTCGTTCGGCCGACGACGCACTCATATCGGTCCGAGGTGGGAACGGAACCACTCGCAGGCCGGCGTCACCGAGAGATCGAACTCCGCCACATAGGCGTCGAAGTGTCCTCCGGGAAGGAGGACAAGGCGCTTTGGCTCCAGCGCTCGTTCATACGCTGCGATGGCGAGATCGGAGACCGCGAGGTGGTCCTTGACGGCGACAATCATCAGCAGAGGAGTTGGCGAAATGAGGCCGATGTACGCACCGGGCTCGTACCCGAAGCCGTACTCCAAGGAGCGAGCGGTCACTTCGTTCTTCCATGACGGCGCTCGGAGCGCAGCCGTGTCGGTGAACCACGAGTAGGAGTCGGCCGTCGGAAGCGCTGAAGGACTCATCGGATCAGCGGCGACCACCGGCACCATCGTGGGTGCACCACCACCGGCGCGGTGGAGGCGATCGGCATGGAGCTGGGCCTCAAGGCCCGCCACGAAGTCGGCGCGCACAAGGCGACGGAATCCGTGCCAACCGCTCACCGCCGGAACTTGGGACACGACGCATTTGACCCGCCGATCGACGGCACCCACGACAAGGACATGGGCGCCGCTAAAGCTCGAACCCCAGACGCCTATTCGCGTGGCGTCGGTCTCGACCAAGCCTGCGGCAAACGTAATGGCGTCGGAGTAGTCCCTGATCTGCAACCAGGGATCGATTTCCTGACGCGGCTCGCCTTCACTTGCTCCGAAATTTCGGTGGTCGTAGACGATCGAGGCGAAACCAGCCTCCGCAAATGCCTCCGCATACTTGTCGAGGTACATCTCCTTTACCGCCGAGAAGCCGTGTGCCATCACGATCGTCGGGTGCGCCCCGGGGCCGTTGGGCACGTAGTGCCAACCGCGAAGTTTGGTGCCATCCGTTGTTGAAAACTCGATGTCCGTTCGCATCGTTTTCGTCCTTTCCTGGTCGTCCGTCTGAGGTTTGGCTGCGACACCTGAGCAGAGCCGCACGTGCAGTAGTACCGTCCGGGACCTTGCAACTCCCTTGCAGTCGCCGCCGGGAGACGCGATAACACCGAGGGGGCCGAAGCATGCGCTACCGAATCCTGGGGCCGCTCGACGTTGAGGACGGCCCGGCCCCGACCCGAGGGCAGCAGGCGCGTCTCCTGGGTGCCTTCCTTCTCGACCCGGGACGCGTTCTTTCCAGTGTCCATCTTGGCGAATGGGCACTCGGCGAAGAGCGCCGCCACGACGGGTCGCAGATTCACGTGCTCGTCGCTCGTCTGCGACGGCGACTTCGGGAAGAGTCGATGGCTGGATGCATTCATACGACGTCGAATGGATATCGATTCGAGATCGGCCCCGACCAGATCGACATCACGACGTTCGAAGCGATGATCAGGCGAGCCGCCGCACTGCGTTTGAGTGATCCCGATGGAGCGCGCGTCGCGCTCGCAGCGGCGATCGGCCAATGGCGGGGGGAAGTTCTGGCGGGGGACGGCTTCGAGTTGCACCCGGTGGTCGCTCGTGTGAACGAGACGTTGGCCGACGCCATCGAAGAGCAATTCTTGATCGACCTTGAGCTTGGCGCCCTAGCCGGGTCGCTGTCACGGGTCGTGGCCGCAAGTCGGTTGAGGCCCGAGCGTGAACGGCTTCGGGTGTTGGCCATGGTCGCCCTCCACCAGGCTGGACGCCAGACCGAGTCCTTGGCGCTGTTTCACGAGTCCCGCCGTTATCTGTCCGGCTTAGGCATCGAGCCCGGCGAGACGCTGCGCGTGGCCGAAGTTGATGTTCTGCGACATGATCTTGACCGAACACTTGCTCGTCTCTTGCCGAATCGGTGCAGCGCTGTTTCCGCGCCTGCGGTTTCACCGGAGCGCGGTCGAGAAACCTTGCGTTGCGTGATGCCGCGATTTGGTTCGAGCTTCGTCGGACGAAAGGTCCTTCTCGCTCGTCTCGACGCCGAGCTCTCGCTCCCCGGACTGCTGACCGTGTTCGGCCCCGGCGGTGCCGGAAAGACCCGGCTCGTCTGCGAGGCGCTGGCCCTTCGTGACCCAACCGACGGTGGTCCGATGTGCTTCGCCGAACTCGCATCGCTTCCGTGGGACCAGTTGCTGGAGCACCATCTCGTGTCACTTTTGGGGATCCGGGTGCCGGCCGGTTGTGACCCACGCGAGGAGATTGCCGACCGACTTCGAGAGGTCCGCGCCGTCCTTGTGCTCGACAGCTGCGAGGCCGCGTTGGCATCGGTGGAATCGCTCGTCGGTCACCTTCTCCGAGTATGTCCACGTCTCACCATCGTAGCGACGAGCCGCTCCGCGATCAGAATTGCGGACGGGCGGATCATCGAGGTGTCAGCGTTAACGCCAGCTGAAGGGGTAGAGCTGTACTCCCATCGAGCGATTGATACTGACCCCACGTTCCGATTGACTGCCGATGACGAGGTGATAGTCGAGCGCTTGTGCGATCGCCTCGATGGGTTGCCTCTCGCCGTCGAGCTCGCTGCTGCGCGCATAAAGACCTTCACGCCGTCGGAGATACTGCTGTACTTCGACGAGCGATTTGCTCTGCTCACCACGGACCGGGTCGGACTTCACCGACACC
>JANLQX010000225.1:0-3946 GCA_031368095.1 Actinomycetes bacterium | reverse complement strand
CGGGCCATTGGGTGGCCGAACTGCGCCGCTTCATCGATGATCACCACCATCTGCTTTCGGTGCGGCCACTGTGGTTGTTCTCCAGCGGCCCGCTGGGCGACGGACCGGTTCCGGCAGAAGAACCCGCCGAAGTAGCCGAGTTCGCGAGGTCGCTCGGTGCCCGCGATCACCGGGTGTTCGAGGGTCGCCTGGCACAAGCAGATCTCAACCTGCTCGAACGGGCCGCCGTTCGCTTCGTCCACGCACCATACGGCGACTTTCGCCAGTGGGACGAGATCCACGATTGGGCTCGAGGTATCGCTACGACACTCAGCAACGAGATAGTCGGTCGCCTCCAATGAGTCGTCACTTCGACGACCTCACCCGCCGTGCTACTGGTATGCGAACTCGACGGCAAATGTTTACCTTGCTAGGTCGGGCAGCGATCGGCGCCGCGGTCGGCGCTCAAGCGCTGCAGTTCCTCAATGCACCAACTGTCCTAGCAGAGAACTGCCTGGTCGAGTACCCGCCTGCCAACCTCGATGACTGCCCCAACAAGCGACACCACCCGGGCAACACGCCGACGTCGAACGGTTGTGGATCGGCGAAACCAGGTTCCTTCAAGCCGGGTGATGTTTGGGGGCGGGCAAACTTCGCCGCGTCCGGCTGCAACGTGCACGACATCTGCTACGAGACCTGCGGGGCGAGCAAGACAGCGTGCGACACGGCGTTCGGCGAAGGACTTTCCGATGGGTGCATCGCCGCATACGCAGGGACGGGCGCTTTCCTCCGTGAGACTGGCTGCCTGGTCGTGGCCGACGTATACCACACCTTCGTCACGCTCCTCGGCGCAGACTCGTTCGATGCGGCGCAGAAGAAGGACTGCGAATGTTGCCACCCCGTGGTGAAGATTCGCTGCGGATGTACTGGTATCTGCTACGACAGCGGCTCGGCCTGCACGACTGCATGCAAGGCGAGTCTCGGATGTTTCGGCCCGGACATCTGCGCTCCGGCTCTGGCCGGACAGTGCGCCTGAACGCTCGGTGAACAATGGAGCCCTGGTCTCTCGTTGCGCTTGTAGTCCGCTGCGGACTGGCGTTGATCTTCGCAGTCGCGGCGATCGGCAAGCTTCGGGATCTCGACGCAACCCGTGAGGCCACCCGCGATCTCGCTTTGCCGGCATCACTGGTGCCGTTTGTCGCCATCGGCCTTCCCCTTGCGGAGTCGGCCGTCGCGGTCGGTCTTATCGTGTCGGTCACGTCGAGCGTCGCAACCATGGCGTCGCTCGCTCTCGTCATCGCGTTTTCAGTGGTCGTCGCACGCCAGTTATTGCGCGGACAGCGGCCGAACTGCAACTGCTTCGGTAGTGGACACCAAGCACCAATCGGGCCGCTGACATTGATGCGCAACGGCGTGCTCGCCGGCACCTGCATCGCTCTGCTGGTTCGCTGGAATGGTGGCGGCGGGGCCTGCAGTTTGGGGTGCCCGAGCCAGTTGTCGACGGCTCAGACTTTGGGAGTCGCTGTCGGCGCCGTCGGCGGCGGCTTCTTCGCGGTTCACTCATGGCTCCTCATCCATCTGGTACGTCAGCGCGGCGAGTTCCTCGAGCGGATCGAACACCTCGAAGGGTCGAATGCGGCCTTGACCCACGCCGGAAAGGACGCTTTGACGGCGGCCGAACGTGCGTCAACGCAACAACGTCACCGTCGGTCCCGACCTGGGCCGGGGATCGGTGCGCCTGCGCCTAGGTTCGCTCTACGCAACGTGCAAGACGCAATGGTCACGATCGACGATCTCGTCACCGGTGATACCCCTTCGGTATTCGTCTTTCTCGGTACCCATTGCGAGGCATGCCTGGCATTGGCCACCGAGATCGGCGAGCGGGCAGTCTCCGACGGACCCCCGACAGACCGGCGGCTCATTGCGCTCGTCGACGGAACAATCGAGCACGTCGCGGATCGCATCGATTCCCGGGGATTCATGGCAGTACTGATCGACGAAGGCGGAGCAATCTCCGAGCGCTACGGCGTATCCGGCACACCCTCTGCGGTGGTCGTCCTGCCCGATGGTCGGATCTCGTCCGTGCTCGCCGAAGGACGTGCAGCAGCATCACGGCTTGTCCATTTTCCTGCACTGACGGCCACCACCACCACCCCCACCTCGTCGCCCGGTACCGATGCCATGACGACTGAGCGAACAGCATCCACACGAGTCCTCACGCCAACAGAAGCGAGTATCAGATGAGTGCACCGACGACCACCAACGGAGTCTGGTTCGGCTTGGCCCAACTCGGTGGCGACCGTCTGGCCGTTCGTGTCGATCTGCGAGAAGCGCTCGGCGTTTTGCGCGGAGTCCTGTACATCGGTGATCCCGATGTCGGCGAGCTGGCCGACGTCGGCCAGATCTCGGGAACCCGCAACGGCGCAAGCGCGTCATGGAGCACGCCGAGTGGGCTGACCGTATCGGGTTCATTCGAGGCCGACGCGTTCACCGGCACATTCCGCATCCCACGTACGGGCAGCGGACTCGTCGAGTCGGTGCTGCAACTCAGCCGTGTGCCGTCCACACGTCGCGGCTACGTGTCCATCGCCCCGATCCGCCTGGTCGACACTCGGGAGACGGGCAATCCGTCGCCGGTGCAGGCTGGCCACACTCTCGACGTTGCGGTCTCCGGTCGTGGTGGGATTCCCTTCGAAGGCGTCGCTGCGGTCGTGGTCAACATCACGGCAACTGGAGCGCTTGGACGTGGGTTCGTCACCGCATGGGCATCGGGCCAGCCCCAGCCACCGACCTCCAACGTCTACCTCGAACAGGCCGGCCAAACGGCTGGCAACCTGGCAATCATTCCGGTCGGCGAAGACGGGTTCATCCGTGTGTTCACCCAATCCGGCACCGACCTCGTCGTCGACGCGTTCGGCTGGTTTCCCACCAACTCCATCCTCCATCGAGTAGAACCAAAGCGCGTCCTCGACACACGATCCGCCAGCGCAATCGGATACGCAGGCGCCAAGCCAGGCCCGGGCGCGGTGGTCATCGCTTCCATCGCCGGCATCTCCGAGGTCCCGTCGAGCGGGGTGGCTGCCGTGGTGGTCAACATCACCGCTACAGAGGCATCCGCCGCTGGGTTCATCACCGCGTGGGCGACCGGCGCGAGTCGCCCCGGTACCGCGAATCTCAACATCGAGCGCGCCGACCAGACCATCGGCAACCTCGCCATCGTCCCTGTCAGCACCGCCAGTGCGATGAACCTCTTTACGCAATCCGGTACGCACCTCATCGTCGATGTACTCGGATGGTTCGCGGACGAGCCAATCGGAGGTGCGGCGGGAAATCTGCCGTCAGGTGGGAACCTCGTCCGTGACGGCAGCTTCGAAGCATTCAGTTCAATCGCGGCAACCTCTGTTTTCCAGACGATCGATAATCGGGCGACCGTAGGGGCATGGATGGTGGTGGAAGGTGGCGTTGACCTCGTCGGGCCAGGTAGCGCCGTCGCTTTCGACGGCAACCAATTCGTCGACCTAAACGGCAACGGTCTCGATCCGGGCGTGATCGAACAACTCATCCCAACGTCGCAGGGCAGGCGCTACTCAGTCTCGTTCCACATGTCCGGGAACACGAATGGCGATCCGATCGTGAAGGAGCTGGAGGTCGGTTTCGGTGATCAGCTACGTCGATACCTCTTCGATACCTCCGGGCACACCAACGACAACCTCGGCTGGGTGGCGCACCAGTTCACCGCCAACCCAGATTGTGGCTCGTCGAGCGTGTTGTCGTTCCGCAGCCTCACCCCCGGCGACAAGGGGCCTAACATCGATGCAATCAGCGTGATCGATGCCGGACCATCCGATTCGTGCCGGAGAGGAGGCTACCGATCGGTCGGCCCCGCCAGATTGCTCGACACCCGAGCCGAGAGCGCGGTTGGCTACACAGGCGCGAAGCCCGCAGCCGGCGCCGAGGTAAAGGTCCA
>JANLQX010000173.1:0-2422 GCA_031368095.1 Actinomycetes bacterium | reverse complement strand
GCGAGAGGGCGGCGTTCTCATCATGAGTCACCCAACGCCGTGGGAATTTCATCCCGTGCACCATCCGAGCTACATCGATTTCTTCGAACAAGTCCTCTCGGTTACCACCGATCCGGAGCGGATTGAGAAGGAATTTGAGGCATCATTCGCCGAAGACGAGTGGTACAAACACCTCTACCGCACGAGCTATGCGTACCACGGTGTGCACCCCTTCTATATGTGGTACTGGGGTGCCCATGCATTGCAGCACCTCGGCCGGGTCATCATTGTGGGCGGAGACGTGAAGGCGGTTCGACGGCTCGGTTTCCAGCCAGCTTCGACCCTCCGCGATGCCCTGGAAATGGCGTCCGATGTGGTTGGACGGAACCCGTCGATCACCCACCTCCACAACCCGCCAATCTTCCTCGCCGACGTCACCTGATGAAACTCCCCCGCCTGTCGTCCTCGTCGCTTCTCGACGTCACCCGAGCCAAGGTCCTCTGCCTCAGCGTCATTGGACTGTCGACGATCGCGATGGTGTGGCGCGCCATGGCCCGCGGGTCCCTATGAGCAGTCACCCGGTCGGAGAGTCACGCGCTGATGATCGACCCGGGCGAAAGGGTGTCCTTGTCGCCACGATAAAGAGCCAGGCGCGTCGAATGCCAACCTCGGTCGACCAACTCGTGCCGAGAACGCTTCGAGGCTTTCCCTTCACTGCGCCGACCCAGCCCCGTGGTGTCGATCGGCCTCTCGAACCGTCGACACTGGGGGTCGACTACGACACCGAGTGGGCCCGCGAACCGCTGGCGTCGGTCACCCGGCGGATCCTTCAGGAGACACTCGTTCGCGGCGGCGTAGAAGCGCTGGCGAGTCCCACCGTGCAAGGTCTCGACCGTCTCGAAGGACTCCGAGGCCCGGTGATCTTTGCCGCCAACCATCACAGCCACATCGACACCAGCCTGTTGCTCGCTTCGGTTCCGAGGCGGTTCCGACGCAAGACTGTCGTCGCTGCTGGTGCGGACTACTTCTTCGACAAGCGATGGAAGGCCGTGATCAGCGCGCTTACGATCAACGCTGTCCCCATTGAGCGGCTCAAGGTCAGCCGCACCTCCAGTGATCGACTGCTCGGTCTGCTGACCGACGGTTGGAGCCTGGTCATCTTTCCGGAAGGTGGCCGCTCCCCCGACGGTTGGGGCCAGGAGTTCAAACCAGGCGCCGCGTTCCTCGCCGTGCGCCGCCACTGCCCGATCATTCCAGTCCACGTGGAGGGCGCCGACGAAGTGCTACCCAAGGGAGGCCGCCTTCGCCGCCATGCCTGCACCGTGACTTTCGGGCTGCCGATCCTGCCTGCCGAAGGCGAGGATGCCCGCCACATGAACGCCCGCGTTGAAGCGGCCGTCAACGAGTTGGCCGACGAGCACCGTTCGGATTGGTGGAGCGCTCGTCAGCGCGCCGCCACCGGAAACACTCCTCCCCTCACCGGGCCCGACGGCCCGGGATGGCGGCGTTCCTGGGCGCAGGGAGACCGAAAAGCCACCCGTCGAACCGGCGCCGACGCCGACCGCAAACGCTGGCCGCGGTAAGTCGCCGCTACCCCATCCGCCGTTCCCCACGGGCTCGGACGACAAAGTCCAGAGCGACCGGAGGGAGGCGTCGAGCCCGTGCCGTTGCGACGGTCCGACGCCCAGTCCGGTAGCCCGAGACGGTCGAGGTCGGGACGGTATCGGGAGAAACGAAAGCCGGACCAGCGGTCCGAGCGGGAGCGATGGAATCGGTCGGGACCCCGGCAAGGGCTGGGCGACCGGGCACACTGGTCGGGTTTGTCGTGCTGTTCGGCGCGGTCGTTGAGTTCGGCGCGGTCGTCGACGGGGCTTCCGGCGCGATGACGGCAGCGCTAGCGGTAGACGTGGTCGTCGGGGTGGTGGTCGTGGTCGTGGTCGTCGTCGTACTTGTGGTCGTGGTTTCCACCGACGGAGTCAGCTCAGTCGTCACCTCGGCAACGTCGTCGATCAACGCAACCACCGGTGCGCTGGCCACCGTTGACGGCGGTGGTGCCACCGTCGCCCCAACGGCCCAGACCGGAACGCCGCGGGCCGGCGCCGTGGTCGTCTCGCCCCCGCTCTGCGGAGCGGGCGGTCGGCCGGGGACCGTGCTCCCCGAACCGGCCTGTGGCGCCGGCGGGCGAGTGGTCACCGACGGAGTTTGGGCGCTCCATAGGGCGGCGTTCGGAATCACTGAGAACGGATTGGGCATGCCCTGTTCCGTCAGGTAGACGAGGCCGCCCCGACGTCCTTCGGCGCCGTCGAGGAGCGACGCAGCATGCAACGGGTCGACCGAGTAGACGATGTGCCAAAACCGATTCGACGGATACGACGACGTGTATCCCGACGGCGTCCAACCTACGTACGCCGTTTCCGGACCTTCGAAATTCACGATGACATCG
>JANLQX010000171.1:0-34492 GCA_031368095.1 Actinomycetes bacterium | reverse complement strand
CGGCGACCTCGTCGGCCACCCGAGGCGCCGACGTTGTCCAGAACATCTGCGGGAGATCCTCGCTCACCTTGACCAGCGCAAGATCGTCAGTCGCCGAAACCAGCACCTGGGTGGGGACGACCGAACGGGTGTCGCCGATTCGAACGGTGAGTTTGGCGTATCCCTCGACCACGTGTCGATTGGTCACGATCCAGCCCCCGATGGCGAACCCCGATCCGACGAACGCCGTGCGGTCACACGTCGAGTTCTCAATCCGGACGACCGATGGGCGAACAGCGGTCACCACGTCGGCCCACGACGCCCCGGACCGGACATCAACGGACGGCGCCCGTGGCGGCCTCGAGGTCGCCGGCGGTCGAGTTGTCGGGGTCGGCGTCGCCGATTCCGCACTGGTCGCGCAGCCGGCCACCGCAAGGAGGCCCACGAGCGCGATCTTCCTCACCCGCTCAGTATGGATGACCAACGCCGCCGAGGAGTACCGTTCGTCGTCATTCTCAAGTGTCCAGAACGAAGGGCCATGACCGAATCAGACCACGGCTACACGGCAAGCTACGACGATGTCTCGATGTTCGCACTCAACCTCGATCGCGAACAGGAGCTACTACGCGCGCAGACGGAGTGCACCTTTATGTGGTCGACGGCAACCGGTGATCCGGTCGGCGTGATCATGAACTTCCTCACCCACGACGGACGCTTCTGGCTCACGTGCACGCGACGTCGAAAGCGCGTTCCGGCGATTGAGGCCAGGCCACGGGTGGCGATCGCAGTATCGAGTCGAGGCACTGAGATCGGCGTCAGCCAGTCAGTTACGTACAAGGGCACGGCGGTAGTTCTGGAGGACGCCGCCACGAAGGCGTGGTTCTATCCTGCGCTGGCGGCGCGTGTCCGTCCGGAAAGCACCGAACGCCAAGCGGCATTCGCGGCCCACCTCGACACCCCTGGCCGGGTGATCATCGAGATTGTTCCCGACACGCGCATCGGCTTCGACGCCGAGACGATGTTCCGAAATTCCCCGGCCGGACCGTCGCGCACCAAGGTCTGATCAGTCGCTCCACTAGCTGAGTTCACCCATGAGTTCGGTCGAGCGATGATCGACCACCGCCTGAAAGTGGCGACTCGCCAGCGCGTCAACGAGGGCAATGCCTCGCTCATTGGCGAGATCAAAGGTCGCTCCGACGAGCACGGCAGTTGAGCAACTAGTGAGATGACCGAACCGGTAGTCGTGCCACAACTGCTCGAATGGATAGTCGTTGATGCCTCGCTCGACGAGACGCTCGTGATACGCCCGGACCAGCGCAGTTTCATGGGTCCGACGGTCATCCACGGTGAGCGAACCACCGAGGAAATAGCAGAGGTCATAGATACCGGGACCTCGACCGATGCCCTGCCAATCGATGACCACTACCGGTTCATCGGCGTTGTCGGCATCAAAGAACAGATTGTCGACGCGGTAGTCCTGGTGCAGGAGCGTCCACGGCCACTCCGCGATCTTGTTCATGACACGCCAAAAGTTGGCGGCAATGAGGTCGCCAGCGGCGGCGCCACCGTCGGGAAGTGAGGTCGCAAACTTGGCGTTGAAGCCTTCCCACAAGGCGGGCCACATCTGCGCCAGTCCTTCGATGCGAGCGTGAACCACGCTCGGTACCCATTCCATCGGCGGTGACTGAACCTTGCCCCACCAACCGGCGTGAAGGTCGGCCATGGTCACTACCGCATCACGGGCCTGGGCGGGCGTCACGCCCCGGACCTGATCGCCCATGACGAGATGACCGAGATCTTCCATCACCACGACAAACTCGGCTGTGCCCGGAACGATGTCGGCCAGGAACACTTGCGCCGTTCGCACTGCGGTAGTGGCGTCGAGTTCGCGCATGAACCGGATCTCGGCCTCGTACATGCCGAGACCCACACCCTGCGCACGATTTTCTTCGAACGGCGACGGCGACTTCACGATCACCGTGCCTGGCGCGTCGCCGTATTCGCCGGTATAGGACAGGCGGATGCGGGCCAATTCACCCATCACGCCAACGCCCGCTCCCAACGGCTCGATAAGGATCGACGAGACCGTCGACTCCGCTGGGAGTGCACCGGACTGGTGCAACACATCGGTCATCCACGAAGCGGTGACGGCGGCAGGGTTGACGGGAATGCTCAGAGAGGACACTGCCGAATCTTAGGGATGGCTAGCCGCGGTGCGGGCTCCAAGCACAGGCACTGAAGAACGCGACCGATCGAATACCAGCAACGTCACGAACTGGGTGACCCTCGTCGGGGCACGGCCTTGGCGGCCGTAACAAGGAGTTCTCGGGAGCCGTCAGGACCAAGTCGGCCGGACAGCGTGACCTCCACCCAACTCCGGCCGACAAGCGGCACGTAGACCCGCTCGATGGCGATCGCCGCCGACAGACCAAGGTCGGTGTGGACGAAGAAGGCCTTCTTCCCGAGCGCCTTCGGTGCCCGATCAATCGGTTTCACTTTCGCCAGCAACCCGTTCACCGTTGCGAGATCCTCGTCGGTTACGTGCTGGCGAACCGACAGAACGCGCAAGAAGCAGTTCGGGTCGTTGGTTTTCCACGAGCACGCCTCGCCAGCGAGAATCGGTCCGGTGTACTTGTCGGGTCCGCTGACCCCGAGGACCTGCTGTACCGCGACCGTACTGATCTCGCACGTGCCCGGAAGACTGGCTGATGCGAACGCCGACCGTAGGGGCACAAAGGGGCTCGCCGCAATGGCGATAGCGAGCGGCCACGATCGCACGAAACTCATTTCTCCAGTGTACCGTCCGGCGGCAGAAGTTCCTCTGGCGCCGGTACATTTTCAACACTACCGTTGACGACGTTCGGAACCTCAGCAGGAGTCACCGTGGATCTCACCAACGCCGCCGCACCCGAGCTGATCTCGCAATGGTCGCCCGTACCAGCTTTTTCCGCAGGGTCCTTCGATGACGCCTCGTTCACGTACGGCTCAGCAATTCGTCGACTGGCTTCCAGCAGTCCTGATGCTCCAGCGTTGACCTTCGGAACAACGACGATGAGCTTTGCCGACCTTGATCGTCGAAGCAGCGTGGCGGCTTCGGCCCTCGTGGCCGCTGGGGTCGAACCGGGCGACCGGGTCGCCGTGCTCTCGAAGAACCATCCGGTGTTCTTCGAGTTGGCCTTTGCGTGCAACAAAGCGGGCGCAATCCTGGTCGGCCTGAACTGGCGCTTGGCCCCCACCGAAATCAGTGCGATCGTGGCCGACGCGCAACCGTCCGTCGTCATCGTGGCCGATGAGCAGTCGTCACTGCTCACTAGCGAGGCTCGCGACACGTTCGGGATCAACGAGATCATTTCCCTCGAGGCCGACTACGAGTCGTGGCTTGCTTCGGCACCCGGCGACGACCCGGACGTGGCGGTGTCGCCTGACGATGCCGTGCTGCTGCTGTACACGTCGGGCACCACTGGCGTGCCGAAAGGGGTGGAGCTCACCAACCGCAACACGGCCTACACGCAACTTCTGGCCACTGAGGTGTGGGGCTTCACCGCCGACAAGGTCAATCTCGCCGGCATGCCGATGTTCCACATCGGAGGGATCGGCTACGGCATGGGTGCGCTGCTCGTAGGTGGGCATACGGTTCTCCTTCGCGACCTCGACCCCGCCACCATCATCACGGCGATCTCGACGCACCGGGTAACACACGCGTTCTTTGTGCCGGCCGTGATCCAGACGATCCTTGACTCACCAACGGTGGATGACGCCGACCTGAGCAGTCTCGAACTGCTCGTCTACGGCGCCTCACCCATCGGCGACGCGGTCCTGCGCCGCGCCATCGACCGGCTCGGATGTTCGTTCATGCAGAACTACGGCATGACCGAGACCGCCGGTTCGGTCGTCGCCTTGCGTCCAGAAGACCATCGTCCTGACGATGCCGACGGAACGGCGTTGTTGCGATCGTGCGGGCGCGCCGTGCCGTGGGTCGAGCTGGCCATCATCGACCCGACCACGCTTCGGCCGGTACCACTCGGCGCCGTCGGTGAGATCTGGACCCGCTCGCCGATGAACATGCGCGGTTACCGGGGCAAGCCCGACGCGACGGCCGAGACGATGACCGACGACGGGTGGCTACGGACCGGAGACGCCGCCTTTGCCGACGCCGGCGGGTACGTGTACCTGTTCGATCGGTTCAAGGACATGATCGTCTCGGGCGCCGAGAACATCTATCCGGCCGAGATCGAGAACGTCCTCTACGACCATCCGGCCATTGCTGAGGTCGCCGTGATCGGTGTGCCGAGCGAACGATGGGGCGAGACGCCCAAGGCGATCGTTGTCGTTCGCCCCGGCCATGTCCTCGACGCCGAGACAGTGATCGAGTTTGCCCGCACGCGGCTCGCTCGCTACAAGTGCCCGAGCTCGGTCGACTTCGTTGATTCGCTGCCTCGCAACGCGTCGGGCAAGGTGTTGAAAAAGGAACTGCGCATACCTTTCTGGCTGAACCGCGAGCGGAGGATCTCCTAATGCATCCGTTCGTTGGTGTGCTTCGTCGCTACGTTGTCGACTATCTCATCTGCCAGAACGCAGCCGTTTGCGCCGAGATCATGGAGCCCGACTATGTGCTCCACATGGGTGGCACCGATCTCGGCCCGCGAGACGACGTCTATGTTCCCGCCGTCGTGCGCCAGCTGCAACAGTTCCCCGGCCTCGGTATGACCGTCCATGAGATTGTCTTCACCGAGGATCGCCTCGCCATGAGGTTCTCCCAGCACGGCGCATCGGTGAAGCACGCTGGCCGCCAGGCGGCGTGGGGTGGTATCGGCCTGTACCGATGGAATGGCACACGGCTCACCTCGAACTACGCCATCGAGGACTATGCGAGTCGACGCCGCCAACTGGCCGACGGCGTACCGGAGGCCGTCGAGTCACCGGCCGTGGCGCCCTGGGATGGCGAGCCGGGAGTCCCCGATCGGGCCGCCGAAGCCGACGTTGCCGAGTGGCTCCGGGGCGGCAGCGCGACTGGGACGGGGGATCACGTGTGGTTCGACGACCTCCCCGTCGCCGCGACCCCACCGCTGCTCGAAGTGCACACGACCGTCTTCGACGATCTCTTTTCGGTGAGTGGACGCGTTGCATTCCATGTCACTCAGCGGGGACCGTATCGCGGCGGACTCGAAAGCATCGGCACGCCCTCCTCAAGCATCGGACGAGAGGCGACGCTCTATAGCGTCGGGGTCGTGCATCGCGACGCCGAAGGGCACCTGCACGGGCGGGTCATCCGTGAACGCGCTGCGCTGGTCCGAGCTCTCGGCATCTAATACGCGTGCTTATTTTCCTGTCCACTGCGGTGCGCGCTTCTCACTGAAGGCCAGAGCCCCCTCACGAGCGTCGTCGGTGGCGAGCACCTCGTCGACGAGTGCACGCTGGCGGTCCCATGACTCGGCTTCACCCCACGAGGCCGACTCGGCCATGATCCGTTTGGTCATCTGCACCGCCAGCGGCGCATTGGCGAGAATCGCCGAGGCCAGCTCCAGCGCCGTCGCCAATGCTGCACCTTCGGCGCACAGCCGGTTCACCAGTCCCCAGCGATGGGCATCATCGGCGGTGAAGTGGGCGCCGGTGAGTGCGTACTCCAGGGCTATCTGGCGAGGGATCTTGCGGGGCAGGCGGACGAGTCCACCGGCTCCGGCGACGAGTCCGCGGGTCACCTCGGGGATACCGAAGCGCGCCGTAGACGAGGCGACGACCAGGTCGCAGGCGAGCACGATCTCGCAACCACCGGCAAGGGCGTAGCCCTCCACCGCGGCAATGAGCGGCTTGCGGGGAATGTGTTCGGTCAGCCCGCCCAGTCCTCGGCCCGGGATCTCGGGACGTTCACCGTTGACGAAGGCCTTCAGATCCATGCCCGAGCAGAACGTCCCACCGGCGCCGGTGAGGATGCCGACGCCGAGGGTGTCGTCATCGTCGAGCGCGTCGAGCGCGGCCGCAATCCCGAGCGACACCGCCTGGTTTACGGCGTTACGAACGGACGGACGATTGATGGTGATGACGGACACCGCTCCGTGTCGCTCGACACGTACGGAACGCGTGTCCGCCTCCATCACGCTGCTCCGGGCGAAACACTTGCTCGCGCCGTCGAACGAGGAGTGAAGACAAAGTCGTCGGCCTTCGCCGCCTCGGTATCGCGCCAGACGTCGACAATGCGGAATGGGTTGTTCACCACGACTCGGCCCTTCGAATTCCGGTAATACGTGTCCATGCCTTGGTGGGTCCAGACCATTGCCTCGTGGGCTCGGTCGATGCGTTCGTTATAGGCGTCGTGGACATCGGCACGCACCTCTGCTGCCGCCGCACCGGCACCGGCCATGGCCTCGAGGATCGACCGCACGTAATGCATCTGACGCTCGACCACGAAGACCAACGAACCGCCATGGCCGAACTGGGTATTGGGGCCGTAAAGGCAGAAGAAGTTCGGGAACCCGGGCACGGCGGTGCCGAGATAGGCCCGGGCGTCGTCGCCGTCCCAGACGTCGTGGAGCGACCGCCCGCCGACACCCCGAATCTCCATGGGGGCGAGGAAGTGGACGACATCGAATCCGGTGGCCCAGATGAGGACATCGGCCGGCACCTTCTCGCCGGCCGCCGTCACCACAAAGTCGGCGCCGACGGAGGCGACCGGGTCGTGAATCAAGTGAACGTTGGGCCGTCGTAACGTTCGGTACCAGCCGTTGTCGAGAAGCATGCGCTTTCCGAACGGCGGGTAGTCCGGCACAACATGCGGCAGCAGGTCGGTGCGGTCGCCGATCTCGTCTTCGATGTAGCGCGTCAATGCTCGACGATGACCTTCGTTGATCGGGTTCAACGATCGTTCAGGGTGCGGCCAGTTCGGATCCTTCTGCAGCGCGTCATACGAACGGTCGTTGAACGCCCAGCTCAATCGGATGCGGTACCAGAGCCGATAGAGCGGCACCTCGCGCAGGAGGAACTGGACGTCGTCGGGAACCGTCACGCGAAACTTTTCGAACGGTGCCGTCCAGTGCGCAGACCGTTGGAACACGTTGAGCTCGGCCACCCGCTCGGCGATGGCCGGGACGATCTGCATGGCACTGGCGCCGTTTCCGATCACGGCGACTCGACGGCCATCAAGATCGACGCCATCGGTCGGCCACTGTGCAGTGTGCACCGACGCGCCGGCAAAGTCGGCGAGACCTGGCACGGCGGGAATCCTCGGCTTGTTGAAGGCGCCGACGGCACTGATCACCACGTTGGCGCGAAGCGATGCGCGCGTACCATCACGGCCCACGGTCTCGACGACCCACTCGCTGGTGGACTCGTCCCAAACCGCCTTCTCCACCGAGGTTCCGAAGCGGATGCGGGGGCGAACACCGAAGTCGTCGGCGATGCGTTCGAAATAGGCGTGAATCTCATCGCGAAGGGCGAAGAACATCGACCAGTCGTTCGGCGCGAACGAGTACGAGTAGAGATGGCTCGGCACATCGACACCGCACCCGGGATAGCGGTTCTCCAGCCACGTGCCACCGACGCTGTCGTGGCGTTCGAGGACCACGTGATCGATGCCCGCCTTGGCCAGTTCAATCGACGCGCAGAGGCCCGACATACCCGCTCCGATGACGATCGCCCGCAGCGCAAGCTTTGGTACCTCCGCTAGTGCGGATACTGCGTGGGTGGCGCCGCTGCGAAGTTCGAAGGCGATCATCTCGCCGTAGCCGTCGGGAATCGGTTCGCCGAGAACGAAGCTCAAAATCCGCACGAGCAAGGTCGGGTCCGGATCAATGAGTTGTGGCGCTCGCCCCTGCGACCACGAGGCAATGGCGGCGGCAGCGGCCGTTCGGATCTCGGCTTGCACGCTCTCGGGCAGATCCCCGGAGTCGTTGTCGCTCAGTCCCTTGGCCCGACTCGGCGCATACTCTGGCTCCAGCCATCGCAGGTCACCGGTGAGGTGAACAAGGACGGCGAGCAGCGTCGGTACGTTAGCGGCCTCGACCGCCGCGCTCCATCGGTGCTCATCGAACTCGGCGGTTCCAACGTCAGCTGGCACAGGGACTCCTCAGGTGCTTTTCGGTTTCATCAACACTAGTGTTGATGATATGGCCGAGACCAAGGAACACGTTGCGAGTCGTGCGACCGGCGCCCGGATGGCAGTTGTCGGTGGCGGAACCATGGGGACGGGGATCGCCTATGTGTTCGCCCTCGCCGAGTTCACCACCACGGTCGTCGAGCCGCACGACGCCCGTGCCGATGCCATGGCCGCCGAGCTCCGAACCGCAGCCGATGGAGCGGTCAAACGGGGCAAGCTCGATCGTGACGGCGCCGACGCCTTGCTGGGCCGCATCGATCGAGTGGCGTCGATCGACGAGATCGCCAACGGTCTTGATCTGATAATCGAAACGGTCCCGGAACGTGAGGAACTGAAGTCCGAGGTACTCGGACTCCTGTCCGGAAAGGCACCGGCGCTACTGGCCACGAACACGTCATCGATCTCTATCGATCGCCTCGCGCGCGCGGTCGCCGCGCCGGAACGCTTTGTCGGGATGCACTTCTTTAACCCGGTCTGGTCGCTGCCCCTCGTCGAGATCATTCGCGGATCAGCCACGTCCGTCACGGCGCTCGCCGACGCCGAACGTCTCGTCGCCTTGATCGCCAAGCAGAGCATCGTGGTAGCCGACATCGCCGGCTTCGCCACCAGTCGGCTCGATCTCATTGCGTCGCTCGAAGCAATGCGGATGCTCGAGGACGGCGTGGCGTCGGCCGTGGACATCGACCGAGCCGCTGAGCTTGCCTACCGGCACCCGGTCGGTCCATTGCGGCTCAGTGACATCGTCGGCCTCGACGTGCGACTCGACATCGCCCGCCAACTCGAATCCGTCTACGGCGAGCGCTACCGACCACCGCAGATCCTGATCGACCTCGTCGCCGCCGGACACCTGGGCCGCAAGACCGGCTCCGGCTTCCACGACTGGCCGTTACTAGAGGCTGGCTCCAGTTCGTAGATCGCAGATAGAAGCGACGGGTATGACGGCCACGCCGTTGATCCAAGTCGGCCTCTATTCAAATCAACCCTCGGGCCCGGCTCCTCTTCGTGAGGGGCCAGGATCGTCAGCAGAGCCGACGAGCTTTCGAAGGGTTCGATAGGTCATGCATATTTCCTTTGCGTGGGCCGAATGAACCAGGTGCTCTCAAGGCATGACTCTCTTGCGACTAGATCCGAAAGGGGCCGCCGGTCGGTTTCCAAACTGTATCGATTGCACTCTATATTGGGTCAAATCGATACAGAAAGCAAAGACTGCGCCGGCCTCAACTAGTGCCACTGCTGAGAAGTACATCGGTGTACTTGTTGGGCGTCCGCACGAGCGCGTGGGGGTGTGTGTCGATGTTGCGTCGCGTTGGCGGAAACGATTCCGACACTGTCCAGCGAACTCAGGCGCAGCAGCGCAGGAGCGCACCGCCGTTGAGGCGGACCATGTCGGCGATCGCAGCACGGATGTCGAGACGTCCGCCCTCCTCGAGACCGTCCAGCTCAGCCATCGCCCGGTGGAGATTGCCCACGAGACGCTCGGGGTCGGTGAGGGCGCCGAACGGTCCGAGGTCACCCCACACCGACGCCGCCGCATCGAAGGCCGAGGAACCGTTTCGCTGCGCCGCACCCGCCAGGTCAAGCACGAAACGCAAATACACCTCGATCTCATCGAACACCTCGGGGCCGCAGACGGGACCGTGCCCGGGGACCACGGTGGGCGCACCGAACGACCGCAGCCGGTCGAGCGAACGAAGGCTGCCGGTAACCGATCCCATGAGCACGAACGGCGTGCCCTGATGGAACACGAGATCACCGGTGTACAGCACGCCGCGATCCGGAACCCACGCGACCACGTCGTTGGTCGTGTGCGCAGCGCCGCCCATGTCATGCAGCTCGATGCGGAGGTCGCCGGCCCACACGTCGAGCCGTCCGCTGAAGGTGATCGAGGGTGCAACAAACTCCAGGGGACCCCACGCCGGTTGCTCGAACGCCGTCGTGTAGTGCTCGATTCCGGTCGCCACCATCATCGTGCGGCAGACCGAATGGCTAATGATCGCCGCAGGACCGGTCAGATAATTCCCATGCGTGTGATCACCGTGATGATGGGTGTTCACCACGTGACGCAGCGGGGCGTGGCTCAGACCCCGTACCGAGCGCAGCATGTCGACCGTCCGCTGCTCGGTCGAACACGTGTCGATCAAGGTGATGCCGTCGCCACCAACAACACAGCCAGTGTTGTTGATCCACCAGGTGCCATCGGGTTGTATGTACGCGTAGCACTGAGGGGCCACCTCCACCAGGTACGGGGTTGCGGTCGACATGGTCAGATCCTCTCGACTTCGGGACTTCGGGACTTCGGGGCCAGGTTGCAGTTTGTCAACATACATGTTGAAATATCGACCCAGTCTGCCAGTTCGAAACATCCCTTGGAGGATTCTTCATGAACAAGTCCGTGTTGATCACCGGTGCCGGATCAGGGTTCGGAAAGGGGGCCGCGCTGGCGCTGGCGGAGCGAGGGCACCACGTCATCGCGACCACTGAGACCGCGGAACAAGCCTCCGCCCTTGCCACCGAGGCGCCTCAGCTGCACGTCGAGAAACTCGACATCACGACAGCGGATGTCGAGAAGGTAAGCGCTTGGACCGTCGACGTCCTGGTGAACAATGCCGGGTTCGGACAGACCGGGCCCATGGCCGACGTGCCGATGGACCGGCTCCGCAAAATCTTCGAAGTCAACGTGTTCGGCACCGTGGCCATCACCCAGAAGGTGCTTCCCCAGATGGTGGCGCGCAAGCACGGACGGGTGATCATCATGTCGTCGATCGGCGGCGTTGTTTCGGCCCCGGCCTTTGGCCCGTACTCGATGACGAAGTTCGCGCTCGAGGCCATGGGCAAGGCGATGCGCGCCGAGCTGGCCGGTGTGGGTGTCGACGTGACCCTGCTCAACCCCGGACCGTACAACACCGGTTTCAATGACCGTATGGCCGACTCGATGTGGGAATGGTTCGACGCCAACTCGGTGAGCGCCGGGGCCACTGATCTCTTTCAGATGATGCGCGGCGTTGCCACCACCGGTCAACTCGACCCGGCCGAAGTCGTCACCCGGATGGTCGAGCTCGTCGAAGCCGAGACAACTACCGAGAACAACTTCGTCCCCCCTGACATCCTCGAGACACTCACCGGTCGAATCGAAGGCTGAGCACAGCAACCATGTCAGCCGGTTGGACCGACGGGACTGGCGGGCTCGATTCGTTCGGCACTACGGCGTCGGCGCCGGCGCTCTTCGCCCGATCGCTGACGGCCGTTGGCAATGGCCACGGCGGCTACGAGGGCGACGCCGCTGAACATCGGATCGAGCCATTGCACGTCGGTGAGGAGCTGCAGTCCCTTCACGCCAGTAGCAAGCACATAAATAGCGAGTACTGATCCCCAGACGTTGAAACGACCCGGCGTTATCTGCGTCGAGCCGAGAAATACCGCAGCGAATGCTGGGAGGAGAAGCGAAGCACCAAAACTTAGCGATGGCCCGGCGATGGAGCCGTAGAACACTCCGGCGAGACCGCATAAAGCTCCAGAGACGATCAGCGAAAGCCACGTGTACATATCAACGTTGACTCCCGACAACTTTGCCGCCTCGGGGCTCCCGCCGATCGCGTACAAGTACCGACCGAACGGCGTATGGGTGAGCGCCCACCACAGAACGACGGCGATCAGCAGCAGATAGACAACGATGATCTGGAAGCCGAAGACCTTTGTCTGGGTGAGCGAGCGCCAGGCCGGGAGGCTCGGCGGCAACGGCTGACGGTTGTCCGTCACGATCACCTGCAGGGCGGCGATGATCGACGCCGTGCCGAGCGTGGTGATGAACGAGTTCACCTTGAGCTTCACCACGATGAAGCCGTTGACGACACCAATGCCCGCACCGACGGCGAGTCCAAGGACGATGGCGAGTGGCACGGAGAGTCCACCGGCCACCGCCTTGACGACCACGATGGTGGTGAAGTTGATGTTGGCGCCGACGGAGAGGTCGTAGACACCACATACGAGCGGAACGACAATTGCGAGCGCGAGGATCGCCGACACCGCCTTGCCGGCAGCGACGGAGTGCACCGTGACCATGCTGGCGAACAAGTTCGGCGAGAGCACCGAGAACACGGCGATGAACGCCGCCCAGAGGTACACGCCGCTGTACTTTTCGAAGCCAAGGCTCCGGGGGAATCGCTTCATTGGGCGGACGTTCTCGATTCGTGTGCGAAGGGTTGATGGGTCGGATCCCCGAACCCGATATCAAGACCGGTATCGAGCCCGATGCCGAGGGCGGCACGGGCAATCTCGCGGGGCGTGATTGCGTCGCCGGAGAGATCAGCGACGACCGCGCCATTACGAAGGACGATCACTCGCGAGCAGGCCGTGGTGAGTTCGTCGGTGTCGGAGGAACTCATGAGCACCGCGGCGCCGTTGACCGCGGCATCAGCCAGGCAACGATGCAATTCGCCCTTTGCTCCGACGTCGACGCCCTGGGTCGGTTCGTCGAGAAGGAACACCGCCGGGCCGCGTTGGAACCACTTCCCGAACACGATCTTCTGCTGGTTCCCACCGCTGAACGTGGAGACAAGGCGGTCCGTGCCGAAACCCGGCCGGATGTCGAAGCGCTCGAACCATCCAGCCACCGCCGCAGTCTCGGCCTTTCGTCGAAGAAACGGGAGTCGCCAGAACCGGGGAAGGTCGCCGATGGAAATGTTCTCGCGTGCTGTGAGGCCCAGGAAGGCTCCTTGGATCTTGCGCTCAGCGGGCACAAACGCAACCCCTCGCTCCATCGCTGCCGAGGGGCGACCGGCGCGCAGCACGTGGCCGCCGACGCGAACCTCCCCGGTGTCGCGCGGACGCGCCCCGAAGAGGGTGGCGCACAAAGCATCACGGCCCGAACCGGTGATGCCGGCGACACCGACCACCTCACCTTGCCTTACCGTGAACGAGACATTGGCGAGGTACTCCGATCCGACACTTCGCACGTCAAGAACTACGTCGCCACTGACTGACGCGTCGTGGCGATTGACCTTCTCTATCGCCGAGCCAAACAGATGCCCGAGCAAGCTCTCGCGACTGAGTGAGGCAACCGGACCTTCGAACACCTTGCGGCCGTCGCGCAGCACACTCGCCGTTTCCGCCACGTCAAAAACCTCGTCGAGTCGATGGGTCACATAGAGCACGCCGACGCCGTTCGCCGCGACGGCGCGTACGAGGCTCAGGAGGCGGGCGACTTCCTGTTCGGGCAGTCGCGCCGTGGGCTCGTCGAGCACCAGGAGACGTGCTTCTCGCCCATCGACGGGCAAGAGTGCGCGGGCCACTGCCACGCCAGTCTTTTGCGCCGGGCTAAGCGCGCTGATCAACACGTCCGGATCGAGCTCGAGCTCGACGCGGCGGAGCGCGGACCGCGTCAATTCTCGTGCTGCGCCCCTACGGATGGTGCCGAAACGGGTCGGAAAGCCCACGACCACGGCGAGATTGTCGAGGATCGACGACGTCTCGACGAGTCCGAGATCCTGGTGCACGAACCGGGCGCCGAGCCGAGCCGAGGACGCTGGATCACCAAAGTGCAGACACTCGCCACCCAAGTCGACGACGCTACCGGGGTCGGGCCGGTGATAGCCCGACACAATCTTGATGAGGGTGGACTTGCCCGAACCATTTTCGCCGAGCAGCGCGTGGATCTCTCCGGCGCCGATGCGGAGGTCCACGCCGTCAAGGGCGAGCCCTCCAGCGAAGGTTTTGCGGAGCGCCCGCGCATCTTGGACGCTCCGCCGACCCGTGGTCAGGCCACGCCCCACAGCTTCTTGAACTCGTCGCGGAAGTTATCCGGCTTGTCGAGGGAGAGCGTCGGGGTGCCGACGTTGCCTTTGGTGAACAGTTGCTGCGTGCGACGACCACCGGAGTCGGGGATGGTCATGCCAAGCATGGCGCGAGCGGCGATGTCAATGGCGATCCAACCATCCATATGAATTGCTTCGCCGGCCCAGGCGTTCTCGGTGCCGGTGTCGAGCGCAGCAAGGTTATTGATGCTCGCTGAACCTCCGGCGATCTTGATGTCCTTCATGCCTGCTGCGTCGAGAGCGGCGGAGAGCCCGTCGATGAACGCGCCATCGGTGGTGATCAGGTACTTGATCGACGGATCCTTTTGCAGGGCCGAGACAACCGAGGAAACGAACTCACCCTTGGCCAGCTGCGGAACCGTCACGTCGAGCGAGGTGACGGTGCACTTCTTGCAGCCGGCCGCGACAGCCGCTTTGAAGCCGGTGCCGTGGGCGGTGAGTACCGGGTAAGCCGGAACGTCGGCGAGAAGAGCCTTGCCCTCGGCGTTGGAGTCGGCGATGAACCAGTTGCCGACAAGCGTGCCGTCGGCGACGTAGTCGGCCTTCATGGCGGCACCCATCGGGACGGTCTTGCTCAGCTTCAGATCAGCAACGGCGATCGGGATGATCATCGCGCCGGCAGCAGCGAACGCCGCCTCCCGATCGGCCCACAGTTCCTGCGGGATGCCCGTCAGGGTTACGGCAGCGGGCTTCAGGGTGAGTGCTTCGTCCATGGCCGACAGCACCGTTTGCAGGTCGGCGGTGTTCCACTTGATCACCTTGGTCTTCCAACCAATGGCCTTGGCAGCCTCAAGTGCCCCGACGCCGATCTCGACGCACTGCGGCAACTCGCATTCCAAGAACACGTAGAGCTTGTCTTTCGGCACGGGTCCGGAGAGCGGCGTGGTCTGGTTGATCTTTGTCGGCGGCTGGAGGAACGGCTCGTAGATCGCCTTGGCGGCGGCAACCTCATCGGAGCCGGCGGCGGCGGCACTCGTTTCGGCGGCCGCGGCAGTCTCGGCCGCCGGAGCCTCGGTGACGGCGGCAGTGTCAACGGCAGCCGCTTCGGTGGCGGCTGCGGTCTCGGCCGCGGCCGGTGCGGCGGTGGTTTCAGTGGCCGGTGCATCGGTGGATTTGCTGCTCGAGCTGCAACCGGAGGCCAAAAGACCGATTGCGAGTACGGCGGCGACGGCGCGCGTTCTGCTGTGCATGTTGCTCCCCTTACGTCGGTGGCCCTGTGACCACGGCCACAGAACAGTACGAACGGAAACAGGTTTTGTCAACACCAACGTTTACGTTGACAAACGTCAACCGATGGCCATGCCACCGTCGATGACGAGATTCGTTCCGGTTGTCCAACCCGCGGATTCGCCACTCAGGTACACGTAGGCCGCGGCGATCTCGTCCGTCGTACCGAAGCGACCGAGGGGATGGCGAGCCCGGATGTCATCGAGGGCCCCAGGCGCCAAGTCGTCGTGAAACCGCGTGACGAACGTGCCCGGGCTCACGCAATTCACCCGGATCCCCTCGGCCGCGTACTCCGCGGCGGCCAGTTTCGTGAGTTGGATAACGGCGGCTTTCGCGGCACCGTAGGGACTCGAGTGGGTCCACGTGGTGAAACCGGCCACGCTCGCGGTGTTGACGATCGCCCCGCCCTGACCGTCGACCCGCATGGCAATGATGGCCGCCTTCATGCAGTTGAAGATGCCCACGAGATTGACGTCGAGGACCAGACGGAAGTCCTCGACTTTGACATTGTGCAGGCGAGCGCTCGGGGCAACGATCCCAGCGTTGTTGATCGCCACATCGATGCGCCCGAACCGTTTCCTCAGGTCGTCATAGGCGGACAGCACCGCATCGTGCTCGGTCACGTCGACGACGACCGGAACGACTTCTGTTCGCTCCTCGGATACCCGTTGGGCAACGAGCGCCGCCACGGCGGCGTGGGTGGCTTCCGGGTCACGATCGACCAGGGCAATCGCCGCAACACCTTCGTCGGCGAATCGCCGGGCGATCGCCGAGCCGAGTGCCCCTGACCCACCGGTGATGACAACAGTTCGACCGCGAAGGTTCATATCCATGCAAGGTTCCTTTCAACGCTGGCGTTGACGATAACGGTCCACCCGGCATACAGTCGACCCACACGTTCGACGGCGACACCCTGGAGGTTCTGGTCATGCCCTACCAACCGATTTCGTTCTCCGGGGTTATCCCCACGGCCGAACACCACATTGACCTCCGTCGCAGCGTGGCCAAGCTGGTCGGAGGATTCGGACGGAAGTACTACCAGGACATAGTGAAACGCGGTGAAAAGGCCACCGAATTGTGGAGCGCCCTCGGTGAAGCCGGATTCCTCGGCGCGCATATCACCGAGAAGTGGGGTGGTGGAGGCGGCGGGATGACCGACTATTACATCGTCGTCGAAGAGACTGCGGCGCAGGGATGCCCTCTGTTCACCATGGTCCTGCAGTCGATCTGTTCGCCCATCATCGAGGCCTACGGTACGACCGAGTTGCAGGAGCGCTGGCTTCCCGGTCTCGCCAACGGCACCGTCAGAATGTCCTTCGCTATTACCGAGCCCGACGCTGGCACCAATACGCACCGGATCACCACCACGGCGACCCCGAACGGTGACGGATGGGAACTGAGCGGGGCGAAGTACTGGACCTCGGCGGTCGACGAGGCGCACGCCATTCTGGTGGTCGCCCGCGGACCGGTCGCCGGATCCGACGGTCGCCACCCCCTCTCGCTGTTCATCGTTGCCCCCGATGCGGCGGGCATCTCCATGCAGCCGATCGAAAACATCGTGCAATCGCCCGACAAGCAATTCATGGTCTTCTTCGACAAGGTCAAACTCGGACCCGATGCACTCGTCGGCACCGAAGGCAACGGTCTGCGTCAGGTGTTCGTCGGTCTCAACACCGAACGCATTGCCGTCGCCGCGATGAACAACGGGGTGTCGTGCTACGCCATCGACCGCGCCGTTGAGTACGCCACCACGCGCACGGTTTGGAAAGAGCCGATCGGCGCCCACCAGGGCGTGGCCCATCCACTGGCGGAAGCTACGATCAACGTGCAGATGGCCCGGCTCATGGCGATGCGTGCGGCCGAGATGTGCGATCGCGGTGAGGATGCTGCGGAAGCTGCCAACATGGCGAAGTTTGCGGCCGCCGACACATCGTTGCGGGCCCTCGATCAGGCCATCCAAATCCACGGCGGCAACGGTTTTGCCCTCGAATACGGCCTCGCCGATCTATGGTTTATCGCCCGGGTCCACAAGACGGCGCCTCTCAGTCGCGAGATGGTGCTCAACCACGTTGCCCAGCACACGCTCGGTTTACCGAAAAGCTACTGACAGCAAGCTGCTACGAACGTCGATTCCCTTGGCCGCCCAAAAAACAACTCCGAAAAAACTAAGCAAGCAGTCGACGGCGAAAGTGACGGCGCCGAAAGCCGAGCCCACCAGCGACATCGGACGTCGGCGAGGCAAGGCACTCGAGAAGGGCTCAGAGAGCTACCAAGAGAAGCGCCGCGAGATTGCCCGTGCCGCAGCACATGTCTTCAACGAGCGCGGTTTCAGTGCCACCAGCCTCAGTGCGGTGGCCGAGGCCCTGGAGATGGACCGGGCGACCCTCTACTACTACATCACCAACAAACAGGAACTGTTCGACGAGGTCGTCCGCGAGGCATCGGAGCGCAACATCGCGGCGGCCGAATCAGCACGGGCTGCCGAAGGGCCGCCACTGGACCGCCTTCGAACGGTCATCACCGAGTTGATGAGTTCCTATGAAGCGAACTACCCGCTGCTCTACGTCTACCTTCGCGAAAATCTGTCGTCGGTCGACCCGGACCGAACGGAGTGGTCGAAATACATGCGCGGTCTCAGCCACCGCTTCGAAGACGCGGTGATCGCCATTGTGCAGGAGGGGATCGACAACGGTTCGATCCGTCCTCTGGCATCGGCCCGGGTGTTGGCTTTCGGCGTGCTTGGAACGGTGGGATGGACCAGCCGCTGGTTCGTGCCCGACCGGTCGCCCGAAAGCGCCGAGACGATCGGCGCGGCGTTTGCCGAGATGGTCGTCCGCGGGCTGGCGACCTGATCGCCCGCTCTTCACCCCGTGACTGCGCCCTCGAGCCGCGCCGCCACTAATTCGGCAAGGCGGAACTTCTGCACTCGGCCGGTCACCGTGACGGGAAGTTCGGCCGCATCCATAAACACGACATGCGCGGGTACCTTGAACCGGGCAAGATTCGCCGCGCAGTGGGCCAACAACTCCCCCGTGTCCGGGGGAGGCGCCCCGGTTACCGCCACGATCACCGCGCAACCGACTTCACCCATCCGCCCGTGCGGCATACCAACGACGTGGGCCTGCGCGACGCCGACACACTCGGTGAGCACGAGCTCCACTTCGGTGGGCATGACCATTTCGCCACCGCAGCGGTAGGTCTCTTTCAACCGCCCGGAAAGGATCACATCACCCTCGTGGCTCACCACCCCGATATCACCTGTCCGAAGCCATCCGTCGGCGGTAAAGGCGGCCGCGGTTTCTTCCGGCTTCTTGTAGTAGCCCGCAGTCACGGCCGGACCGCGGACGACGAGTTCGCCGCGGACCCCACGCGGTAGGTCGGCGCCGGTCTCTGGGTCGATCGACTTGTACACGGCGAGGACGCCACCAAGGGCGAGATCCCCGGCAATCCCGGCCGGCCGGAAACGACCACTCGTCGTCTGAAGATGTTCATCGCCGAGCTCCTGAACGTTGCTCGTCATCGCGGCCGTCGTCTCCGTCTGCCCGTAGCCGGCCACCAGTTCGTCGGGACCGAGGAGCTCGCGTATCTCGGCATGGATCGTGGTCGGCGCCGCCGTCCCTGAGGAGTAAACGATGCGCAAGGTGTGCAGTTCGTAGGGGTCATCAGCGACGAGCGCCCGACTCGCTTCGCCGAGCAGGCCCAGCGTCATCGTCGGGACGCCAGCAAGTTCGTCGAGGCGGTGGCGTGCTACGCAGGCCAGCAGATCAGTGGGACTGAACAACACCCGGGGGGCGACCGCGCCGCCAACGAACGTGGCCGCCAGCAGACATTCGATGGCTCCGAACACGTGATACAACGGCAACGCGAAGGCGGCGCGGTGGCCGCGCCAAAGGCCGCGTCCGTACGCCGACGCGTACCCCGTCCGCACCACCATGTCGTGCGTGAGCATCACGCCCTTCGGCGTGCCGGTTGTCCCCGATGTGTACAGAATGTCGGCGGTATTCGCCACGTGCACGGCACCGTTGCGCGCCTGGACCTCAACGAGGTTCGCATCGCTGGCGAGCGCGTCCAGTTCGGCGAGGCTCCGCCACGCACCTCGGCGACCGGACGGGGAGAACACCACAACATTGCGCAACGACGGATACGACGCGGACGCCGCGCCGCTCGTCCAGTCCGGCACCAGCGAGTCGAGCATGGCGATGTAGTCGTTGTCACGGAATGTATCCATCGTGATCAGCGTGACGGCATCGGACTGCTGCAGCACGTACGACAGTTCGCGTTCGCGTAGCAAGAAATTCACCGGAACGCACACGGCGCCGAGCATTGCAATGGCGAATTTCACGGCAATGAACTCGGCGTAGTTCGCCATCACCACGGCGACGTGCTCCCCCGGCTGGACCCCGAGGTTGATCAGTCCGCCGGCCAGCCGCCGCGACCAGTCCCGAACTTCGAGGTATGTCCACATACGATCATCGTTGATGATGAACGGCTCATCACCGAAGCGATCGACGCAGTGATCCAGATGGCGGCCGAGCGGTCGGCCGATCCATGGTGACCAGTCAGCGTCAAGATGGCGGCGACGATCCTTCAGCGGGACAAGCGGCACCCGCTGGCTCGTTGCCGGGTCATGGTCGGCAGGCATCAGGCTCCTCGCAGAATTTGTTACGGCGTCATCCTGCCGTCTCACCGCGGGTTTGTCAACGTTGCCGTTGACGGAAGCGAGAATCCCGTATCGTCAGTTCGATGACAAGCGTGTTCGAGACCCTCTGGACCGACACCGACGACGAGAGCAATGCGCTCTTCGAGGTGCTCGGCCGCCTTCCCCCCCAGGACTGGGCCTTACGAACCGGGTGCGAGCCGTGGACGATCGGTGACCAGATCAGTCATCTTGCGTGGAACGACGACGCCGCGGTTCGGGCGCTGACCGAGCCCGACGCCTTCATCGAGTCGCGTCCGGAGACACCCTCCGACGTCCAAGCCATGGTCGACTCGGTGATCACCGACCACCACGACATGGAGGGCGCCGCGCTCTTGACGTGGTTCCGGACAGCCCGCTCATCGCTGCTGCACGAGTTCCTCAATGCCGACCCGAAGGCACGGATGCCGTGGTACGGACCGGACATGAGCGTGACATCGAAGCTCACTGCGAGATTCATGGAGACCTGGGCCCACGGATGGGACGTCGTCGACGCGCTCGGCCTCCCCTACGAGCCGACCGATCGCTTGCGCCATGTTGTCTTCCTCGGCCTCCAGGCTCTCCCTAATTCCTTCACGACCCACGGTCGCATGGTGCCGGTCGAGCGGGTGCGCGTCGTCCTCGTACTGCCCACTGGCACGGCGTTGCAGTTAGGCCCGGTCGACGCAACGAACGCCGTCGTGGGTAGCGCCTATGAGCTTGCGCTCGTTGTTACCCAGCGACGACATGTCACCGACACGTCACTCCGCGCGACAGGTGTCGTCGCCAACGAGTGGCTGGAAATTGCCCAGGCATTCGCCGGCCCGCCAGGCGTGAAACGAATTCCATTGACGTGAGGCGACATCGCTATGGAGACGCTGCTCACAAGATCAGTGTTGCTGCCATACCGGTTTGTCGGCCGCTATCTCTCGGTAATAGTCGGCGAGTTCAAGATGCGCCGCTGCGGCCAGGTCCACGACAACGGTGACATGCGGATGGAGTTGGAGGGCGCTGGCGGGACACATGGCGGTGACTGGACCCTCTACTGCCCGACCCACCGGTAACGCCTTGCTTTCGCCCCACGCAAGTAAAACAACATGGCGAGCGTCGAGAATGGTGCCGATTCCTTGGGTGATGACATGATTAGGCACCTCGTCGGCGTCTGAAAAGAACCGAGCGTTGTCGGCCCGGGTTTGTTTGGTCAAAGTCTTAAGGCGAGTTCGTGAACGCAGCGAAGATGACGGTTCGTTGAAGCCAATGTGTCCATCGGTTCCGATCCCGAGGATCTGCACGTCGACGCCACCAAGTCGGGCCAGTGTTGCTTCGTATCGAGCGCATTCCGCAAGGAGGTCAGGCGCCGTTCCATCGGGGCTGTGAAGGTTGGCCGATGGAAGGTCGAGTGAATCCGTGAGTTCAGTTCGGATTGTTCTTCGATACGAGCTCGAATGGTCAGGTCCTATTCCGACGTATTCATCGAGCAGAACCGCATGTGCTTTGGCGAAACTGAGTTCACCGCGACGACGTGCATCGAGAATCAGCCGGTAGCTCGACCGCGGACTGGTCCCAGTCGCCAGACCGAGAACGCACGCAGGTTTCGAGCCAAGCAGGCGTCGAACAATCCCGGTCAGAACTTCTGCCCCGGAAGTTTCGGTCTCGACGATCACAATTTCCATTCCCGCGCCTCCTCGTAGACTTTCTCCGCATGGAGTCTTGCCGGATCGAAAACGGCCGGGGACGGTGTGTCCTCGTCGTGACCGCCCACGCCGATGATGCCGCCCTCTTTCTCGGGGGAACGATCGCCCGTTGGGCCGAAGCCAACTGGAGGATCGTGGTCGTGCGGGTGACCGACGATCGATGGGATTCGATCGGTCTCGACGAGCCAACGACGATTGAGTTCAACCATCGCGAGCTGCGCGAGGCGGCACTTGAGCTTGGCGTTGGGGAGGTCATTGACCTCGGATATCAGACCGATGTGCTCGGGGACGTGTCGGAGGTGGAGCTGCGCGAGCACATCATCGCCCTGGTCCGCACCCATCGACCTCACACGCTGGTGACCTTTGACCCGTATGCGATGTTCGGGGAGGACAACCAGGACCACGTGAAAGTTGGCGCCGCCGTCGACGAAGCATTCTGGACTTCGCAATTTGACAAGCATCATCCGGAACACCTTGCCGCAGGTCTCCAAGTCCACGGCGTGTTCGAACGCTGGTATTTCGGACGGCGGGTGTTCGACTTGACCGACGTGGTCGACATCAGCTCGACGCTGGATCGCAAGATCGCCGCCGCTCAACGGCACCGCACCCCGATGCGGAACTTCGTGAACCAACTCCGACTGCAGGCAGCAACCGGCGGATGGACCGTTCCGCTGCTCGACGACGCATTCGAATCCGGTGATCTCGACGACCTGATCGAGATGCTCATCCGCGGCGGCGCCACCAGTACCGGGGAGCGTCACGGATTGGAAGCCGCCGAGGAGTTCCGAGTGGTTCGTTTCGGGGGCCTCGAGTCGCTCTTGCTGCGCTTCGGTGTGCGGAACCCTGCCTGAGCGGCTTCCAGCGAACAAGTTGTGACGGGTCTCTGCGCTTTTGGTAAACACTGTTGACCGAATAGTAGAACCGTCGGAGGTTTGTTCCATGCCCCAACTTGCCATCAAGGGTGGTACCCCGGTGCGAAGCGGGGCCTATCCCGCTTGGCCATTTGCCGACGGTCGCGAGCGGGAGTTACTCCTCGAAGTGCTCGATTGCGGTAACTGGTGGTCGTCGCAGGGAACCAAGGTGAAGGAGTTCGAGGCCGCGTGGGGACGGCTACACGGCACCGAGCCGGCGGTTGCGGTCACGAACGGCACACACACCCTTGAGCTCGCGCTCATGGCACTCGGCATCGGCGAAGGTGACGAGGTCATTGTGCCGGATTGGTCCTTCATCGCCACGGTGTCCGCCGTGCTCATGGTGAATGCGGTCCCGGTCATCGTCGATGTCGACCCGCACACCGGTTGCATTGATCCAGAACTCGTCGAGAACGCCATTGGACCGCGCACCGCGGCAGTCATCGCCGTGCACGTCGCCGGTCATCCAGCAGACATGGATCGACTCACCGAGATTTGCGCTCGCCGTTCACTCGTCCTCATCGAAGATGCGGCCCACGCCCATGGTTCGACCTGGAACGGCCAACCGGTCGGCACGATCGGTGATGCCGGTTCGTTCTCGTTCCAAGCATCGAAGTTGATGACCGCCGGTGAGGGTGGTGCCGTCGTTTCTCGTCGGCCCGATGTTCTTGGCGCAGTGCGCTCGTTCGGGAACTGCGGCCGCCTGCCGGGTGCGTGGTTCTACGCGCACTACCGCCTCGGCGGGAACTTCCGCATGACGGAATGGCAGGGCGCAGTGCTTCTGGCTCAGCTCGAACGGTTCCCGGAGCAGCAGCGCAAACGCTCAGCCAATGCGAATTATCTGAACGAGGCACTGGCGCAAATCCCCGGCGTTCACCCTCAGCGGCGTGACCCACGCTGCACCTCGCAAGGCAACTATTGCTACGTGGTTCGCATTGACGCCGATGTCTTCGGAGCCACTCGGGAGCAGACACGGCTAGCGCTCGGAGCCGAAGGGATTCCGCTCACCATGGCCTACCCCTCACTTCACTCCCTTGATTGTTTCGTCGACCCCGATGGGTTGGCCCCGCGCTACCGGAAGTCACGATCGTTGATACCGGACTATGCGACGCAGGAACTTCCTGTGACCGACCGTTTGGCGGCGCAAACGTTGTGGTTCACAACGGCAATTCTGATGGGGACGCGCCGCGACTGTGACGATGTCGTGACCGCTGTCCGTAAGGTGCACGACCATGCGTCGGAGCTCACCGCGTGAGCCCAACCATCGGCAGGCCATTCGCCATGGAAATGGCGAGCGTTGTCGACGTGCTCGCCGGGCTCGGGGTGCCCTACACCGCAGTAGTGAACGATCCGCCATGGCAGACCCTGGCGGCGCAATCACCAAAGCCGGAGCGTCTCGTGGCGGCGGGGAACATGGATCTCGCACACCTCGAGACCCTCGTCGACGCTACCGACGAGGGCGAGGTCGTTGTCGGCATCGGCGGAGGAACCGCCCTCGACACCGCAAAGTTCGTGGCGTGGAAGACCGGGCGGCCGCTCATTCAGATGCCGACGATCACGTCGGTCGATGCCGGATTCACCGATGCTGTCGGCGTTCGGATCGACGGCCGGGTTCGCTATATCGGCAACGTCGTTCCCGTGAAAGTCGTGATCGACATCGACGTCATCCAATCGGCTCCGAAGCAATTGAATCGCAGCGGAATCGGCGACATTTTGTCGTGCCATACCGGACTGTGGGACTGGGAGGCCGCCAGCGATCTCGGTCGTGGTCACCCCTGGCGCAACGACCTCGCTGAACTCGGTCGCACACTTCTTCACGAGCTCGATGCCGGGACGCAGGACGTGCACGCGGTAAGCGCTGATGGTGTCCGCTGGATGGCTGACGCGTATCGACGGATCGGAGCGGCGTGTGCCGAGGCCCGTCACAGCCGGTTTGAGGAGGGAAGTGAGCACTTCTGGGCATATTCCTACGAGCACGCCACGGGTGCCCATCACGCCCACGGAGAACTCATTGCTTTCGCCGTCGTTGCCCTTTCGTCGGTGCAGGGCAACCGACCGGAGTGGGCCGCCGACGTGGTTCGCCGGTGCGGTACTCGGGCTCATCCCGCCGATCTCGGCATCACCGAAACACACTTTCGCGACGGTCTCCTGGGTCTTCGGAGGTACTCACATAACGAGGGCCTCGACGTTGCCGTGGCCGATTTGCGGACCATCACGGAAGCCGATGTGACAGGCGCCTGGGCCGCAGTGACCTCCCTTCCCCGGATTCCGGAGCGCACGTGATCCGCGCTGGCATTGTCGGCGCCGGGTTCGCCGCCAACCTGCATGCGGAGGGACTCGTCGCCACCGGCCGAGCGGAGATCGTTGGGGTTGTATCCGCCACGCCCGCTTCTCGGGAGGCCTTCTCCAAGCAATGGGGCTGCGAGTCATACGCGGACGTAGCAACGATGCTCGCCGCCGCACGTCCAGATGTGATCAACCTCGCGATGCCGAATCGGCTTCACCATGAGGCAACGTTGGCGGCGGCCCGAGCCGGCGTGCACGTGATCTGCGAAAAACCTCTCGCCATGAATCTGGGCGAAGCGGACCGTATGGTTCGGGCATGCCACGACGCCGGCGTCCATCTGCTGTACGCCGAACAACTCTGTTTTGCCCCCCGATATCGCAAGGTTCGTGAACTGGTGCGCAGCGGAGCGCTCGGATCGATCGTCTCGGTTCAGCATCATGAACGCCACGGTGGTCCACATGCTTCCTGGTTCCACGATCCTGCGCTCTCTGGAGGCGGCGTCCTTCTCGACATGGGATGTCACGGCATCGAGCTCACGCGATGGCTTCTCGACCGGCCGGCAGTTCGCTCCGTCCATGCCCGACTGGGCGTGTTCAAACACCTAGACGGCGTCGTCGATGATCACGCCGTTGTGACTCTGGGATTCGATTCGAAAACGGTGGCGATCATCGACTGCTCGTGGGCCGCTCCCGGCGGGATCGACGAACGCCTGGAGGTACTTGGAACAAAGGGATCGGTCGTCGCCGACCTTGCCCGAGGTCAGGCGATGCTGGTGTATTCCGACGTCGGTGTGGGGTACGCCGCGGAGAAGGTCGAGCAGACGACAGGCTGGACGTTCGTCGCCCACGAAGAGGCGCGCACCTGGGGCTGGTTCGGCGAGATGGCGCATTTCGTGGATTGCATCGAGGGGCGCTCCGAGCCCGAAGAGACCGGTGCCGACGGACGCTCCGTCCTGGAGATTGTAATGGCCGCATATCAATCGGCAGCCGACGACCGCGTCGTCACGTTGCCGTTTACATCCAGTGCCACGACCCCCATCGAGCCCTGGTTGCGGTCACGCTGTTAATTCGGTCATCATCTTTGACCGAATTCGGTTCTCCGTGTACGGTGACGAACAGGAGCGCAATGCTCCGCATAAAAGGGGGCTACGTAATGAGTCGGATTCCTCGGACCCGGCGGTGGATGTCCACCGCCACGGCAGCAGTGTTCGTCGTTGCTGGACTGACGGCCTGCAGCAGCAACGCGAAGGACACCACCCCGCCAGAGACCACCGCCACAGCAGGCGCAGAAACGACCGCGGCGGCGGAGACGACGGCAGCATTGGCGAGTGAAACCACCATCGCCCCTGCGGTCGAGACCGCCCCAGGCTCGACTACCGCCGTCGCCGGAGCGGATCTTGAACCCGCAAGCAACGGTGAGATCAACGTCTTCTTGATCCCCAGCCCGAGTTCGACGGCCATCCAAAGTTTCATTCCGGCGTTCGAGAAGAAGACCGGTATCAAGGTGAAGTTCTCCGAGACGCCGTACGGCGAAGCACACCAGAAGCAGTTGCTCTCGTATCAGCAGAAGTCCGGCGCATACGACATCGCCCAGTTTGACAACACATTCCTCGCCGCATTCGGTGCCGCCAAGGCAATGGCGCCGCTTGACGACTACATCAGGGCTTCGACTGAGTACGACATCGCCGACTTCTCGCCGGCGCAGCAGGCCTACGGCAAATACAACGGCGTTACGTTCGGTCTCACGCTCTCGACCGAACCGATGATCCAGTGGTACCGCACCGACCTCTATCGCGATCTTGGTTTGAAGCCGGCGACCACGTGGGACGAATATCTTGCCAACGCCCAGGCCGTCAAGAAGGCCGGCAAGGCCGAAGGAACGATCATGGGCTTTGGTCCCGGAGTGAGCTGGTGGTGGATGACCCTGGTGTGGAGCTTCGGCGGCAAGCTGTACGACGAGAACCTGAACCCGACCGTGAACACGCCCGAGGCGCTGAAGGCGACGGTGTATCTCAAGAGCCTTCTCGATGTCGCTCCGAAGGGTGCTATTTCCACCAACGGCGACGACGTCACGGCGAAGTTTGTCTCCACTGATATTGGCTCAATGATCCAGTACTCGGGGTACTACGGCTTCATGCTCGACCCGAAGACGAACAAAAACCTGGGCAAGATCGAGACGGCGAAGATGCCGTCGGGCGGAACGGACATCACCCACCTCGCCGGATGGAACATCGGGATACCGGACGATTCGAAGAACAAAGATAAAGCCTGGCAGTTCTTGGAGTTTGTGCTCGGTAAGTCGAACGCCAAGGCGTATCTGAAATCCGGTGCGGCGGCAATTGGTCGAACGTCGATCATCACCGATCCGGACCTGCTGAAAGAACAGCCCTATCTCGCCACCCTCAGTATCCCGGCAAGCAGCCGGGTGGAGCGCTACCCGCAGCTCAAAGTGTGGCCCGAGATGGACAAGGCGATGGTCGATGCCATTACCAACATCCTTACCGGCAAGGATGAGCCCCAGAAGGGTCTCGACACGCTGAACGCGAAACTCAAGCCGATCCTCGCCTCGGAGAAGAGCTGACCGCGCCCGAGGCCACGTCGGCCCCAAGCATTCGCCGAAGTCGGAGGGGCCCCCGCTCCAATCTCGCCGCTACGGCATTTACCTTGCCAGCGTGGCTCTTGATCCTTGCGCTGTTTGCCGTGCCGATCGCCGTTGGCGTCTACCTTTCCACCAGGAACGCGACGATCGGCGCGATCTCCACTCCGCGATCAGTTGGCTTTGAGAACTACCGACGAGACGTCGCCAACGCAACGTTCCGTGAGGCCGTCCGCACGACTTTGGTGATCGCGTTCTTTGGACTCTCGGTACAGCTTCCAATCGGTCTCGGTCTCGGGGTCGTCCTGCACCGGAACCTTCGCGGCACCCGCCTCTTCCGGAGCATGCTGCTGCTTCCGATGCTGCTCACCCCGGTGGCGATTGGACTCATGTGGCGATTCATCCTCGACACCGACCTTGGCGTCGCTAATTGGTTCCTCAGTCAGGTTGGTCACGGTGGGTTTGACTGGTTTGGCGACCGCCACGCCGCCGTTGCGTCGATCGTGCTCGTCGACTCCTGGCAGTCCATCCCGTTCGTGATGTTGCTCACGATCGCAGGTCTTGCTGGCTTGCCGACGGAACCTTTCGAAGCGGCGAAGGTGGACGGTGCTGGGCCTCTTCGCATCTTCGTATCTCTCACCCTCCCGATGCTCCGGCGCGTGCTCTTCGTGATTCTGCTCATCCGACTCATCGACGTGCTGAAGCTCTTCGACGTGATCTTCATACTGACGCGCGGTGGACCCGGGACGGCTACGCAAACTGTCGGGCTTCTGAACTACAACACCGGTTTCAACTTTCTTCAGACTTCTCGAGCCGCGGCGATTGGCGTGGCCGTGACGGTCCTCACGATCCCGCTGTTCCTCGTATGGCGCCGCGCCTCGAGGAGCGACCTATGAGCGTCGTCGTACCGGCCGTTGAGCGCCGGCGTCGTCGAATCCGTTGGGGCACGGTGTTTTCGTACGGGCTGTTGATCGGTGCGTCCATCGTGGCGCTCTTCCCAATCTTGTGGACTCTGTCGACAAGCATCAAAACGCGCGTCGACTCCTATGCGATCCCGCCGAAGTTCCTACAGTTCTCGCCGACCGCCAAAAACTATCGGCAACTGTTCAGCAACTCCGAGTTCATCAAGGCGCTCACCAACACCGTGATGATCACGTTCACCTCGACACTCTTGTGCGTTCTCGTCGGTTCTCTCGCGGCCTACGCGTTGGCAAGGTCGCCGCGATTCCCCGGGCGTCGACCGCTGGAGGCATCACTGCTCCTCGCTCGGGCAATCCCTGGCATCGTGTTGATGGTCCCGCTCTACGACGTCGTGACTCGACTTCGCCTCTACGACAACCGGCTGGCACTGATCGTGATCTATGCGGCGGCGAATGTGCCCTTCGCCATCTGGCTTATGACCTCCTTCATCGAGCAGATCCCCATCGAACTCGAAGAGTGCGCCCGGACCGATGGTGCCGGTCGTCTGGCGATCGTTCTGCGCATTGTTCTTCCCCTGTCGCTCCCAGGCCTCGCCGCAACCATGATCTTTGTTGCGCTGTTGGCCTGGAATGAATTCCTCATCCCGGTCATTTTGGCGGGACCGAGGTCCAAGACGCTTCCGGTCTATATAAGCTCGTTCGTGTCGAACCGCACCCTCGACTGGGGTCCAATGGCAGCCGCCAGCTGCCTCGCTATCATCCCCATCGCATTGCTGACCCTTGCGGTGCAACGACAGCTTGTAAGTGGACTGACTACAGGAGCAGTGAAGCAATGACGGGGTCACGCGGAGACATGCGCGAGCATCACGCGCTCGTCCGGAGAGCGAACGAGGCCACCGTGCTCTCGGCCGTCATCGACCACTCGCCGGTCAGCCGATCGAAGTTGATGGAAATAACCGGCCTGTCGAAGCCGACGGTCCTTGGGATCGTCGGTGCGTTGCGGGAACGACAGCTCATTCGACCGGTATCAGCGTCGTCACCCGGGGCCGGCCGCCCAGCGGACTACTACGAAGCGAACCCCCGAGCCGGCTTCGCGATCGGCATCGATCTCGGCGGAACCAAAGTGAGGGCGGCGTTGTGCGATCTCGTTGGCGACCTCATCGCCGAGACCGTAGAAGCGACTGACCGCACGGGGGGTCTTGCCGTGGTCGCACAGCTCGTCCGTATGTCACGGGAACTGGCAAAGGCCGCCAAAGTCCCGTGGCGTCTGGTCTGCAGTGTTGCCCTCGGCTGTCCCGGTTTCGTGACCGAAGATGGCACGCTCACCGCCGCCGTGAACATCAGGGGATTCGATGATTTGGCACCGAAGAATCTGTTGGAGAAAGCGCTGAAGCTCCCGGTGCTCATCGAGAACGATGTGAACGCCGCCGCGTTCGGAGAGTTTGCTTCCCGGACCTTCGGGCCGATCCGAAGTCTTGTCGTCATCTCCATCGGCACCGGTGTGGGCGCCGGCATCGTCATCGAGGGACAGATCCTTCGGGGTGCTGCGGGTGCCGCCGGCGAGATTGCCTTCCTTCCTCTCGGCGGTGATCCCACCACGCCCCGAGCTCGCCGTAGTGGCTCGCTGGAGCTCGCCGCCTCCGGCCCGGCGATGCAGCGTTCGTTACGCGACCATCGGGCGAAAGGTGGGTTACGAACGGGTCTCGCCGTCGACGCAACGCCCGAGGAGATCTTCCTCGCCGCCGGGGCTGGGGACTCGCTGGCGCGAGTCCTCGTCGATCAGGAGGCAGCACTGATTGCCCGGGCGATCCTGACCGTCGACGTGGTGTGCGATCCGGACGTGTTTGTGCTCGCCGGGGGCATCGGCGCCAACCCTGCGTTCCTCGAACCGGTCCGCGCCGCCGTGCGAGAGGTCTCGCCGTTTCCGATCCGGATCGAGCGAAGCGCCTCGGGTGATCGATCTGGTCTGCTCGGGGCAACGGCGCTCGCCCGTCGACGTGGATGGCAAATGCTCTTTCCTCCCGATCGAAAGGAATACTCATGATCGATGCCAACGGGTTCACCACCAGATATGGACGCGGACTCGCACCGGTGCTGACCGAACGTCTTGGGTCGTATCTGGTGATCGCCCAACCCGAGCCATGGGCGGTGGTCGAGGCATCCATCGGCCACCGACCGGTCCACGTCGAGATGGCCGACGACCTTTCCCCCGATCATCTCGACCATCTCGTAAAGACGCTTCCTCGCGTCGATGCGATTGTCGGCCTCGGGGGTGGAACCGCCATGGACACGGCGAAGTGGCTGCACTGGCGGCGCCAGGTGCCGCTGTTCCAAATTCCGAGCCTCCCCTCGGTAAACGCGTGTTTCACACGGATGACCGCACTGCGAGACGTCGGCGGGGTCCGCTACGAGGGCGACGCGGTGCCCGAAGAGGTGCTCGTCGACTTCGATCTCTTTGCGGCGGCACCCCAGGCGCTCGTTCGTGGCGGGATTGGTGATGTGCTGTCGTGTCACACGGCGCGATTCGACTGGGAGTTCGCCGTAACTCGAGGTTACGAGCCGGCGTGGGACGATCAGAGCGCCGGGATGAGCCATGCGTACATCGCCGAGCTGAGCGACCTTGCGCCATTGTTGCGCCGGGGTGAGGACGAGGGGATCCGGCGCCTCATGGAGTGCCATCGTGACATCGGGTGGCGATGTCACGACCTCGGTCATGCTCGCTTCGAGGAGGGAAGCGAACACTTCTTTGCCTACGCCTTTGAACAGGTGACCGGTCGCACCATCATGCACGGCGAACTGGTCGCCCTCGGAGTGCTGATCATGTCGACGCTCCAAAACAATCGGCCCGAGCAGGCCAGGGCCATCGTCGACGCCTCCGGCATGCGGTCGGGCCTCACTGACCTCGGGGTGGAGTGGCACGAGGTAGAGGCCTCCCTGCGCCGGCTTCCGTCGTTCGTGGTCGAGCAGGGTCTTTGGTACTCCGTTGCCAACGAACTTTCGATTGGTGACGTCGAGATCGAAATGGTCCGGAAGGTTCTCCATCAGGAGCTTTCTGCCTGACCGATGCGCCTCCCCCTAGCCACCAGTAGGACCGGGGAGGGCGCGGAATCGGCGGCTTCGGTTTCTGTCAAACCCTATCGACGACGACTTCGACGGGCCCGGCTGAACTGCGCTCGACCGTCACGCGGCTGGTGTTGAGGTACACCAGCTTGCCGTCGAGCTCGATGCGCGCGGAGATCGACAGTTTCGCATTTGGGTCCAGCGATTCGGGTGTGTGGGTGAGTTCAAACGGATACGGCGGTGTCTGGTTTGCAGCAATGAGGGTGATCGACGTCGAAGCGAGTTCGACGGCAGCCACGTCCTGCTTCGCCGTGTCCTGCAACCTGACCGTGACAAGGGCGCCCAAAGGAATCAGGCTCCGATCCCGGTAGGTCACGGTCCCTTTCACCGTGAGCGTCGGGAGGACCGGAAGGGTCACCGGTGACGGTTATACCACGGGCGTCTGGAATTGCCTACCAGCACCGTGGTGACCCCAGCCGGGATTCCCGTCACATCGAGGCGCACCCGACCGACGGACGCAACATCGGCTTTGCATCATTCATCGCCACTCCTCCCAGAGCTGTTGTGAGCCGTCGGACTTCTGTGGCACATACCCGGAAACCGTTCTTGGCACGGCGAAACATCGCGAACTCCCCGAATAGTTCTTTTGCGAGCTTGACGGCTTCGACGGCGCAGGAACCGCCCACGTCGGCCGATTAGTTCTTAGTGAAGTCCGCGCCGAATCACGTCAACGAGCAGCTGCGGATCGAAGCGCTTCACCGACTGCGTCTACTCGACACCGACGGCGAGGAGCGGTTCGACCGCATCACCCGTTTGCTGTCGACAATGCTCGACGTTCCCATCGCCCTCGTCAGCCTCGTGGACGTGAATCGGCAATGGTTCAAGTCGTGCCTCGGCTTGCCAATTGCGGAGACGACGAGAGACGTTTCCTTTTGTGCCCATGCGATCACCGACGCCGCCGACGGCATCTTCGTCGTCAACGACACGTGGCTCGACGAACGGTTCGCCGACAACCCCCTCGTGACGGGCGAGCCCGGCGTGCGCTTCTACGCCGGAGTCGTCGTACGTGACTGTTCGGGCATGCCGATGGGAACGCTGTGCGCTATCGATCGAACGCCGCGAACCCTGGACGCCCGTCAACTCACCGCGCTGGCTGATCTCGCATCTTTGGTCGAGCAGGAGCTGAACCGCGGAGTTGAGCGTTCGTTGCTGGTCGAGCTCAGCAAGAGTGAGGAACGCAAGACCCTCATCTTGGACACCTTGACCGAGGGCCTGGTTTTCCAGGACATCGACGGACAGATCCTGAACTGGAACCCGGCCGCTGAACGCGTGCTCGGTCTGACCGGCGATGAGCTTTCGGGGCGGAAATCGATCGATTCAAGGTGGCAGTGCGTTCGCGCCGACGACTCGCCGTGGCCGGGGGAGACACATCCGGCGATGGAGGCGCTACGAACCGGATCGCCGGTGACTGGGCAAGTCATGGGTGTCGATCGCCCCGACGGTGATCGCGCCTGGCTTCGCGTCAATGCCCAACCGGTGCTCGACCACGACGGACACGTCGTCTCGGTGCTTACTGCCTTCGCCGACATCACCAAAGAATTCCAACTGATGCGCGAGCAGCAGTTCCTGTGGTGCGTGCTGCGCAACGCCAACGACATCGTCACCGTTGTCGACGAAACGGGAACGGTCATGTTCAGCAGCCCGTCGGCCGAACGCGTGCTGGGGGTCAAACCGGGGGCACGCCACGCTGGTATCTGGACGGCGATTCATCCCGATGACAAGGACTTCGCCCGGAGCGCTCTCCGAGGCATCGTCGCCACCGGGCGTTGCGACGAAGCCTTCGTCGTACGCGTGCGTACGAGCACCGGGGAATGGCGTCACCTGGAAAGCGTTGGGGTCAGTTTGCTGGATGAACCAGCGGTTCGAGGTGTCGTGATCACCTCGCGCGATGTGACCGAGCGACAGCGGGTGGCGACGGAGCTTGCCTACGAGGCGTCTCATGACGAGCTCACCGACCTCCCGAACCGCCGCGAGCTGGCGGCACGCATCGGCCAATCGCTGCAAATGGCCAATCGGCACGGTCGCCGAATGGCCGTCCTGTTCGTGGACCTCGACGGGTTCAAGGGGGTCAATGACACCTACGGACACGCCGTCGGCGACGCCGCGCTCGTGGCCGCCGCGTCGGCCATAAAATCCGTGGCGCGCCCGGGCGACCACGCCGCTCGCATCGGGGGCGACGAGTTCGTGCTCGTGCTCGGATCGGTGTCGGACGAGATCGAGGCCGTGCACATCGGCGACGCCGTCCGGTCGGCGATCCTGGCGGGACTTGTTCCCGGACTTCCGCCGGGTACCTACGGTGCCAGCGTCGGCGTGGCGATCAGCGAGACCGACGACTGGCCGTCATCGCTCCTGCAGCGAGCCGATCGTGCGCTCTACGAAGCCAAGTCGCAACGGGCAACTGCGGCCACGTCACACGCGTAGAGCCGGCTGGCACTCAATGAGCCGGCCGACCGGAGTCCAGAAGCTCGTTGAGGAGGCGTTCTTCGTGGACGACGCGCCCGCTGGCGCGGAACACTTCGCGCAGTGGCTCGTCCCACGGCGTCGGCCCAGGATCGGTGTCGTCGAACGGAAGCTCCACGCCTGACACGAACGCATCGGCAACGGCACGCTCGTAGTCCGCAGCGTCCATCCGCCACGGTTGTAGTCCGAACGCCACCATCCGTCGACAGATCGATAACCCGGCGCCATCGAAGTCGCCGTGGTACCGCACCTCAGCGCCCGACACGAGGAGTTGACTAAGCAACAAACGGACTGCGACCGACGGATTCCCGTTCGTGGAAATGACGCACATCGTCGAGCGCCGTTGCGCCGCCGCCTCGACGACGCGCGGATTTTCCGTGACCAGCACGACGGTGCCCGGGCGCACGTACACGGGATAGGAACGCAACGCCATCTGACTGAAGTGGGCGACAACGCCGAGCGATGTCGCCGTTGCTGAAATCGGCGCTAGTACACCAGTCGAATCGATCGGGAGATTCCATGTGAGAACTGGCGCCGAGACGGAGTCGCTCGGCGCGCCGGCGCGGTCCCATACGGTGCGATCGGTGTCATCGTGAAGTTCAGTCACGTACTGCTGGCGCAATCCCCGCATGACCGAAGCACCGAGACGCGTCCCCGGGTCAAGCGCATGCGAGTCGCCAAGAACACGTGCGGCGAGATCCACCCGGCTGCGCGGCTGGTCGGTC
>JANLQX010000153.1:0-1991 GCA_031368095.1 Actinomycetes bacterium | reverse complement strand
TAGAACGTTTCTTACGCGCGCTTACCAAGCACGGTTGGCGATACGGCGGGCCTTGTCGACAGCGAGACGCTCACGTTGCGATTCGTGAACTTCCACGTCGTCGTTACCAATACCGGCGGGAACCATCGGGAACACCTTCTCGCTCTCGTCGGTACGGAAGTCGACCACGACCGGGCGGTCGTTGATCGAGTTCGCCTTATCGATGGCCGGCTGCACTTCTTCTGGCGAATCGACGCGGATACCAACGCAGCCCATGGCCTCGGCGAGCTTCACGAAATCGGGCAGCTCAGGTGAGAGGTATACCTCGGAGTAGCGCTCTTCGTAGAACATCTCCTGCCACTGGCGGACCATGCCGAGATAGGAGTTGTTGAGGATGGCGATCTTGACCGGGATGCGTTCGATCGAGGCAGTGGTGAGTTCCTGGTTGGTCATCTGGAAGCAACCATCACCGTCGATCGCCCACACCGTTTTGTCGGGGCACCCAACCTTGGCGCCGATGGCGGCGGGCACCGAGAAGCCCATGGTGCCGAGGCCGCCCGAGTTCACCCACGTGTACGGCTCGTTGAACTTCCAGTACTGCGACGCCCACATTTGATGCTGGCCGACACCCGACGCCAGGATCGTTCCGGCCGGAGCAGAGTCGCGGAGCTTTTCGAGAACCATCTGCGGCTTCAATGGACCGTCGACTTCTTGGGGCGCATAGGCCAGCGGGAAATTTTCCTGCCAACCCGAAATCGACTGCTTCCAGACGCCACGATCAGGGAACGACAGGCCGGACGAGAGCAGTTCTTTGATGGCGGCGACGAGGTGCTCGATGGTGATCTTGGCATCACCGATCAGCGACACGTCGGCGACGCGGACCTTGCCTTGTTCGGCCGGATCAATGTCGGCGTGAATAATCTTGGCGAGGGGCGCGAAGGCGGAAACCTTGCCGGTGACCCGGTCGTCGAAACGAGCGCCGAGGTTGATCAGAAGGTCGCTCTGCTGAAGCGACGTGATCGCCGTGTAGTTCCCGTGCATCCCCGGCATGCCGAGGGCAAGACGGTGATCGTCGGGGAACGCACCGCGTGCCATCAGCGTGGTGACGACGTGGATGTCACAGAGCTCAGCGAGTTCATAGAGGGCGGAGGCAGCTCGGGCCTTGAGAACCCCGCCACCGACATAGAGGATCGGACGCGTTGACGCCAGGATCATTTCGGCGGCCCGTCGGATCGACATTGGGTCGGCCTGCGGGGCCGGACGGTAGCCCGCGAGATCAACCGTCTCGGGCCAGTACCACTGCATCTTGTTCTGCAGCACGTCCTTGGGGACGTCGATCAGCACGGGGCCCGGCCGACCGGTGGTGGCGATATGGAACGCCTCGGCGACGATGCGCGGGATGTCCTGGGCGTTCATGATCAGTTCGTTGTGCTTCGTCACCGATCGAGTGATCCCGACGGTGTCACACTCCTGAAAGGCGTCGGTCCCGATGGCCCCGGTCGGAACCTGGCCGGTGATGCACACCATCGGGATCGAGTCCATATAGGCATCGCACAGCGGCGTGACCATGTTCGTGGCGGCCGGGCCCGACGTGACCATGGCCACGCCCGGACGTCCGGTCACGTGGGCGTAGCCCTCCGCCATATGGCCGGCGCCCTGCTCATGGCGAACGAGGATGTGGCGGATCGGACTTTCCAGCAACGGGTCGTAGGCCGGAAGGATGCAGCCTCCCGGGAGACCGAAGATGACCTCGGTGTCACACATCTCGAGGCTCTTGATGAGGGCTTGGGCGCCGGTCAGCTCCATTGCGAAGGATTCCTTGGGGTGAGAAGGGAAGGACGTACAGGACGTGCTGGAAAGAAAGCTGGAAAGGAGGAACGTGGCCGGACAAACAAAAAACCTCCGGGGTTACCGGAGGTCGAGCGCATGCAGCGGAAAACGAAGCTGTGCGCTCAGTGACCTACTACAGCAATGCTCAGAAGAATGAGTGAGGCGTGGCGCACATCGCAAGT
>JANLQX010000149.1:0-10892 GCA_031368095.1 Actinomycetes bacterium | reverse complement strand
GGAAGGTGGGATTGTCACGTCGAAGGCGCGTGGTGCGATGGCCTCGTCGTGGTGGTCGAAGCGATTCACCGACGTGCTCGAGTCCTATGGTCTCGGCGGTCGAATGACACGAGGCAAGTCCTATGCGCGCAAAGGACAGGTGCTCACGATCGACGTGACGACGGGGATGATCGCGGCCCAGGTACAGGGTTCGCGATCCGTTCCGTATGCGGTGACGATCAGAATCACCCCGCCGACGGAAGCGCAGTGGTCGTCGCTGGGCGATGTGTTGCGGGCGCGGGCCGGCTATGCGGCGGCGATGCTGGCGGGAGAGATCCCGACCGATCTCGAGGCGGTGTTCGTCGATGCTGGCGTGTCACTCTTCCCCTCGGCATGGCGCGACCTGCGGGCCACCTGCTCGTGTCCGGACTGGGGCGATCCATGCAAGCACCAGGGTGCCGTGCTCTATGTGTTTGCCGACCGTCTCGACGCCGACCCGTGGCAGCTGCTGGCGTGGCACGGACGCACTCGCGACGACATCTTGGCGTTGTTCAGCGTCGCGGCACGGTCGGCCGCTTCGCCGGTGATTGAGGTGGCGCCGTGGTGGCCGCTGGCGCCGGGGACCGAACCCGGTCCGACGGTGCCGCTCGACCAACGTCCGTTGCCGTCGAGCGACCCGGGCGCCGTGCTCGACCGACTCGCCCCTTCCGGCATCCGAACGGGGAACGGAACTCCGGTGGAAGCGCTCGTACGCGCCGTGCTCAGCGGTGTGGACTGAGTTTCGCCTCGGAGCATCCCAGACTGTCGTTCTCGGCATCCAGATAGGCCAAAATCGCCTCGTCGCGGCGTCTTTTCACGGCATGTGGGATGCGGTACTGCCCGGTCTGGGATGACGCCGTCCGTCGCAACTTTCGTTGGGTGACCCCGAGGTACGGTGCGACATGGACGAAGTGCTAGCTGGAGGGGTGGCGAATGCGGGGTTGGTGCGGCGTCGCGGCGACGTCGTGGTTCGGCCGAGCACGCCGCACTCGGTCACGATTCAGGCGTTCCTACGCGCACTTAGGACCACGGGTTTCACTGGCGCGCCCGAGCCTCTTGGGCTGAGCGAGACGGAGGAGGAACTGCGGTTCGTGGAGGGTGACGTGGCGCTGCCGCCGTATCCGGCCTGGGCGCAGACCGACGTAGCCCTTGCGTCGGTGGCGCAGTTGCTGCGGCGGTTCCATGATGCATCGGCGCGCGTGTCGGCGCCCTACTTCGACGGCTCGTGGAGTAGCGCATTCGGTGAGCCGTCGCCGGATGCCACGATGATCTGTCACCTCGACGTGTGCCTGGAGAACGTCGTGTTCCGCGATGGTGTCGCTGTCTCGCTGCTCGACTTCGACTTCGCCGCACCCGGACATCCACGCGACGATCTTGCGTCGTTCGCTCGCATGTGTGTGCCGGTCGACGACGGAGTGCGTCGAGAACAACTGGCGTGGATGCCCGTCGACGTCGGTCATCGCCTACGGGTGGTGCTCGACGCCTACGGCGCATCGGCGGCCGAGCGGGCCACGTTCATCGATCGGCTCGACCGATCGATCGCGTTGGCGGAGCGGTTCGTGCGGACGAGGGTGGAGCTAGGAGAGCCCAACTTCGTCGCCATGTGGGACGCGTTCGGCGGCGCCCAACGATTCACCCGCCGACGCACGTGGTTCGACGACTGTCGGGAGGAACTTCAGCGTGCGGTTGTTGAGGAGAGCTGATCCGAACGAACTCCCCCAAGGTACCTGTGACAGTTTTGCGGTCGCTGCCTCGCCCGGCGCCCGCAGGTGATACGAACCTCGAGAACGTCGCTGCGGCCGGTCAGGAACACCTCCAAAGCGATCTCGAAGGTACCCAGAACGCCCTTCACCTTCATTTCCTCGCGCTACTTCTGCTACACCTACCGAGACACGACACAGGGGAGAGTGCAGGCACATGGCGTCGTATCCGAAGCACGTCAATCACGAACGCAGCCCCATGGCGTGTCCGGTCGACCTCGACACCGTGGACCTGTTCGGCGATGGCGCCCAGGAGCATTGGTACGAGGCGTATGAGATCCTTCATCGCGACGCGCCGGTGCTGCGCATCCCCGGCGGTGGCTTCAAGCCCGGAACCGACGCGTTTGTGCTCACCAAGCACGCCGACATTTCTCGCGTGGTCAAGGACCCGGAACGGTTCCCGCCGCTCGGGCAGGTGCGCGTTGGTGGCTACGCCGAGCAGGGCATGTCGGCCGAGGACACCTACGCGACGTATCGCAGCTTGATGCAGGCGTCGATGGTGTCGTTGCGGCCGACGCAGGAGCTCTATATCCGTCATCGCAAGGAGCTCACCGACCCGTGGGTCGGCACCGGCGCGTTGCGTCATCGGGAGATGATTACGAAGCACGCGAATGATCTGCTCGATGAGTGGATCGACGATGGCGAGGGACCGGGCGAAGTCGAGTTCATTCGCGCCTTCGCTCGTCCGCTGCCCCAACGCGTGATGGCCACTGTGCTCGGATTCCCGATGGCCGACATCCCGCTACTCGCCGCATGGGGCGACGCCGTCGTGACGCCGTTCGTCCACGGCACCGGGCTCAAGCACGAGCTCACGGTCACGCAGACGACGGAGATGCTCGCTCGCCTCGACGGCTTCCAGGACTACATCTACGAGCATGTGCGGGCCAAGCGGGCCGACCCACACGACGACATGGTCAGCTTCCTGTGCAACGTCCACTACGAGGCGCTCGACCGCAAGCTCACCGATCTCGAGATCGCCGGGATCGTCCACGCCATGATCCTCGGTGGGTTGGAGACGACGCAGTATGCGCTGGAGGAGCAGGCCCAGCTGATGTGTGAGCATCCGGGCCTGTTCGAGCAGTTGCGCCACGACCGCGCCAAGGTGCGATCGTTCACCGAAGAGGCCATGCGGATGCGCTCGCCTACCCACGGGCTGTCGACCCGGACCACCGCGCTGGACGAAGTCTTCCAGGGCGTCGAAGTCCCGGCCGGCTCGCTGTTGCACCTGCGCTTCGGGGCGGCCAACGTCGACGCTGACGAGTTCGCCTGTCCGTTCGATCTCGACGTTGACCGTGAGGGACTCACCCGTCACGTGGCGTTCTCCACGGGCCCGCGGGTGTGTCCGGGGGCGAACCTGTCGCGGGTCGAGCAGCAGATCGCCTGGGGCGTTCTGCTCGACCGGCTTGAGTCGCTCGACTACAGCGACGGCAACGACTGGCTCCACCAACCCGGCATCATGCTCGGCACGCTTAAACTCAACCTTCGATTCGCCAAAGCCATGACCCCACTGTCACTGGGCACCGGCCGCACCAGCGGGACCGCCTGATCCCAACACTCATGAACAGACTGCCTTCGGCTGCGCGCACGGGGCGCGTCGACGATGCGATCTCGTCCGCCGCACCGAGTGCGGTTGTCCTCCAGGTGGCGTTCACCTTTGCCTTGGTCTTTCAAGGAGCTTTCTATCGCGGTCCGTTTTTCGCGTTCGCCGGAATGATCATGTGTGCGGCCATTCTCGCCATTTGGGAGCGCCGTCGCTCGACAATTGATCGTCTTGCTCGATCAGGTCATGTCACGATGAGCATCGCTCTCGTTAGCGTCATGCTCATGATGACAACGTTCGTCGCTGGCTTCGTCAACGACCGAGTCACCGAATCAGTTCCTACGCTGCTTGCGCTTCTGGTCGCGGCGATGAGCGCCCTGATAGTTGGATCGTCCTCGCCAAAGTCTCGAGAGTTCCTCCTTCACGGTCTGGTCGTTTCTGCCATGGGCGTCGCCCTTGCCGGAATATTTGGGGTCGTTGCCCACTTTCAGCCGCTTGCTCTGGTTGACGGTGGGCTGTGGCGGGCAGCATCGACGTTGACCTACGCCAATGCAACCGCAGCGGTGTTGGGGGCGGCGCTCCCAACCGCGATCACGTTTGCCGAGCACCGATCGGCAGTGGGTCGGCGTGAGCGAGTCTCCGTTGTCGCCATCACCGCCGGACTTCTCCTCACTGGTTCACGGGCTGGCATCGCCGCTGCCGTCGTTGGCCTGATCGCATTCGGTGGCTTCGCCGGGTGGTCGATCCTGAGGCGGTCACTGCCGAGTCTCGCCGCCGGGCTGACACTGTTCGCCGGCGCGGCGATCTCGATGCCGGCCGAGCGTTCGGCGTCCGCCCCGCAGCGAGTCGCGGCGTTGCTGGCCGCCGCCGTTGCCGCGGCGGTGATCCTGAGGTTGTCGGCGGGCCGGACATCGGCGGTGCTCGGCAGGCAACCAGCGCGAAAGAGTTCTTGGCCGATGCGTGCAGGAGTCATGATCAGTGCCGTGGCCCTTGGCACGCTGGTGGCCTTGTTCAGTAGGTCGGCGATTCGAGATCGTCTATCGCTGCAATCTCCGAGCAGAGTAGAGGAATGGGCCGCGGCGATCCGTCTGTTCCGTTCCTCGCCGATTGTCGGCGTCGGACCCGGTCCGATGGAGCTGGAACTGCGAGGAACGACTCTTCGTATGGTGGCCTTTGCCCACAATGAATATCTGCAGCTTTTAGCTCAACAGGGTCTATTCGGAGTCGGCGCGCTCGTGGCCGGCTCCTTTCTTGTTTTCCACTCATTGCGAGCGTCGTTTGTTCGACGCTCGTTGCTGCAGTCGTCGGCCTTGGGTGGATGCGTGGTCCTCGGGCTGCACGCCGCCTTCGACTACATTTTGCATCTTCCGGCAATAGTTGTCGGGGCGGCAATGCTTCTGGCATTGGTGGCGAGGCGTGAGGAGAAACACGATGGCGTTGAGGCCACGTTTTAGTTCGGGCATGGGCGGGCGGAGTCCGTCACGAACGTCAATGGCGGTTGGTGGCGGAGTCGTGCTGGCTGTCGTAGCTGTCACCGTCGGACTCACGCCGGGAGTCAGTGTTGGCGTGCTGTCCAACCCGGTGGCTCCGCTGATCGTCCCGCCGTCGACTCCCCGGGTCGCGGCCACCACGGCGGCTCCGGTCACGACTGAGACGCCAGCCACCACCCCGCCGTCAACGGCGACGTCGATAAAAAGTGCGGCCCCGACTACCGCCGCAATAACCGCCACCACCGTTGTCGCGGCCAAGGTCGGGTCGATTCGCATTGCCGCAGGGTCGGCCCAACAGGGACGTCCAGTGGCAATTCAAGCCAGCGGCTTCCGGCCGAACGAAGTCGTGACCTTCACAATCAGCGGTCGCAACCTCTTTGCGAAGGCGGACTCGCGTGGGCAAGCCAGGATTTTGTACACCGTCGCGCGCACGGCCACCTCGCTACTCGTGAAAGTGGCCGCGAACTCCGGATCGCGCTCGGCATCGGTCGCCGTTCGCAAAGCGACTGCGTGATCGACTATCGGACGAGGGCAACCTGATCCAGCGTGAAGGCGACGACCTCGTGCGGGCTCATCGCCGCGCCGTTCGCGGCGCGCTCCTCGGCCCCGGGTTGGGCATGGACCGCGGCTCCGGACAACGCGGCAGCGCGCATGGCCGACCAGCGGGGGATGCTCCACGCCAATCCTCGGTGACCGAGGAATCCCTCGACCGTGGCGGCCGCGTCGGGGCTTCCCCAGTGGGCGAACGAAGCGCCGGCGCACTCAAGGGCGACCCACGTCATCACCCAGTTCCTGGTGTCGTGGAGCACACTGATCGTCGACGACAGCGCGACTGGCGCCGGCGCCGAACCACCCATCAGCGTGGCGAAGATGCTCAGAAGCATGAACTGTCCGATCGCCTGGCGGTCATCGATATGGCGGGACTCCTCCAAACCTCGGCGGGCGAGTTCCTGCGCGGCTTCCAGGTCTGGCGGATCGTCAACGAACACCTGTTTCATGGCGCGCTGGTACTTCGCTCCGAGGCGGACGTATGGCGACCCGAAGCGGTTGGCGTCGCGTTCGAGCGCATCGACCCATCCGGCCATGTTTGCGGGACCGAGTGCAGGCGCGGCGAGGCACAGGGCGCTCCAGCCCCATGTGCGCGCATACGGATCCTCCGTTTTGGCGGTGACACGGCCCAAGGCCTCCGACGCCGCACCTGCGCCATCGAGCTGTCCCGACGCGAGCATTGCCACCAGTGCAAAGGCGCGACACAAGGTGGTGTCCGGGTGCTCGGGAGTCGGAGCGACTGCGATGCCGAGCTCGCCGAGCATGATCACGGTCGGGAAATCGGCTGCGTACATCGTCCAGTGGGCCAGTCGTCCGTAAAGGTCGGCATCGGGAGGGAACTCGGGACCGGCGAGATCGAGGGTGCGCCTTGCCCAGTCGCCCACCTCGGACCGCATGCGGCACTGAGCGTGGCTATCGACGTACCCCACGAGCTGCGCCGCGCCAGCCCGGTCATTGTTGACGCTTGCCCACTGGTGAGCTGCGCGAAGGTTGTCCCAGTACGAGTCGAACATGACATCGGCCTCGGCCTGACGAGGACCGGTCCAGAGCTCGTGGGTGCGGGCGGCGACGCCGAGGTAGTGAGCGAGGTGACGATCACGGCGCAACGTGGTCTCCCCCCGGTCAATGAGCCGTTCCTCGCCGAACTGGCGCAGCGTCTCGAGAAGTCGGTACCGGATGGCGCCGTCGCCACGGTCGACGAGCACCATGGACTTGTCGACCAGCGCGTCGAGTGCGTTGAGAACGTCAAGAGCGTCGACACTGGCGTCGCCGGCAACGGTCTCGGCGGCGGATGCGTCAAAGCTGCCGGCGAATACCGAGAGACGGTCAAACACTGTGCGCTCGGCCTCGCTGAGCAACTGATGGCTCCACGCCACACTGGCCCGAAGGGTTTGGTGCCGTTCCACGCCACCGCGGCCACCGCCGCGCAGAAGACGGAACCGGTTGTCGAGCCGCGCCAGCAGATCAGCCAGCGAAGCGGACCGGACCCGAGCGGCGGCGAGCTCGATGGCAAGGGGAATTCCGTCGAGGCGCCGGCAGATGGTGGCAATGGCCGCAAGATCGGCATCGGCGAAGGTCATGCCCTCGTCGGCTGCCTGGGCCCGGTCGCGGAACAGGTCGGTGGCATGGACTTCGGCGAGCGAGCGAATCGGCACCACCCTCTCACCGAGTAGCCCGAGTGGTTCGCGACTGGTGGCGAGCACCGTCACGGTGTCGCACGCCGCGTTGACGGCCGCAATCAGCTCGGCCGCCCGACTGAGTACATGCTCGCAATTGTCGACGATGAGCAAAGTTCGGCGACCCCGGAGCCAGTCGACGATCGTCTCGACGGGAGTCATGCCGGGCTGGGGCGCGACCCCAAACGTCGAAGCGACCGCCACGGCCACAACATCGGGGTCGGCGATAGGTGCGAGGTCGACGAACCACACGCCTCCCGCAAAACGATTCGCCGCCAGTCGGGCAGCCTCAACTGCGGTGCGAGTCTTTCCGACCCCGCCGGGGCCGGTGAGCGTGACCAGACGACGTTCCGGCAGCGCGTCGGCACGACGCTGCAACTCCGCGCGATCTCCGAACCACTCCGTATGCGGACGGGGAAGGTTGCCACGGCTCTCGGACAATGACGACGCTCGACCGATCCTCACCGAGTTGGCGCGAACGGTGGGGTCGCCGGCCGCGATTGCGGCTTCGGCCGAACACAGTTCCGGCCCGGGCTCCAGCCCGATCTCGGCGAGTTCGTGCCGGGCTCGCTGGAAGGCCCGCAGCGCGTCGGCGTGGCGACCGGTGTCGTGCAGTGCGAGCATCAACAGCGACCAACGCTGCTCACGCAACGGCTCCTCGACGACCAGGGTTTGCAGCAGGGCCGCAGCCTCCGCCGACCAACCGGTCCCGATCATCGCCCGTGCGTAGTCCTCCTCGGCGGCGCGACGTAACTCGGTCAAGCGACCGGCCAGCAGGACGGCAGGGGACCAGTTTTCCAGTTCCGCCAACGCCGGCCCGCGCCAAAGCGCCAACGCCTCTGCGAACGTGCCGACGGACGATGCGTCGGGCTCCGATCGCGCCCGTGTCACCAGTTCTTCGAACCGCTGCCAGTCGAGCGTGACGGTGTTGGTGTCAAGGCGGTAGCCGGAACCTTCCGTGGTGATCACGCGAGGTCCGAGCCGTTTTCGAAGGCGGAACACGTGATTCTGCAGCCGCATGAGTGACCCGTCGACCAAGTCACCGCCGAAGACCGCATCCACCAACGTGTCGGCCGACGCAACGTTGCCCGGCTGGGTAACCAGCGCGGCGAGGACCCGTCGTTCGAGCGGACCGCCGAGCCCGATGGTTGCGTCGTCGTCGTCGACCACCTCGAGCCGGCCAAGAACGCGTATTCGCACACCGCGAGGCTACGGGGCGTCGATCGCAGCTTGATCGCAGACCGCATCCAGCCTTGCGATTGAGCGAAAAGGGTCGTGAGGTCATCCGGCGAACGTTGCGGTTCATCGTGCGTGGTGTCAGACCCGAACGGGTCAGAGCCCCGACCAAGGAGTCGTCTTGAACACCACCCGCACGAACCAACGCTCGCCGTTCCTGCGCCGCGCCGTGATCGCCATGAGCCTTCTGGCCGTCGTGGCCGGTGCCACGACGACCCGGAGCGCAGATCCGGCCGTGGCTGGATTCAGGTCCTCGGCGAGCCCGCCAGTCGTCGCGCCGGATAACGGGTCGTTGCCTGATTCTGGGCTTGGCGTCCTCTTCGGGAAGACCGCAGTCGAGGCTGAGTGGGCCGTCGTCCGGTACTCCCCGAATCCGGGCCTCGAGCTGATGTTCTCCCGCCTCTACCCGGTTCGGGCGTCTGCGTAGGCGCAGTGACGGCGGCGGTCACGTCCGCGCCGGTGTTATCGAGGACCGGAACCCGGTGGAGCGGATGACCGGGATCGAACCGGCATATCCTGCTTGGAAGGCAGGGGCTCTACCATTGAGCTACATCCGCGGGCGGCGTTGAGACGCAAACCTGCCCCGCCCACACTAGGCGGGCCGTCGGGGTGACTGGACTCGAACCAGCGGCCTCCTGCTCCCAAAGCAGGTGCGCTACCAACTGCGCTACACCCCGTAGAAAAACTGCGGACCCGGCTCCCCGTTCCGACGGCCTTCAAGCTACCCGCCCGGGCGGGTCAGCCTTGGGCGCAATCCCAGATTCCCGAAGCGGGCATCCCAGATCGCCGTAAACGTGCTCAGAATCGTCGATTTTGCCCTGGTGTGGGATGACGATTGGGGCGGTCTGGGATGTGCAGCACAGCGGAACGAAGGCGCCCTCATGGCAACAAGTCCGGAAGGCGGCACGCCAAACGCGGGCTGACCGGTAGGATCTCAGGCCCGTATGAAGACCAGTGTCGAAGCTCAAGAAGACAACCGCGTAAAGCTCTCGGTGGAGATCGAGGAGGCCGAGTTCGAGAAGTCGATCGACGCTGCGTTCCGCAAGATCGCCCGCGAAGTTCGCCTCCCCGGATTCCGTCCCGGAAAGGCTCCCCGTCGCGTTCTCGAACGCCACGTGGGCAAGGAGTCGGCCCGCCAGCAGGCGATCCAGGACAGTGTTCCGGAGTACTACCTCCAGGCGGTGAACGACAACGACATCGACGTGATCGCGCCACCGCAGCTCAGCATCACGAGTGGCGAAGCGAACGGCCCGATCACCTTCGAGGCCACTGTGGAAGTCCGTCCGTCGGTTCGCGTCCCGGGCTACGACGGCCTCCAGGTGACGATCCCTTCGCCGGTGGCGTCGAAGGCCGAGGTCGACGCTCAGGTTGACCGCATGCGCGACGCATTTGCCGCCACAACCGTGGTCGACCGCCAGGCCCACCCCGGCGACAGCGTTCGGATCAACGTGCGCGGCACCCTCGACGGCGAAGAAGTGCCCGGCCTCCACGCCGACGACTACGTCTACGAAGTCGGCTCGAACAGCGTCGTCCCGGAGCTCGACACCAACCTCATCGCCGCCTCGGCCGGTGACGTGCTGGAGTTCACCGCCCCGCTGCCGGATCACGATCACGACGAAACCCATGACCACGGCGACCTCGAGCTGCGGGTCGAAGTCCTCGAAGTCATCGAAAAGGTCCGCCCCGAGCCGACCGACGAGTGGGCCGCCTCGGCCAGTGAATTCACCACCATCGCCGACCTGCGGGGCGACATTGCCAAGCGGATGGGCCTGGTCAAGCGGGTTCAGGCGTCCATGGCGATCCGAGACGAATGCGTCAAGGCGCTCGTTGAACTGAGCGACGGGGGAGACCCGCCGGAAGCGCTCGTCAACCAGGAGATCGAGCGTCGGCTGCAGGAACTGGCCCAGCGCCTCACCCAGCAGAACGCCACCATCGACGATTACCTCATGGCCACCGGTCGCACCGCCGACTCGCTGATCGACGAAGCCCGTGAGTCAGGTATCGAAGCCGTCAAGGCCGACCTTGCCCTTCGGGCGGTGGTGGCATCGGAAGCAATCGAGGTGAGCGACGACGAGGTGGAGCAGGAAATCGTCAATCTGGCTCGTCGCTTCGAGATGAAACCGGCCAAGGTCCGCAAGAACCTGGAAAAGAGTTTCCAGATGGCCACGCTCCGCTCGGACATCCGCAAGGCCAAGGCCGTCACGTGGGTCAGCGAGCATGCGTCCATCGTCGACGCCGACGGCAAGGTCATCGACCGGTCCACGCTCGACGTTTCGCCCGCCGAATTTGCCGAAGTCACCGCCGATGATGACGACGCTCGGGGCCTGGAGTCCAATGTCGACGTGGCCGATGACGGAAGCGACGCGACGTGACGCAGACATCGATCGTGTCGCCCCACAGCAGAACCGCGGAGCAGGCTCCGCCACTTGTCATACCGGCCGTGGCAACGTGGTCGACCCGCTCCGCCGAAGAGGGACAGAAAGAGCACCAGATGTCGCGTCAGCCAATCCTCAACTACCTCGTTCCTACCGTCGTCGAGCAGACGAACCGTGGCGAGCGGGCCTATGACCTCTACAGCCGTTTGCTCCGCGAACACATCATCTTCCTGGGCACGCCGATCGAC
>JANLQX010000117.1:0-7402 GCA_031368095.1 Actinomycetes bacterium | reverse complement strand
GGGTCGTTGGACGGACAACATCAGTGGCGCACATTGGCGCCAAACCCTCAAGAAGCACCTGCAATACATGTCGAGCGACACTGCCCGACCGCGATATCGAAAGGCAGAACCTCCTCGTGAGTGACCGTTTCTCTTCCGTTGCCGAAGTCCGCGCTGGACTTCGCGACGAGAACTACCTGGCTGACGATGGCATCGCTGGGGTCGTGTATCTCGCCGACAAGTTGGGCAAGCCAATCCTGTGCGAGGGCCCAGCCGGTACCGGCAAGACCGAGCTGGCCAAGGCGGTGGCCAAGATGACCGGCGCACGACTGATTCGTCTGCAGTGCTACGAGGGTCTCGACGAATCCAAGGCCCTCTACGAGTGGAACTATAAGAAACAGCTGCTTCGTATCCAGGCCCAGCGCGTCGCCGAAGAGGGTGGCACGTGGACCGACGTGGAGGAGGACATTTTCGGCGAAGAGTTCTTGTTGACTCGCCCCCTGCTCGAAGCGATCCGGGCCACCGAGCCGGTTGTGCTCCTCATCGACGAAGTAGACCGGGTCGAGGTCGAGACCGAAGCGCTACTTCTCGAAATCCTGTCCGACTACCAGGTTTCGATTCCCGAGCTCGGTACCGTCGTGGCCACCCAGATCCCGCTGGTGATCCTCACGTCGAACAACACCCGTGAGTTGTCCGAGGCGCTGAAGCGTCGCTGTTTGTTCCTTCACATCGATTATCCGACGATGGAACGCGAGAAGGAAATCGTTCTCACCCGTGTCCCCGACCTGTCAGCGAACCTTGCTGATCAGGTCGTGCGAATCGTCCGCTCGATCCGCCAGCTGGAACTGAAGAAGTCGCCGTCGGTGTCCGAGACGCTCGACTGGGCCCGCACGTTGGTGCTGCTGGGTAAGGACACGATCGACGAGCAGACCTACAAGGAGACCTTGCACATTCTGCTCAAGTACCAGTCCGACATCGTCAAGGCCGCGAAAGAGTTCACCGACAAGTGAGTCTCGTGACGGCTCCGACCGGGCCCCGCGGTGGTGGCGTGATGATCGACCTGCTCGGCGGGTTCATCGTCGAGCTTCGTCGCGCCGGGTTGCCGGTGAGCCTCACCGAAAATCTCGACGCCATGGAGGCCGTCAAGGTCATCCCCATGGAGGACCGCGACGCCTTCAAGTACGCGCTCGGCTGCACACTTGTGAAGAATGCCGCTCACTGGCGCGCCTTCGAGACCGTGTTCGAGGTTTACTTCTCGCTCCGTGGTTCGCAGTATGTGATCGGGGCCGACGGAGAACCGGAGTTGTCAGGCGAGAACCAGCCCGGTCAGCCCCAGGAGGGCGGCGCCGGCGGTTTGGAGGGGTTGACCCCCGAAGAGTTGGCCCAGATGCTCTACAACGCCCTCCTCAACGCCGACGAAGCCATGATGCGGGCCATCGCCAAAGCGGCCGTCACCCGCTTCAGCGGCATGGAACCGGGTCGGCCCGTCGGCGGCACGTACTACCTGTATCGCACGCTCCGCAATCTCGATCTCGACGGCATGCTGGAAAAGCTGATGGAGGCGTCGAAGGAGCAGGCGGGGGAGCTCACCCAGCTCGAAGAGCGCCTAGAGCGCGACGAGTTCGAAGATCGCATCAACCGGATGCGCCAGGAAATCGAGGCGGAGATCCGTCGACGTCTCGTGGCCGACCGGGGCGTGGAGGCCATGGCCAAGACGTTGCGCAAGCCTCTGCCGGAAGACGTCGACTTCATGCACGCCACGCGCGACGAAATGATTTCGTTGCGTAAGGCGATTTATCCGCTCACCCGCAAGCTCGCCGTTCGCCTCGCCCGCAAGCGCCGCCACGGTCGAAAAGGTCCCCTCGACTTCCGTCGCACGGTCCGGACCTCGCTTTCCTATGGCGGCGTGCCCGCCGACCCCAAGTTCAAGTACCCGCGTCCGGCCAAGCCGGAGATCTTCGTGATCGCTGACATCTCCGGATCGGTGGCCGCCTTCGCCCGATTCACCCTGCAACTCGTCTACGCCATTTCCGGGCAGTTCTCCAAGGTCCGCAGCTTCGTGTTCATCGACGGTCTCGACGAGGTCACGAAGTTCTTCGAGAAGGTCGAGGACATCACCGAAGCGATTCACCGCGTGAACACCGAGGCCGACGTGATCTGGGTGGATGGCCACTCGGACTACGGCCACGCCTTTGAGGTGTTCTGGGAGAAGTACGGCAAGGAGATTTCCCCGAAGACCACCGTCATCCTGCTCGGTGACGCTCGGAATAACTACCATGCGTCGCAGGCTTGGGTCATCAAGGAGATTCGCCGCAAGGCCCGTCACGTGTACTGGTTGAACCCGGAGCCGAAGAGCTACTGGAACACCGGCGACTCGATTCTCAGCGAGTACTCGGCCCATGTCGACGGCACGTTTGAGTGTCGCAACCTTCGCCAGCTCGAACGCTTCGTCGAACAGCTGGCGTAGCTAGGTTGCTGCCTCGATGGCCTCTCGGGCGTCGTTGAGGTGGGAAAGGCAGGCGGCGACGGTGCGACGCACGTAGTCCTGGGCCGACATCGATTTGCCGTCGACGGTGACCTGGCGGGCGAAGTCGTCGTGGCCTCGGCCCTCCACGGCGGCGGCGGCCCGGGCTGCGTTCACCTTGACGGCGGCGAGCAGGTCGGCAGGCGAGGCCTTGGGCTCGGCGGCGCGGCGAACCGGTCCAAGGTTCACCACGGGCGACTTCTCCAACGGGAGCGACGCGATGGCCGTGCCGAGGGCCACGAGTTCGGCGTCGGCTACGGCGAGTGACCCCAGGGCACTTCGTCCCGACGGACCCGGGGCGCGCACGGTGCGGCCCCACGAGTCGTCGCCGACCGGGCCGCTCACCGTCTCGGTAAAGCGACGGGGCAGTGATCGCAGCGTGACCGCGGCATCGGCCATCGACATCGAATCAAACGGCGCACTCATGCGGGCTCCTTCCTAGCAGCGCGTCAACCGTTGGATGGTTGGCGACCCGTTGACGTCGAAACGACGTCGCCAAGTGGACAACGTGTCGCCAACGATCCAACCATGCCCCTAGCGCAGGGCGAGGACGTCGACACCTGCGGGGAGGCGGGCCGGGTCCCAGTCCAGCAGTGCAAGGGCCTGGGAGCAGGCGTAGCGGTCGGTCATGCCACTTACATAGGTCACCACGGAGTGGAGCAGGGCCGGGGTGCCAGCGCCGTCGACGCGAAACGCGAACGGGAGTGCGGCGGGATGAGCGGCGTAGTGGTCCACGAGACTCCGGAGCAGATCGACGACCTGACGAGCTTGCGCCCGGGATTCGTCACGGAGGTAGATCCGTTCGTAGTTCCACTTACGAAACGCCGCAAGGGCCGCGGCGGTCGGTGCGGTCATGGCGATGCGTCCGGTTGCCGCCGTGGCATCGACCATCGCCGCAATGAACGCATTGAGTTGGTCGGAGCGGGTTGTCCCGCAGCGTTCGCGCACGATCGACGGAAGGTCGTCGACGGACACGATCCCTGCCGCAGCGGCATCCTCGACGTCGTGACAGACGTAGGCGATGCGGTCAGCCCAACTCACCACCTCGCCTTCGGGGGTGAGCGGTGCCGGTCTCGACCACGAGTGGTTGCGAATGCCGTCGAGCGTTTCGCGGCACAGGTTGAGCGGGGCGAGCGCCACGTCGGCACCCCACACGGCGTGGTCGTACCCGCCGTCGACGTAGGGTGACAGGGCATCCTCACTGGCGTGCCCGCCCGGTCCATGGCCGCAGTCGTGACCGAGCGCGATTGCTTCAGCCAGGGCCACGTTGAGACGACACGCCTGGGCGATCGATCGAGCGACCTGAGCCACCTCCAACGCATGGGTGAGGCGGGTGCGCTGATGGTCGCCGGGAAACACGAACACCTGGGTCTTTCCCGCGAGGCGACGAAACGACGACGAGTGCAGGATCCGGTCACGGTCGCGCTCGAAGCAGGTGCGAACCGGATCGGGACCTTCGTCGATCGTTCGGTGACCGGCGCCGAAACACAGCGTGGCGCCGGACGCAAGGCTCGCGCTCAACAGCTGTTCGCGCTCCTCGCGCAGGAACGGGCGATCGAGTGCCACGCTCGCGCTCGAGTGAGCATGGGCCGTGACGACGGCGGTGTCCTCGGCGCGATGCCCAGCCATCGTCGCGCCCCAGGCCTGCTCGCGATGTGAGAGCACCTGGGCATCGAACCATGACGGGTTGGCGTCGGCCGCCACGCCGTCTTGTTCGTCGAGGCTCACGGCACGAGCGTAGAGCCCCGCCGGCCGAAGACCCGGTGAACGACCGTCTGCGTCGGACTGACGCGCCGCTCCGTGATCGTGGTTACAGACGGCACGAGGGGCCTGTTGTTTGCTAACACTACGGATACCGACGGAAGGAATACCGTGAATGTTCAGCTTGCTGAGTACTTGCATCGCCATCTAGGTGACGTTGACCATGTTGTGGTCGAAGACCTCGTCCCGATACCGGGCGGCTTCTCGCGCGAGACGTTTCGTTTCGATGCGCGCGTCACGCGGGGTGGCGTTGAGGAGGTGTTGCCTCTGATCCTTCGGAAGAACCCGCCGTCGGCCGCTGCGATTCTCGAAACCAGCCGGCAGGTCGAGCATGAACTCCTCGAAGCCATACGTGCGCATACGGAGATTCCGGTGAGTCGGAGCTACGGGGCAGAAACCGATACGTCGGTGTTCGGTGAGGCCGCCATGGTGATCGAGCGAATGCATGGGAAGTCTCAGACGTCGGAACTGTTCAACGGTGGCGTCGATGCCAGCCAGGCCGACGCCGTGATGCGTCATCTCTGCGAGGTGCTCGTCGAACTGCACACCACCGAGGTCGCCACGCTCAACGTTGGTGGCCAACTTTCGGACCCCCGCGGCGTGGGCATCGATGCGTCCTCGTGGGATGCCTATATGGACTCCACCTTCGAGTACTACGTGTCGTCGTATCCCTCGTTGAACTACGACCCGGCGGCGATGATCATGCTCGACGCGGCGCTCACGCTTCGTCGTCACAAGCCGCGTCCGCTTCCGTTGTGTCTCGTCCACGGAGACTTCAACCCGGCCAACTTTCTCTACGACGAAGGCAGAGTGACAGCCTTGATCGACTGGGAGAACTCGCGGGTCGGGGACCCGCGAGAGGACCTCGGTTGGATGGTGGCAATGGACGGTATGAGCAACACTGCGGTGATGTCTCATCCTCGAGACGAAGGAGGCTTCCTGGCGTACTACAACAAGCTCACCGGCTTCGCCGTGACCTCCGAGGAGCTCGGCTACTTCATTCTGTTCGGCACGATGAACATCGCCGTGCCGGTGGCATCGGCAATAAAGCGCCGCGTCGACCACGAACATGAGCAGTTCTTGCATCTGTACCTGCTGCAACCAAGCTCCGCCACGTTGGTGGCCTTCACTCAACTACTTGGCTATCCAGGAGCGCCCGCATGAACACATCACCCGGAATCGACGGCCTGCTCGAAGGTGTTGTCCTCGGCATCGGCAACGAACTGATGCCCTACCTGTCAAACGAAAAGGCCCAGGCCTCGGCGGCGATGATGCAGTCGATCCTGCAGGCTGTCCGCCAGATCATCCCGATGTTCGACGCGGCGCTGATCGACGAGCACAACGCGATGACTGTCACCCTGCGGACCGCCGCCGAATGCCTGGCGGCAGTCACTGGCGAGGAGGCCGATGCCGTCCGCGCTCGGGCTTCGTCTATTGGTCAGCGCGCTGACTATCCTGCACCTCCCGACCGTGAGGAAGTCGTCCGTGCGCATACGGACCTCGGTCGCGCTCTGGAGGCATCGATCCTGGATCTTGACGTGATCCAACGTGAAGGCGGTGCGCCCGGGGCGGCGGCCGATGAGGCGCTGGCGGTGATCCGCGCTCACCTCGCCCCCCGCTACCTCCGCGACTTCCAGGCCATCACCGTCGGTGCCGGTTTCCTCGGCCGTTCGTAGCAGTGCCTGGCCGAACAAGAAGTTCACCCCGGGGTGACGATATGTACGCGTATCTGCTCAGCCTTTGCTGCCTCGTGCAGCGATGGGTTTTCGCTTCCCTCAGCCATCGCCAGTTCGGCCCCGAGGGTGAGCGCGGCCGCTAGGGCTTCGAGTGACAGCACGTTAAGGCGGTGGCGCTCGGCCAACTCGGCCATGTTCGAAGCGAGGTTGCGCATGCTGGCAAGGTCGACGGTGTCAGGAAGGCGCAGCAGGGCCGAACTAGCTCGGGCCCGAACCTCGGTCGGGGCGGCGAGGAACGGCCCGGAGAGCGCGCCAACAACGATGTCGGAGCGGATGGCATGACAGAGGCGGTAGTACCAAAGCCCTGTCGTGGCGACCGGGCGTCGACGGGAAAGGTTTCGTAAACCGGTCGAGCCACTACCGAGCAAGTGGTCAAGTAAGAGGCGATCGTCCAGAAGAAGCGGCCCCATGGCGGTGCGAGCGGGGTTTAGTTCGACAAATCGGCATCGTCAATGGCCCGCACGGCACGCTCGTAACGCCCATTCGCTATCGCCGCTCGAAGTGCCTTCTTGGCCGCGTCGATCCCTCCGGGGACGAGGAGTAGCGCCCCATCGAGATCGATCACACCGATCTCCCCGCCACCTTCCACGCCCCACCTATGTCGAGCCGCCGCCGGCAAACTCATCTGGCCCCGACTCGAGACTCTGACGGTAGTTGTAGTGCTCATGAGTGCATTGTAGATCCGGCCGATCGACAAGGCAAGAGACCGCATCAGTTCGCCGCGGTGATCGTGGCGCACTCCGCGATGCCGTCCATGAATCCGGTCCGAAGGCTTGACACCCATTGGAACGGCGTGCCGACGGTCGCCGTTGCCGACGCCCACCGCCTCGGCCCGGTCCCCGGAGGCGAGGAGGGGGCCAATATCGACGCCTCTTGCGGCCGCGTCGGCCTCGTGCAGGCGGGCTTGAACCTCACCGGCGTGCGCCCGTCCAAGACGGGTGGCGGCGCCGGAGTCACCGATGTCGTCGTATAGCGAGCGGGCGATCAGAACGGTCACGTGGCGTGCCCGGCCCGCATTTCGGCAAGGTCGCCCTCCGATCCTCGAAGCGCTCGGCCTCACGATTGGATGCGTGGTCGCTCGCACCAAACTCCGCGCGAACGTTGTGCACTCCGTACCTTCAGGCGGAACGCAGTGAAAGAAGTCGCGCCGTCATTCGTCGGCAGACTGGCGCCATGACAACTCCACGAGTCGCACTGGTCACCGGGGCGAACAAGGGCATCGGCCAGGCCATCGCTGCCCACCTCGCCGCGGAAGGGATACGTGTGTACGTGGGCGCTCGTGACGCCGAGCGTGGACAACAGGCGGTCGCCAGTATCACCCCGGCGATCGGCGACGCTCGCTTCGTGCAGCTCGATGTAACCGACGATGCGTCGGTTACTGCGGCGATCGCCCGTATCGAGG
>JANLQX010000108.1:0-39983 GCA_031368095.1 Actinomycetes bacterium | reverse complement strand
ACGCGCCGGCGCACACCTCGACGAACTCGACCACCCTTCGCTGGTAGATCGCCAGCAATCCGTCAGTACTCCGCTCCAGTCCGTAACGCTGTCGGAGCCCATCGATCACCGAGCGGCGCGGCGCGTAGCCATCTTGGTCGGCCTCCATGAACCAATCGACCGCGTCTGCGGGAAGCGAGTTCTCGAGCGAGAATTCCCTAATCCAGGCGGACGCCGCCCCTTCCCGATCGGCGAGCGTGTTATCCAAGTCGATCATCACCAGCATCAAGTAAGTCTCCTACCCCGCTGCACGACCGACTAAGTATTTTGAATGTCAACCGCACTGCGTTGACAAGGCAGTCGGGGCGACACGCCTGGCCATTGCGACCCTCACGGTCGAGCTCGAGGGGACCGCCGTCGAATGATGCAACCTCGACGGGCCCTGGGTCAGACTGCTGAATTACCACGAGTCGGAGCGAGGCGACATGTTCAATCATCATGAGGCGCGGCTGCGCGACGAACATGCTCGTGCCGTGCGGCAGATCACCAGACTGACGGGTGACTTCAATGCCGTGGTCGAAGCATCGAAAGAAGTGGCGACCGACGATGAGCACGATCCGGAAGGCGCGACCATCGCTTTCGAACGAGCACAGGTCGATGCCGTGATCAGCATGACTCGCGCCAATGTGGCCGAACTGGAACTCGCCCTCGCTCGGGTTCACGACGGCTCCTACGGCAACTGTCAGGGTTGTGGCCAGCCGATCGGGGACGAACGCCTCGCGGTGCAGCCCGCGGCCACGTCGTGCATGGCCTGTGCCTCGCCTCGAAAGCACCAACTCGGTCGATGAGCGTCCGGGAGCACCAACGCATCGTCGTTCTCGGCAATGGCGGCTCGGGGAAATCAACGTTCGCTCGGTTACTGGCCGAGTTGGCCGGACTTCCCCGAACGGAGCTCGACGCAGAGTTTTGGTCGGCTGATCTCCAGCCGAAGCCACCCGACGAGTGGCGGGCGGTCCAGACGTCGCTGGCCGATCAGCCTTCGTGGATTCTCGATGGCGACCTTGGCCCCTACGACGTGCTCGACACACGTTTGGCCTTCGCCGATGCCGTGGTGCTCTTCGACCTACCAACTCGCGTGTGTGCCTGGCGGGCAGTTCGTAGATCACGAGAGGGACGCGACTTTTGGCGCTGGCTCCTTACGTGGCGTCGGGTGTATCGCCCCCGGATCCTTGCGGCGGTCGCTGAGCACGCACCATCAGCCGAGTTGATCGTGGTGCGCAACCAACGCGAGAACGAGAGCGCGCTATTGGCTTTGTCGAATCAAAGGCAAGTTCTGTAGTGTGATTTCGAAAGTCCGCTACGAAATGAAGGTATTCGCATGAGCGACATCGTCACCTACGAACGCACCGGGGCCATCGGCACCGTCACGATGGATGACGGGAAGGCGAACGTGATGTCCCCTCGCATGGTGCTGGCCGTGAACGAGGCGCTCGATCAGGCGGAAGCAGAGGAGGTCGTGCTCGTTCTCGCTGGTCGTGCGCGGATGTTCTCCGCCGGGTTCGATCTCGAAGTGCTGAAGCGACTCGACAACGAAACGATTGGCATGCTCCGCGGTGGGTTTGAGCTTGCTGCCCGTCTGCTCGACTTCCCGGCTCCGGTCGTGGCGGCCTGTACTGGCCATGGTCTGGCGATGGCTTCGTTCCTGCTCTGCGCCGCCGACTACCGCGTTGGTGCCGAGGGTGCGTTCAAGATCGGCGCCAATGAAGTTGCCATCGGACTGACCATGCCGACACCTGCACTGGCGATCTTGCAAAACCGGCTGGCATCGGCTGCGCAGACGCGAGCGATTGCCCTTGCCGAGATCTTCACTCCCGAGGGAGCGGTCACGGCTGGCTTTCTCGACGAGGTAGTTAGTGCGGAACGAACAGTCGAACACGCCACCGACGTGGCCACCCGACTGGCGGCGCTCGATCGTCGTGCGTACCAGGGCACGAAGCGTCTGATGCGGAGCGAGTTGATTGCCACCGTCCGCGCCGGGATCGAGCACGACTACCCGCTCGCCCAGTAGCTGTCGTGGGACGTCCACGACAGCGCACACCCGAACTGCGTGATCGAGTGATTGTCGCCGCCCAGACGACGCTGGCCCAACGTGGGGTGCAGGGGTTCACGACCAAGCACGTCGCCGATGATGCCGGCACGTCGGTTCCCGCGATCTACGAGTTGTTCGGAGACAAGGCCGGGCTCGTCCGCGAGCTCTTCTTCGTTGGGTTCCGTCAACTGGCCGCTGCGCTGGCGACGGTCGCCGTGACCCCCGACGCGCGGGCCGACCTTGCCGCCCTGGTCCGTTCCTATCGAGCGTTCGCCCGTGCTCATCCGGGCCTGACCAAGGTCATGTTCACAGAGCCGTTCGCCGACTTCCAGCCCACACCGTCCGACATTGCCGCCGCCGACACGAGTCGCCGAGTGTTGCTCCGCGTGGTGCGTCGGTGCGTTGCGTCCGGGGCCATCAATGCCGACCCGGTCGACGCCGCCCATGTTGCCCTCGCGACCGTTCAGGGTCTGGCGCTGCAGGAGGCCGCCGGCTGGCTGGGTCGCTCTCGGGCATCGTGTGATCGTCGTTGGGAGTTGGCAATCGCGCAGCTGGTCGGCTCGACACGCTGACCGATGCCAATAGGCGAGAATGGGACGTGCGTTCTTCTCTCGCTGACCTTCTCGCCCTCGGCAAACCCCTTCTCGCCGACGGGGCGACGGGCACGAACTACTTCCAAATGGGTCTGACGTCAGGGGAGCCGCCGGAGTTCTGGAATATCGATCACCCCGACCGGGTCCAGGGTCTCTACCGAGACTTCATTGCCGCCGGTTCTGACGTCATTTTGACGAACAGCTTCGGCGGCACCGCCCAGCGTCTCAAGCTGCATAAAGCCCAGGACCGTGTTCGCGAGTTGGCGATGCTCGCCGCTCGTCTCGCTCGGGAAGTGGCCGACGAGGCCGACCGTCCTGTAGTTGTGGCCGGTTCCGTCGGTCCAACGGGGGAGTTGTTTGATCCTCTCGGGGCGCTCACGCCGGACATCGCCGTTGCGTCATTCCAGGAGCAGATCGAGGGCCTGCGCGACGGAGGCGTCGACGTGATCTGGATCGAGACGATGTCCGCGGTTGAGGAAGTCCGTGCCGCGGCGCAGGCGGCCATCAACGCCGGGATGCCGTATACCGCCACGGTCTCCTTTGACACCGCCGGTCGAACGATGATGGGCGTGCTCCCGAGCGAACTTGCCGGCCTGTTCGAAGGTCTCTCGGTCCCGCCGCTCGGCATGGGGTCGAACTGCGGCGTGGGCGCGTCGGACATCCTCGTGTCGCTGCTCTATATGTCGGAAAGCTCGCCCGAGCAGACCTTCATCCTCAAGGGTAACTGTGGCATTCCAAAGTTCGTCGGCACCGAAGCGGTGTATTCAGGAACACCAGAACTGATGGCCGACTACGCGCGCTTAGCAATCGCCGGCGGCGCCTCGATCATCGGCGGCTGCTGCGGCACCTCGCCCGACCATCTCGCGGCGATGCGGGTGGCCATCGACTCGTACGCCCCGCAGGCGCGTCCGACGGTCGACGAGATCGTGGCGCAGATCGGCCCCATGGTGAACTCGCTGCCGGGAGCGGCCATCAGCACTCGCACCCGCGGCCGTCGCCACGAAAGCTGACATCTGGCCCGGCTGGCGCGCTTCCGCCATCCCAGACCGGGCGTTTCCCCATCCCAGATCGCCCATTTTCGCCTGTGTGTCGACCCGTTTTCCCGTATCTGGGATGCCGTTTGCGCCGATGTGGGATGCGCTTGCGCCCAGCGGGCGCGCCTACAGCTCGGCGAGGTAGCCGAGGAGAGCGGCGTTGACCTCGACGGGGCGCTCCTGCTGGGTCCAGTGACCGGCGCCGTCGATGATCGTCATGCCGCGGTAGCCAGGCACGAGACGGTTGCGATCTTCGAAGTTCGGGTCGTTGGCAATGACGAGGTCCCTGCTGCCGCCGATGAACCAACAGGGCATCGTCATCGCCGATATGGGCGAAGATTGTACGCGCGCATTGTTCCGGTCGAGGTTACGGTACCAACTGACCGGGCCGAAAAATCCGCTTGCTTCGAACGAGTCGACGTAGAGCGCGAGATCGTCATCGGTGCACCACGCGGGGAGCGGGCCGGGGGGAACGGTGGCCATGGCGTCGAGGAACCCGGTCCCTGCCGCCTTACGCGGTTCAGACCTTGCGGCGGGATACCCGTCGCCCGAGGCCACCCACAGAATGCCCTTGAGACATCGCTCGACATTTGGATCGAGTTCCGCCTCGGCCACTCCGACCTCCTGGAAGTAGAGGATGTAGAAGAAGTTGTCTCCATGGATCGCCTTGAAGATGCCCGTAGGTTTGGCCGGCCAGTCGACGAACGGCACGCTCATATTGACGAGGGCCCGCACCCGGCCAGGATGCTCACGGGCGAGGTCCCACACCAGGAACGAACCCCAGTCGTGGCCAACAAAAACCGCCGAGGCGCCGGGTCCGGAGAAATGGTCAACGAGACCGAGCAGGTCACCGCCGAGGTGGTCGGTCGAATACGCCTCGACCTCGCTCGGCTTGCTCGACCGTCCGTAACCCCGCTGGTCCGGCGCGATGGCGTGCCAGCCGGCGTCACCCATGGCCTTGAGCTGATGTCGCCATGACCAGGCCGACTCAGGGAAGCCGTGAGCGAACACAATGAGCGGTCCGTCGTTCGGTCCGGATTCGAGGACATCGAGCTCGATGCCGTTCGTTGCGATGCGCTGGCGCCGGATGCCGTACGCGGCGTCGTTGGCCGAGGAGAAGGTCATGGGTCGAACGTAACCCGGCTCTGCGCCGGAACGCATCTCCGCTAGTGCGCCATCCCGTCGATCGCGTTCGCAAATGGTCCGAGTCCGACGTGGTGGTGCTCGAAGTCCAGGCCGAGCCGTGCGGCCGCAGCCCGACCGAGCGGGATCAGTTCGGGGTCGTTGCTCTGGGTGAGGAGCAACACGCGTCGATAGTTCCCGAAGTACATGTCGCGCAGTTCGGGGTGACGGTCCAGGCCGAGGCCGCTGATGACGAGCGCCTCGAAGTTTCGGACGAGGAAGTCGGTGAGGTAGAAGGTTCCGAGCTCCTCCTCGTGCCATGCGGCAAAGACGTCGGCGCCGGCGAAGAACTCGTAGCAGTGCGCGCCGGGAATCCTGACCGCATCGGTGCCTTCGAGGGCGGTGTCGAGGAGACCTCCCGTTCCGCAGTCGGCGTATCCCACCAGCACACGGTCGAACTCGTGCGAACGCGCGTCGATGATCGCCCGGACCCGGCCCGGAATCTGCTCCGGACGGTTGTGAAGGTTGGCCGGCAGGTACATCGTCTCCACCTCGACGGTGTCTGAGCCGAGTTGTCCGAGGACCACTCGCAACTCGCGAACAAGCGCGCCACAGGCAATGACGAGAATCCGCTGGGCGGTCGGAGACGGGTCGGCGGTCATAGTGGGCTTCGCTATCGTCGCAGGTCCACCGACCGAACGGCTGCGCATTGAAGATCTCCGCTATCTCCGTGAAGCGCTATCGCTATCCACTCGACCCACCGTTTCGGGCGGCTTGGGATCCCATCCCTCGGACGGAGCAACATGCTGAGATCATCAGTGTGCATACTGATGAGGGACTCACGGGCTACGCATCGGGCGACACGCTGCCCGATGTCGAAGTTCTGGCCAAGCACCTCGTTGGGCTGGACCCATTGCGGACCGAGGTTGTTCGTCAGGTGTGTGAAACGGTGGACTTTCATCGGTCGCGTCCCTGGGTGCTTGAGTGCGCAGTCTGGGACATTGCCGGGAAGGCCGCCGGCCTCCCGGTTTGGAAGCTGCTCGGTGGCCGTAACGAGTCCCTGCGGGCCTACGTTTCGTCCGGCGAGTTAGCCTCGGTCGACGAGCGGGTGCGGCGGGCACTGCTCTTGCAGGCGGCCGGGGTCGGGGCGATGAAGATCCGTTTCCATCACGCTGACTGGCGCGACGACCTGGCGGTACTTCACCAGGTGCGAGATGCGGTGGGTCCTCGTTTCGAGTTGATGGTCGACGCCAACCAGGGATGGCGAATGGAAGGTGACACATCACCCCGCTGGGACGTAGCCACGGCGATTCAATGTGCACGCGAACTCGAGAAGCTTGGCGTCTACTGGTTCGAGGAGCCGCTCGACACCTGGAATGTCGACGGTTGGGCAACGCTACGTGCGCGTACGGATCTCCGGTTGGCCGGGGGAGAGATGGTCCGCAATTTGGCTGAGGCCCGCGACCTGATTCTTCGCGGGGGCATCGATGTGCTGCAACCCGACGTGGTGCTCACCGGAGGTATCGGGGGCTGTCGTCGCATCGCCGCCATGGCCGAGCTCTGCGGTCGGTCGTGGTCGCCGCACACGTGGTCGAACGGCTTCGGCCTCGTGATCAATCTGCACGCAGCACTTGGATATTCGAACGTGCCCTTTGTCGAGGTTCCCTACGACGATCCTTCCTGGCTGCCCGACCGTCGTGACTGGCTGCTGTCTGCCCCGGTGCTGATCGCCGCCGACGGGACGATTCGACCACCCGAGGGTCCCGGTTTCGGCGTGGAGCCCGACTTCAACGCGCTGGAGCAGTACCGAATCAGCTGACCGTTGCGTTGGAGACAGCGGGCGAGCCGGACGCCTCCGCCCGCACCTCGGCGCTGAGAAGCCCCATGTCGCCCTCGGGGTCAAAACCGGGAAGAACGATGCGCTTCACGGTGACGGTCAGCAGCGGAGCTGTGCCACCTCGCTCGGCCACGAGCCGCAATGCTTCGTCGGTCGCCATCGACCGAGCCCGAGACACCGCCTCACCAGGATGGCCGTACCGCTCGCGGGTCGGGCCATGCACTCCCCAATCTCCATCGCTGATCGACTCCACAACAACGACAACGGTGGCACTGATCACTCCCGTGGCGGCACCGACGGCATTTGCGACGCGCCAATGCGGCGGATAGACAACCTCAGTTCCAAGCCGTTGCGCCACCTCGTCGTAGAACACGGGGGCCGGACCACCGACCGCGACAATCGGAACCGTCGGTGTCATATGCACATGTACGAGACCGGTTTGCGGTTCGCCCCGACAGATCGACTCGATCAACGGGGAAGCCAGCGAATCGGTTGTTCCGAGGGGACCGGCGGCGAAGGCCGCGTCGAGCACTGTCCGACACGATGCCCGAACCGTCTCCCTCCAGACGTCGGTCGCCAGAGCGTGAACGTCGTCGTCGCTCGGGCGCGCCATGTCGCGAAACCGGGCGAGCAGACGGGCCCCCAGCACGGCGGCGGGGCGATCGAACGTGGCCTGGCGGTGAAGCACGTGGGCGGCGTCGGTCGGCGTGAAGGCTGACACCTGGACAAGGCCCGCGTGGCGAAGTCCATCGAGGGTCCGGGCGTCACGGGACGAGCCGAGTATCGAACGCATCGACCGGACCTGCGTGCCAATGCGTTGCAGCATCGCCAATTCCGGGCCGGTGAGCTCGCCGTGACCGACCGCGGGTCGCTCCGACAAACGCGACGGCAGGAGGACGAACCGTCCGTGTGAAGCACCTCCCGTGCGTTCGTCGGCGAGATCGGCTTCCAAAAGCCCGATGACCTCGGGAGACTGCGACGCCGCGAGGGAGAGTGGCACCACGCGCCCGGGGCCGATCACAATGCTTCGACCATGGAGGGTCACGTCGGAGTCGCCGCCGAGTCCGATCGTTCGAAGATCACCCGCTGGGACCATGGTCCGCCACCCGCCGACCTCGGCGCCCTCGGACCGAAGGGCGAGACGACCGCTCATCATTACGCCCACGTCGGTGGTGGTCCCACCGATATCCGAGAGGATGAAATCGTCGAGTCCGCTCAGCCACGCCGCACCGACCATGCTCGCCGCCGGCCCCGACAACACCGTCTCAATCGGCCGGGTGGCAATCGTGGAAGCAAGGGCCCGAGTCCCATCGCCTTTGACGAGCATGAGGGGAACGTCGAGTCCGATGTCTGCCATTGCCTCGCGAACGGAGCCGATGAGCGCGTATGCCCGTCCGATGAGTCGAGCGTTCAGGACAGATGTCAGGGCTCGCCTCGGCGCGTCGAGATTCGATGACAACTCACTCGAGATGGTGATCGGCCGGTCCGTTGATTCCTCGGCGAGTGCGCGGGCCCGATGCTCGTGCTCAGGGTTCCTCGTTGCGAATGCTGAGCAGATAGCAAGCGCGCGTACGGATGGATCGAGGAGTCCCAAGGCGCGGCGAAGTGACTCCTCATCAAGCGGGGTGCGCTCATTGCCGCCATGATCGTGTCCACCGGCCACCCGAATGATCGGGGTGTCCGGAAAGCCGCGATCCACGCCGGTCCGCTCCGTCATGTCGTCGTCGAAGCCGATGAACACGGCCGCAACTCGGTCGCCGTGCCCTTCCACCACGGCGTTGGTGGCCAGCGTGGTCGAAACGGAAACGAGGGTGATGTCAACGGACCCAAGACCCTCCGGTAGGTCCGCCACGGCCCCCGAGATGGCCCGGATGACGCCGATGGACAGGTCGTCCTTGGTGGTGAGGGCCTTTGCCGTGGCCAGGACCTCATGGGTGACGCCGTCGAGCACGGCGGCGTCGGTGAACGTGCCTCCAGTGTCGACTCCGAGGTGTAGTCGGCGGGTTCGGGAATTGCTCACATATCCAGTCTCGCCGACTGGATGGAAGCACCAAAGCCAGCTGGGCCTCGTGTCCTAACGTGGGAACCATGCCGTGTGAAACTGCTCCTATGCCTTCGCTACGAGTTCACCGGTTGATCCTCGTCGGCGAACCCGCCTGAGCACGGGTCGGAGACGGCATGGACATTCTTTCCCTGGTGGAGCGTCAGCGGGCCGGGTATTCCCTGACCCGGGAGATGTATCTCGACGCTGACGTGTTCGAGCAAGAGCTCGACTTTCTGTGGCATCGCGAGTGGGTTTTCGTCGGGCACGAGTGCGAACTCGACGCGCCGGGACGGTACATCACGGTATCCGTCGGCCGATTCCCCCTCATCGTCGTCCGGGGCGTTGATGGGGTCATCCGGGCCCTCCACAACGTGTGCCGACACCGCGGATTTGTTGTCTGTGATCAGGCGTCCGGATCCGTGGCCCGACGGTTCGTTTGTCCATATCATCAGTGGTCATACGATCTCGGCGGCGCCTTCGCCCGAGCTCGTGAGGCGCCCGACGCTGACCCGGCCGAGCTCGGCTTGGCCGAGGCGCACTGCGTGACCATCGGCGGTCTGGTGTACGCCTGTGTTGGCGACGTCGCTCCGCCGGTAAACGAACTCCGGGCCATGGTCGAGCCGTATCTGGCTCCGTTCGATCTCGGCCGGGCCGTCATCGCTCATCGGTCGACGGTCATCGAGCGGGGCAATTGGAAGCTTGTCTGGGAGAACAACCGCGAGTGCTATCACTGCCGATCGCACCATCCAGAGCTGTGCGTGTCGTTCTCCAGCGAGCCGCTGCACTCCGGTGGCGGTTCATCGTCGGGTATCGCTCGGCTGCAGACGTTCGTCGATAGTTGTGAGGCGCTGGGGCTGCCAGCTGCGTTTCGCTCGGCGCCCGATTGGCAGTACCGAGTTATGCGACTGTCGTTCGACCGAGATGCCGAGTCGATGACGATGAGCGGTCGAGCGGCCGTGACGAAGCGATTCTCGGGCCTGCCGGCGCAAAATGTTGGCGACGTGCTTTGGTATCACTACCCCTCCACGTGGAACCACTTTGTGGCCGATCACGCCGTGACCTTTCGAGTTCGTCCTCTCAGTCCAACGGAGACAGAACTAACGACCACGTGGCTGGTGCCGGAAGGGTCCGTGGAAGGTCAGGACTACGACCTCGGCGCGCTCACTGAGGTCTGGCTGGCGACCAACGCACAGGACACGGCGCTGGTCGAGCGCACCCATCAGGGCGTCACGTCGCCGGCGTATCGTCCCGGGCCCTATGCGCCGGTCGAAGAGGAAGGCGTGATCCAGTTCGTCGAGTGGTACAGCCATCGGCTTCGAGCGAATCATGCCGGCGTCGCTGGTCCCGTGGATCTGCTGAACACGTAGGGCTGGCGATGGCCGACGAAATCGTGAGTGCTCGATGGCGCCTGCTCGGCGGCCTCGCGCTCGCCTGTTCGGGAAACGGTCTGTTGCTCATGCTGTTCAGCGTGCGTTCGACGAAGGCCGGGTTCGGCTCGACGGTCACGGCGATTGTTGTCGGTGCGTACTACCTCGGTTTTCTCGTCGGCTCGCAGACCGCGGCGAAGCTCGTACGGCGAACGTCAACAGCAGTGACATTTGGTGTCCTCAGCGTTCTTCTTGCCGCCACGTCGTTCGCCGCTCCACTCAGGGTGTCACCAGTATTTTGGGTGGTGCTGCGCGGAGTGATCGGCTACTGCTTTGCGTCGATGTACGTGGTCGTGGAGAGCTGGCTTAATCGTTCCACGGCCAACACCGACCGGGCGCGGGTCCTCGGGATCTACCTTGCGACGATGATGGTGTCGTTCGCTTCGGGTTCGCTGATCGTCTTGGTCACCGGCACCAGCGCATCTGCGCCATTCATCGTCGCCGGACTTCTCTCGATCGGTGGTGCGATAGTGGCGCGTCGGCTGCCTGAACCTCGAGCGGCAACGGCCAGCCACGAGCATCACATCTCCTTAGCAGATCTCGTCCGACGCGCCCCTCTGGGAACATCGAGCGCGATTGTCACGTCGATCGCCAATGCTGCGTTCATAAGCTCACTTGCGGTGTGGGCAACGCGGTCGGGGTATTCGCCTTCACGCACGTCGGTCTTCGTCACTCTTGGAACTCTTGGTCCACTGTTCGTGCAGTGGCCCGTGACCCGCTGGTCGGATCGATCGTCGCGCCCGCGAGTCATGTTGATGCTGACGCTTGCCTCGGCGATCGTGGCGGCCGGGGGAGCGTTTGGTCCGGTCCGAGGTAGTGTCCCGTTGGTCGGCGTGTTCGTCCTCGGCGGGCTCACTTACACCCAGTACTCGCTCTATGGCGCCGAGACGAATGACCATCTGGTCGCTGACCAGATGCCGAGTGCCGGTGGCCACCTCATGTTGCTCACCGGCATCGGTGCGATCCTCGGATCGGTGAGTGTTGGTGTCATCTACCGAGTTGTCGGCAACGACGCAGTGTTCTGGACGATGACGGCGGCCCATCTTGGGGTTGCCGCTCTCGTCATCACGTTCGGCCGTGACCGCATCCGGCCGCGCCCTCAATCGCGAATCTCCGTGTCGGTGACTCGTCCATAGAAGGTCTGTTGGTTCACCGCTGACAGGCGGGCCCCAGGTTCTGGCGCATACGTCATGGTGGCCAGGAGTCGCGTGGTCGGTCCCTCGATTGCGGTGACTCGGTGGATGGTTCGTGAGCCCTTGAAGAGGACAAGTGTGCCCGGCTCCTGTTCGAGAGTGCGGATCACGGACCGATCCCCGGAGCGCAAGGCGGTGACGGCTTCGAAGGCGCGGTCGGAGTCACTTCGGAGGAACGGAACGTACTCGAACGCCGCACCACTGTCGGCTTCACGCAGCATCAATGTGGTCGTGAAACTGGCGTTGTCGAAATGCCATCCGAGCGACGTTCCGGGGCGGTAGAAGAGAACGTTGACGGGGGAGACGGCATCTTCGTATGGGTACAGATGGTCATAGTCGAGTGCGCTCGCTACGAATCTGACAAACGCCGGGGAGTTGTAAAGGGTGACGATCTCCTCGACATCGCCTAGGTGATCAAACCCGAGCGTTGCCGACGTGGTGGTCTCCTTGGCATTGCGCGGATGATCGTGGGCGAAGTTTGGATCGTCGGCTTCGAGGTAGACGTTGTGCTGCTTCGTCTTGTGAAAGGCCAGTGGCTCCTTCGGTTCGACCCGGCTCACAATGCGAGCAACGGCGCCGGGCCGAACAAATCCGTGGAGCACGCACGCCCCCACATCGGCGAGTTCTCGGCGGGCCTGCTCAACGACGGCACGGAACTTCTCAGCCGTCGGATCGTCGAGGGGGTACCGGGCGAGGTCAACGATGTCGAGGAGATCCATGCCCTCAGTCTGTCGCGGCGCCGGTCGCGCTAGGCGTTGGTGGTCAGCGACTTCCAGAACACCACCTTGTTGTCGCCCGGGCCGTAGAAGTCTCGGATGCGGGCCTCTTCGTCGAAGCCCTTCTTGGCGTAGAACGAACGAGCCTGGGCGTATTGGTCGAGACTCGAGGTTTCGACGATGAGCACGCGGGCGACGTCGGGGCCGAGGTCGCGAAGGGTTTGTTCGACCCAGTCGATGATGACGCCCCCGGTCCCGTCGCGGTGGCGACCCGGATCGACGGCGATGAAGTACAAGTTCCACATTCGATCGGCGAAGGGCTCGGGGGCGTAGTAGCCGCTACCAACAGTGGCCCCGTGGTCATTCTCGGCGACGATCCATGCATGGCCAACCAGCGTCCCGTCGAGGTAGCCGCCCATCATCTCGTTGAACCCATCCATGTCGTCAGCGGCGAACATACCGTTGCCGACGGCCAGCGTCCTGATGGGTTCGCAGTCGGCGAGCACGGCCGGGCGGATGCTGAGTTGCGTGGTCATTGCGGTCCTCGTCGATCACTCGGTTGAGATTGGGACCGTAGCAGAAGTCGCTTCGGGATGCTGACGCTTTGAGTGTGCTGATAGCGTCAGGCTATGGACCAAGAGGCAGAGCAGTTTCCGATCGTCGGCGAGCCGTTGCCGGTTGAGTTCGCCAACACCCTGTATCTCCGACCGGGCTACGAGACTGACTTTCTGGCTACCTCGCCATCGGTCGTCACGTGGTTCGACCTCGTTGCTGTCGGCTCGCCGTCGCCCATCCCTCGACATCTGAGTCAGGAGCGATGCAATGAATTGCGGACGATCCGCGATGCCGTTCACGGGATCCTGACCGCAGTAACTCAGGCCCGTACGTCCGGTCGACCCGTTGATGTGCCAACTCAAGCGGTTGCCGCGTTGAACGCCGGCATCGGTGACGTGGGCGCCCGCTACGTCCTGTCTTGGTCCAAAGGTGCGAGGCCGTCGGCGGCGGTGCAATCAACGGGACGAGGGTTCGCCGCCGCACGCTCGTTCCTTGCCATCGAAGCCGCTTCGTTCGTCGCCGGGCCGAATCTTGAGCGGGTGCGACAGTGCGATGGTCCGGACTGTCCGATGTTCTTCGTCCAGCACCACCACAAGCGTCGGTTTTGCCACGAGGGTTGTGCCCATCGTGCCCGCCAGGCCCGCTACTACTGGTCGCAGCGGGCGAACGTATGAACGAGTTACCAGTTATCGCAGGAGTTCGTTGCGTGAGACGGGCGGGAGTTGCCGATCGAGCCGCGGTCCATGGGCTGATTCGTAAGTTCTACGCGATCGACCGGCACCACTACGACGAACATCACGTTGATCGTGCGTTGGATTCGCTCTTGGCTGATGACACGCACGGTCAGGTCTGGCTCTCCGTGAACGATCGCCTCGCTGTCGATGGCTACGCCGTTGTGACGTGGAGCTTTTCACTCGAGTCGGGCGGTCGTGACTGCATCCTCGACGAGATCTACGTGCAGGATCGGAGTTCGGGAAACGGAGGAATGCTTCTGGACCACGCCTTGGCCGAGGCCCGGTCGGCGGGCGCCCGAGCAGTGTTCTTGGAGACGGAAAAACACAACCGCCGAGTCGCCAACTTCTATCGTCGCCATGGTGGACGGGAAGATTCAAAGGAATTCCCAAAACCTTTCCTGCAGACCCAAAATTGTCACACCCCCCTCGACATACTTGACTCATGGAATTCGGGCCCGCCAACGAGATCATCGGCGATCTTTGCGACCTGGACTTCGCTATCCGGGACAAGGTTGGGGTGCTGTCGTTTCTGTCGCAGTTGCAGCGGTGGCGGGGCATGTTTGATTCCGCCGAGATCAACGCGGCGCGGCGTCTTCACGAGTTGTCGGTCACTGCGCCGGCCGATCTCGCGGCGGCTACGCGTCGACACGGCCGTGCGGGGAACACTGTGTTCGAGCGAGCGGCGACCCTTGCCGGAGTTAGCTCGCTGACGGAGCCGTTGCGGTCGGGCGGAATCCACGGTGCGCATGTCGATGCGGTGGCGAAAGTGATGCGCACGGTTCGTGCCGAACACGCGTCGCAGTTCGGTGACGCGTTGCCGGAACTGGTTGGTGAGGCCGTCGCCGCCAAAGCGACACCTGACGAGTTAGCCAGAATGTTGGACAAGGCGGCGCGGGCCATCGAGAACGACGGCGGAGTCAGTCGGTTCGAGCAACAACGACGCGAAACGGCGCTCCGGACCTGGACGGACAAACGAAACGGGATGCTTCGGATCTCCGGTTCATTCGATCCCTTAAGTGGTGTGTTGTTAACGGCCGTCTCAACGCCGCCATGGCGGCGTTGTTTTGCGGAGCGGACTCCTTCCACCTGTCCGACCGATCCGGGTTTGAAACAAGATCACCTGCGGGCGTTGGCGTTGCTGTGCCTCACCGCCGGACGGCGCGGCGGTGCGCACGAAGCGGCCGACGAAGCGGCCGACGAGCCCGACATCGAGCCTGATGATGAATGGTCGAGCTTCACCCGCAACGGGCTGTCACGGTTCGGTCGACCCGAAATCGTCGTCGTGCTCGACACGAGAAGAGCCACGATCGAAGCGAACGGCGGGAAACCGGTTGTTGATTGGGGCATCCCGGTCGAACTCCCGGCCAAGACGTTGGAAGAACTCTTCCGCCGAGCCGATGTGCATCCAGTCATCGTGATGAACGGTGTTGTCCTCCACGCCCCGGGTGAGTTGAACCTGGACCGGACCACTCGGCTCGCCAACCGGGCCCAACTCCGCGCACTGCGCGGGCTCTACGCCACGTGCGCGGTCTACGGATGTGCGGTCAAGTTCGACCACTGCCAACCCCATCACGTGACCTACTGGGAGAACGGGGGACCGACGGACTTTGCCAACCTTCTCCCGTTGTGCAGTCGCCATCACCACCTCGTCCACGAAGGCGGCTGGAAACTCAGCCTTGGACCCGACCGGACCGTCACTGTCACCTATCCCGACGGGGCCGTGCAGACCACCGGGCCGCCCGTCCTCCGCCACGCCGCCTAGCGGCCGCTTCGTCCACCGTTAACGCTTGGAACAAGCTCGTCCGCCCCTGCAGACCCGACCATCGACGAGCGGTCACCCCGTCCCTTGACAACCGAATCCCCGGCGGCCCGAGCCTGAAAGCTTCGCGGCGTTATGCGTTGCGACGACGGCGGATTTCCTCGCTGATCGCCGGGATGACCTGGTGGAGATCGCCGATCACTGCGTAGTCGGCGCGAGTCACCATGTTGGCGTCCTTGTCGGTGTTGATGGCGAGGATCTTCTTTGATGCCATAGCCCCGACCCAGTGCTGGATGGCACCGGAGATGCCGCAGGCGAAGTAGATGTCCGGGGCGATGCGGGTGCCGGTCTGGCCGACCTGATCGGTGTGATTGCGCCACCCGTTGTTGGTCACGGCTCGTGAGCATCCGACCACGCCACCGAGGAGAGAAGCCAGTTCTTCGAGCGGGGCAAAACCTTCGGGCGATCCAACCCCGCGGCCACCGCCCACCACGACCGGTGCCGTTGTCAACGTCACGCCGCTCTCCCGAACGACGCGATCACGAACGATGCCCGACGCCAACGCATCTTCCAGCACCGGAACAAACGTGACCCGTTGCTCCGCCACCGCCAACGGTTGCATCTCCACCGCGTGATGGCTGATCGATACCAGTTTCACCGGTGCGTTCAGCGTGACGTCTTCGAGGAGCGAGCCGCCCCACTGCACCCGCGTGAGCGCCCATGATGCTCCGCCGGAACCGTCGAGACGGAGCACGTTGGCCACCATCGGCAGGTCGAGCGACGCCGCCGCATGAGCAAGTGTTTCGTTGCCTCGCTCCGTACCGCAGGCCACGACGGCAGCCGGTGCGCGTTCGGTCACTAGCTGGGCAACAGCCTCGCCCCACGCCTGCGGGTTGTAGTCAGCCAGGAGCGGGTGCACCAGGTCGACAACCACCGACGCGCCACACCCCGCGCATGCCGCCGCCAGCGAATCCGTCCCCCCGCACACCGCAGCGACCACGTCCACGCCCAACGCCCGAGCCGCCGTCAACGCTTCCAGCGAACCCGAGGCAATCGTTCCCCGGTCATGCTCGATGATCACGATGACTTCATTCGCACTCATAACGCGAGCACTCCCAGTTCGGCGAGGAGATCAACCACGGCCGACGCCGCTTCCGGACCGTGTCCGAGCACAATCGTGGAGGAGGCTTTCTCCGCCGGGCGATGCAAACGCACACGGGCCTGACCGCCGGGTTCACCCAAACCCTCGATCACGTCGACGGCGACCTTCTTCGACGCCAGTCGGCCCTTCATCGTGGGGTAGCGAGGCAGGTTGATGCCTTCCTTCACGCCGATCACGCAGGGTCGGGGGAGCTCATAGACCTCGAAGCCGGCGTCGATGGCTCGGCGAATGGTGACCGACGCATCGCCCACGTCGATTCCCTTCGCCCCGTTGACGACCGGTCGGCCAAGGGCACGGGCAACCCGTATGCCCACTTGGAATCCGCCGGCATCGGCCGACTCGTTGCCGAACAGGATCACATCGAACGAGCCGTCACGTGCCTCCACCGATTCGATCGCGGCCGCGAGTGCCGCTGCCGTTCGCTGCGGGTCCCAGTTGAGACCGTCGGCGGCCGACACGAGCACGGCACTACCGATGCCGACCGAGGCGGCGTAGCGCAACTGTTCCTCGGCCTCCGGCGGGCCGAGGGTAATAACCGTGGCCGAACCTCCGTGAGCCTCGGCCAACTGCACCGCTGCTTCTACTGCGCATTCCTCGTGTGGTGACGTGGTGAAGCCGAGGTTGGCGGCATCCACCGACTGTTCGTCGGCCGTCACGTTGATGCGAGACCCCGGAGCCGGTACCCGCTTCACGCAAACGGCGATACGCAGCGAGCTCATCCGAGTCAGCCCTTCATCCGTGAGTCGGTCGGATCGAACAGCGGGGTGCTCCCGGCGCGAGCGACGGTGACCGGATACAGCTCGTTCATGTACATCACGCGAAGGTTCTGGTTGCCGTCCACCGCATGCTCGGGAGGAAGGTAGGCGAGCAGAACATACTTTCCGACCGACGGACCCATACCCGCCGTGGTCACCCGAGACACTCGACCGTGAGCGTCGAGAATGCGCGACCCGTCGGCGGTCACGATCGGCTCGTTGCCGCCGACCGGATAGCGCTTGATGCCACTGGCCGACGTGTGATCGTCCATCGTAAGTGTGCACATGATTGTGCTGGCTCCGACGGCACGAGCGGCCACGTAAGCCTTCTTGCCAATGAAGTCGGCCGCCTTGACCTTGGGGCGATCAAGGCCGGCCTCGTGCGGCATATATTCGCTCTCGAGCTCGGCCCCCATCAGCCGGTAACCCTTTTCGATGCGGCCGGTCACGGCATAGACGCCGATGCCCACGGGGATCACGCCGAGGTCCTGACCGGCGGCGGCGAGCGCATCCCACAGCTTCAGGCCGTGCTCCATCTTGGTGGTGATCTCCCAGCCGAACTCGCCGACGTACGAGATTCGGAACATCGTGCACGGGATGCCGGCCAGCAGTCGATCGAGCACCGAGCCATACGGGAAACTTTCGTTGTCGAGCCCACCCTCGCCGCGCTGCGGCGTGTGGATCTTCTCCACCAGGGCCTTGGCGTTCGGGCCCCAGACTCCGACGGTGCAGAGGCTGGTCGACTTGTTCTCGAACGTGACCGAACCGTCGAGGGGCATGTTGCGCTTGATCCAGTACTCGTCGCGGCCACCGTCGAACGCGCCGGTGACCACCCGGAAGTGCTGTGTCCCGAGACGTTGGATCGTGAGGTCGCCACGGAAGCCACCGTGCGGTGTCAGCCACGGCGTGTAGACACCGCGGCCCACGGCGACGTCAACCTGGTTCACGCTGAGCTTTTGCATGAGTTCGAGGGCACCGGGGCCGGTGATGTCGAGCTGGTTAAACGCGGTGAGGTCGACCATGCCGACGGTCTCGCGCATCTGCATGTGCTCGGCGTTGATGATCGGCGACCACCAACGGGCATCCCACTCGTGTTCGCGGGCTTCGCACACGTCGGCGTACTTGGCCATGAGCGGTGCGTTCGACTCGTACCACTGCGGACGCTCCCACCCGCGGGCGTCGTAGAACACCGCGCCGAGTGCTTCTTCGCGACCGTAGAACGGCGAGCGGCGCATGTCGCGTTGCGATGCCCACTGCTCACGAGGATGCACGATGCCATAGGTCTTGTTGAAGTGCTCGGCGCATCTCGCCTCCACATGCATTTCGGTCTTTTCGTGCGGGTAGAAGCGGCTGATGTCCGACGAGTGCGGATCGCACATCTTCGGATAGCCATAGGTCATCCACTCGGCCACGAGCTGGGCGATGCCGGGCCCTTCCTTGATCCACACGGCCGCGGCCGACCAGAGGTTCCGTACCTCGACGCACTCACCGAGAACCGGCATCGCATCAGGAGTGAGCGACAGCAAACCGTTGATGGCGTACTTGATCTCGGCGTCGCCGAGCATGTCCATCAGCTCGATGGCCTGCTCCATCTGCGGATCGAAATCGTCCATCGTAAGCGGGAGCTCGGTGGGGGAGAGCGCCGACTCCTCGTTCGACGGGATGTCGTTCGGGTGGTGGAAGATCGGTCGGTGTGCATACGATCCGACCTCCATCGAACCGGCGGACTGACGCTCGTAACAGAACGTGTCCATGTCTCGCACGATTGGATAGGCAAGCTCTTTGTTGGACTCGACGAGAACCTGGATTGGACCAACGTCGGCCATCTGATGCACGGCCGGGATCAGCGGGATGTTGGCACCCGCCATCTGGGCGATCCGAGGACTCCACACCCCACATGCGATGGCCACGTATTCGCATTCGATGCGGCCCTTGCTGGTCACTACGGCGTTCACGTAGACCCCGTCGGTCTCGATGTCGAGCACCTCGGTGGTGGCGAATACCTGCAGCGCACCCTTGGCCACCGCCTCTTCACGCATGAGCGTGCCGGCCCGAAGGGAATCGACGGCCGAGACGGAAGGCGTGTAGTAGCCACCGAGGATCACGTCTTCGTTGATGAACGGAACGAGTTCTTTCACTTCGGCGGTGGTGATGAGTCGAGAGTCGATGCCCCACGCCTTGGCCGAGGTCATCCGGCGGTTGAACTCTTCGAGGCGCTGCGGCTCGCGAGCCACCTCGATGCCACCGCACTCGTTGTTCACGCCCATAGCGACATACTGCGCCTGCGAGTCAAGGGTGAGAAACGCCATCTCCTTGTTGTGATCGGTCGGGAAGATGAAGTTCGACGCATGACCGGTTGAGCCACCGGGGTTGGGGAGCGGGCCCTTGTCGATCTGAACGATGTCGGTCCATCCGAGTCGGGCGAGATGGCCGACCAGGCAGTTACCGACGATGCCGGCCCCGATGACGACGCACTTCGCCTTGGTGGGGAACTCGCTCATGATGTCCTTTTCCCCGGCTCGGGCGGCCGGAACGATGGCTGATATATCAGAGGCTATCGTAGGCGACCGTGTCCCTCAGCGACAATGCCTATGCGAAGGTCAAGCGGCTCATCGTGACCCTCGAACTACCTCCGGATTCGGTCGTGGAAGAGATTGCGCTGGCCGAACAGCTGGGGGTGAGCCGCACGCCGGTGCGCGAAGCGATTCAGCGTTTGGCCCGTGAGCAGTTCGTGCGGATCGTCGCTCGTCGAGGCGTTTTTGTGACGTCGATTGATGTGGGCGAATTGGCCACCCTGTTCGAGACCCGTCAGGTGATCGAGCCGTACGCGGCGCGGCTCGCGGCGCAACGAGGCCATAGTTCCACTTGGGATGAGCTCGCTGCGGTCCTCGACCCCTCGACGAAGCAACGAACTGCCGTCGAAACGCTGGCCCTTGATCGACGATGCCACGAGCTGATGTGGGCGGCGGCCGCCAACCGCTTCCTGACCGACACGCTGGACATGCTCTACGCCCAGAGCGAGCGGGTTTGGTATCTGTACTTACGAGATTCGTTCGAGATGCACGACGTGTTGGCTGAACATGCCGACATGCTCGACGCCCTTCGCAACGGCGATGCCGACTCGTGCGAAAAACTCATGTCTGATCACGTGCGGATGTTCCACGACGAGATCCGCAGCGTTTCCGGCTAACTAGTCCGTGCGCGTATGACCAACGCTGCCGTGCAGAACAGTACGCGCGCTGAGGATCGTGACGAGCACAATCGCGACCACCACGGCAAAGGACCAGCGAAGCGACTTGGCGTTGGCCACCGAACCGACCACGAGCGGAGCCGCCATGAAGCCGACCCGCTGACCGACGCCCATCGCTCCCAGACCCGAGCCGGTGGATGCGCCGGGCAGGGTTGCGGCCATCGCATAGAGCTGGGGAAACATCACGGCCACCCCGAGTCCGCAGATACTGAATCCGACCAAAGCCACGGCCGCCACCGGGGCCACGATGATCCCCACAAAACCGATGACGGCGAGAGCCAGCGCAGCGTCGAGCATTCGCTGGGGGCCGAGTCGTTCGACCACGTGATCACCGAGGAGTCGGGCGATCAGCATCGACGACGCAAAGACCACGGTCGCGACCCCCGAGAACTTGAACGAGAACACGTCGCGCATGGTGACGGCGCTCCATTCCGACGCGGTGATTTCGGCGAAGGCGACCCCGATGGCCATCACGACCATGGCGGCCACGATGGGAGAGAACCGTCGGGTTCGGCGTGCCTCGCCGGCCGCGACCGGCGCCGCGGCGACCGTGGAAGGCGATGGATCGTTTCGTACGAGGTGCGGGCGCACGAAGGCAATCACGCCGAGCAACAACACGGCCACGCCGCCGAGGTGCACGCCAACGCCCACGTCGTACGCCGAGGCCAGCGCCCCGGTCCCCGCACCGCATGCCGCGCCGAGACTCCACGCGCCGTGCAGCCGCTGCATGATCGAACGGCTGAGCCGGCCTTGCACGATCGTGCCTTGCGTGTTCATTGCCATGTCGTTGAACACGTCGCAGAAACCCAGCGAGGTAAGGACGGCAACGAGAACCAACGGTGAAGGTGCCACGGCCACGAGCGGAAGGAGCAGAGCCAAGGTTGTTGCGGCCATGAGGACGAGCCGCCGACTGCCGAAGCGGCGAAGCATTCGGGCCACGAGGACGGAGCCAAGGATGCCACCAAGGCCGCCACCGATGAGCGTGGCCCCGAGCCCGCCGTTGTTCATGCCGAGTCGGTCGCGAACGTCGGGAATGCGCGGAATCCAGTTGGAAAAGACGAGCCCATTGACGAAAAACAGTCCTGCCACAGCCAGGCCCGATGCCTTGGTGCTCGGTTCCGTCGGGGTGGCTTCGGCATTCACGAAAACGTCCGCAGACTGCGTCACCGGTCGTAGGCGGCCTGGAGGGCGGCGATGTCGAGCTTGCTCATGGTGAGCATGGCGTCGATCGCCTGTTGGGCGCGAGTCCGGTCGGGTGAGCCGAGGAGGCCACCGAGCATCGTCGGCACAACCTGCCAGGACAGTCCGTAGCGATCCTTCAACCATCCGCACCGGCTTTCCTCGCCGCCGCCGCCGATGAGCTGGTTCCACAGGTGGTCGACTTCCGGTTGGGTCTCGACGCTGACGAAGAAGGAGATCGATTCCGAAAACCCCGCATGGGCCGGGCCGCCGTTGAGGAGCATGAGCTGTTGTCCGCAGAGCTCGATGGTGGCGCTGTAGACCGGGCCTGCGGCTGGTGAGCTGGGCTCCGCCACGTGAGGGCCGGGAAAGACCGACTGGTAGAACGCGATCGGCTCGGCGAGGTCGCCGTCGAACCAGAGAAATGGGGTGATGGTCGGCATCTTTGTCCTTACGTGGGAGTTCACCTGGCGGCCGGCAGCTGCGATATCATACGATATCTAGTCGGAGGTAGGGAAATGACTGACATCTTGATCCGAGACGTTCCTGACGATGTCGTCGCGGTGATCGACGCCAAAGCGCGGCGCGCTGGGTTGTCGCGGTCGGAGTACCTCCGGCGCACGCTGGCGCGCGAGCGGCGTGGCCAAACAACCGACGTGACCGTCGACGATCTCCAGCGGTTCTCCGAAACGTTTGCCGACCTCGGTGATTCCGAGGTCATCGACCGAGCTTGGACGTGACAACGTGGCTCATCGACAAGTCGGCTCTCGTGCGTCTTGGAGAGAGCCCCGAGGCCGCTGAGTGGGCGTCGCGGATTCAGCGGGGCGTCGTGCGGATCAGCACGGTGACTCGCCTTGAAGTGGGCTACTCGGCCCGTTCTTTCGACGAGCTTCAATCGAGCATTGGTCGGGCCCCGTTGTCGTCGATGCCGACCGAGTACATCACTCCAATGATCGAGGATCGTGCAGTCGCCGTGCAACTGCAGTTGGCCGAACGCGGTCTTCACCGTGCACCGTCGATTCCCGACCTGTTGATCGCCGCAACCGCGGAGATGGCCCAGCTCACGGTGCTGCATGTCGACAAAGATTTCGAGTTGATCGCCGAAATAACTGGCCAATTAGTTGAACGATTGTCGTTGGCATTGTAGGGCCGCGAGGCTTGCACTGATTCTCGACTTTCCCTGAAGATCGTCCATTGGCCGCGATGACGCTTCAGATCACGCCGGATCGTTGTAGTCGTCGGAATGCGATGTATCCGGGAAGGGCCGGCAACCAGAATGTCAACAAACGGAAGGTCAGCACCCCGGCAATAGCGGGGCCGGCGGCGAGACCGAAACCGGTGAGTCCGGCCACCAGGGCCGCTTCGAGCGCTCCCAGGCCTCCGGGGGTTGGGGCGGCAGCGGCGAGGGCAGACCCGCCGAGGTACACAACGGCAACATGGGCCAGCGGCAACGAGCCGTGCACTGCGTGTAAGCACGCCGCTAGTGACAGCACATACGCGCTCGTGATGACCAGTGATCCGCCGAACACCAGAGCCGCCTTGGATGGCTGACGCACCGTTCGAACGACAGCCCCACCGCTTTCGCGCGCCGACGGCCACAGCCGAGATCGCCCGATCGGCGACCACATCAACAACCCGACGGCAACGAAGGTAACGACGACGGCAATCAAAATCGGGCCGCGTCGGGGCAGATGACCAAACGCCGCACCGTCGCCCCCGGCAACGATGCCTGCCATGGCAAGCAGTGAAAGATGGACAAGTGCGCCGACAACCGAATTCACCCCGACTGCAGTCACTGCTTCGTTTCGGGTCAGGCCCGATCGTTGGAGAAAGCGGATATTCACCCCGGTTCCACCGAGACCTGCCGGCGAGACGCGGTTGGCGAAACTCGCGGCAATTTGCACGGCGGTCGTCCGGAAATATGGCAGTCGTTCCGCCACGGAACCGAGCTGGGACGCTCCTGCCGCCAAGTACGTCAACAAGCTGGCAAGGGCGGCCACGACAAGCCATCCGGCCTGCGCGTGTTTCGCCGCCGACCACGCCGTGCCGAGCTCACCGACCTGGGGTAGGAGGAAGTGCACCCCGAGCAGGCCGGCCACCAGCACGGCGATTGTTTGCCAGCGGATGCGGGTCAGCGGTTCGAGTTCGGGCTCGGCGATGCCAACCGCAGCGGCAGCACGTCGACGAAGCTCGACGAGCACGTCACCCTCTTCTCGACTCGCCGTTCGAAGAGCGGACCTCGTCGCTCGTGAGAGCGCCAGCGGTTGCAGGAGCGGCGCGGCGGACCGGAACGCGTCGAGACCAAGCACGCTGACACCGGCCTGCAGCGCCCGTTCGGGACCGGCAACCGTCGCCGTCGATGCCAGCAGTTCGGCGGTGTCCTGGGCGAGTCGTCGAGGACTGGCCGACGCCTCGGCGAAACCGAAATCAATCATGGACACCTGGCCGTCCTCGTCGACGAGGAGGTTGGCGAGGCGAAGATCTCGATGAGCAATCCGGGCCGAATGCAGCTTCGCCACCTGGTCCCACGCATCGCGAAGAACACGGTCGGTCACGCGCGACGCATCTTGCGTATCGAGCGAATTCGCGGTGACCGCCGCCATCACTAACAAACTCGACCCGTTGGCGGTCGTCAGCGACGTCAGAACCGCAGGAGTTCGAACCCCAGCACGCTCTGCGAGCAGGGCAAGAAATGCCTCATGTTCGACCTGCTGCTTGGGGGTGACGAATGGCGACTCGTCCTCCAGGCCCCGAATCGTGAGGGACCGCCACGCCTTGAACAACACGTCGGCATCGCGGTTTACCCGACTGATTGCCTTCACGAAGAATCGGTCTCCGCCGGCGGTCTCGACGAAGAACGGCGTCGAACCCCGAGCATCAACCGACGCCCGGGTCACCGAGAAGGAGTCGGGAAAGATCGCCCGCAGCGTCGCCGTGACTTCCGCAGAGTTCACTTGGCCCCCGGGCGCACCGAAGACGAGGTGCACCATCGCACCGATGGCCCAGCCGAGAGCGGCACCGCCGACAACGTCGAGCGGAAGATGGGCGCCGACATACATCCGGGCGATGCCGACGACCACAACCGCGCCCCACGCCATGCGGCGACCGGTAACGCCAAAGTACGGAGCGACCGACGCGGCAAGCGCGGCTCCCACCGCCACGTGACCCGAGGGATAGCCGAGACCGGAGTCGACACCCCCATGAAGGATCACGCCGGAGAAGAGGTCCTTCGGCCGGCCGCGCCCGACGACCATCTTCAGGCCTTTTGCCGCGACCCAAGCGGTCATGCCGCTGGCGGCTACCGCTTTTATGACGAAACTTCGCCGCATCGCGAGCGCCGCGAGGCTCGTCACGAGAACTCCGCCGGGAGTCCCGATCTGCATGACCGCACGCAACGGGGTGTCGACTGCTCGGGGCAGATGGTTGACCAGTCGGAAGAAGTCCCGCTCCAGACTTGTCACATCGTTGTGCCGGGCCAGCACGGCGCCAGTCACCACCACCACCGCACCCGTCGCCACTCGAAGCAGGTCGACCGGGTGGCGCACGAGCGATGATCGATCGAGCACCTGCGTCAGGCTAACGGCTAGTTCGGAGCGGACGCTTCGGGAAGCAACGGCACCTTCGCTCGCGAGAGGAGCGTGGGAACGTCGACGACCTCAAGGCCCCTGTCGCGCAGACCGTCGAGGACAAGCGGAAGTGCTTCCATGGTCCGGGCACGCGACAACGGAGTCCTCCCTGACCCGACGACGCGACCACCGTCATGGGCCAGGATGATCGAGCCCGGTCCGATCTTCGCCAGCAGCATGGCGACGCCCTCGGCGACAGGTCGGTGGTCCACGAACGCCTCAACGCACGCGTCCCAAAAGACCGTGCGGTAGCGGTCGACGTCGGCGAGCACGCCGACGGCCTGGTCGGTGTAGCCCTTCGGTGGTCGGAACATCGTTGGCCTCGGGACGCCCACGCCGATGAGCGCCCGTTGGCCCCTCTCGATTTCCGCCTGAACTCCTTCGTCGGTGAGCAGTTCGAGCTCACGGTGATCGAACGTGTGGTTGCCGATGGTGTGGCCGCCGTCCATGACCTGTTGCACCAACATTGGAGATGCCTCGGCATTCACCCCGATTTGGAAGAATGTGGCGCTTGCCGACGACGCCTTCAGCAGGTCGAGAACGTGCGGCGTATAGAGCGGATCGGGCCCGTCGTCGAACGACAACGCAACGATCGGCTCGGTTGTCCGAACCCGAAACACGGCATTTGGTTGGGCTTTGGCGCGCTGGGTCTTCGTGAGGCTCGGTTGGCCGGGTGCGACCGTCGATGACGCACCCGCGGTCGACTTTGCGGCGCGGTAACCGACTCGGTAGGCGATTAACGAACAGGCGGTGCAGGCGCCCGCCCCGAGGAGGAGTGCGCGGCGCGTTAGCCGCCCGCCTTCGTGCGGCGAGGGCTCGACCATGGGTCTGCATCCTCGCATGCCACGCGTCGTCGGCCAGACTGGCCAGCGATGTTTCTCCACGACGCCGCCCTTCTCGGCCGGATAGCACTTGGCGCACTGCTGGGCTTTGTCATTGGGTGGGAGCGCGAAGTTCGCGGTCATCCCGCCGGGTCTCGTACGTTTGCCATTGTGTCGGCGGCGTCTGCCGCGCTCTCGGCGGTCGCGCTCGATGCGTTTCCCGCGACCGCCGAGAAGCTCATCGCCGGCATCGTGACCGGCATCGGGTTCATCGGCGCCGGCATCGTGCTGCGCGATCCTTCAGGTCACGTGAAAGGGCTGACGACGGCGGCTGCCATCTGGGCCGTCGCATCGGTGGGCATCATCGCCGGAGCAGCAAGGTTTGTCGTGGCCGCCGGGACCGCAATCTTGTTTCTCATGATTCTCGAGTTGCCCTCTCTGCCGTTGCTCCGGCTCATCGACGCGCAGCGCTGGGCCCACCGTTTCCGCAGTGATACGGTGCCGCCGCCCGTATCTTCGTCGGACAGCTGACCGCTGGTGTCGCCGCCGCTAGCTGGGCTAAAGCACTCGTACGCTGAGGTGTTCGATTTTGAGCGCCTGTTCGAGCAACGGTGACGACGCGCTGAGATACACCTGGGCGTCAAGGCGGGTGGCGGCGGCGAGCGCCTCGATGGAGAGGATGTTCAACTGGTGTTGAGCTCGGAGTTGAGCGATCGTTGGGGCCAGCTCACGAAAGCTCATCAGGCCGATGGAATCCGGCAACTCCAGCAAAGCCGCTCTTGCTTTCCGGAGCAGGGTCGTCGAGAGGTCGGCGAAGGGCCCGGAGAGAACGCCCGTGCGTTCATCGGCATTGAGCACGGCCTGGCACAGCCGGACGTACCAATAGCCGGTCGTGAACAGATCCTTTTTGGCGAGAGGGCGGGGGGGGCGGCGGCCTCGAAGAACCTGGCTGAGCAATTGGTCGTCGATGAGCGCAACCGTCATTGGTTGGCCAACTCGGGATCGCCGAACCCAGTTCGCGCTGCGTCCCAGTCGACGCCCGTCACCGCTCGCAACACTTTGGTGCGGAGCGCATGCGTGCCACCAGGAACGATCAGAACAGCTTCGCCGAGATCGAGGTAACCAACATCGCCGCCGTCGTCGAGACCCCACCTATGGCGGGTCGATGAAGGAAGGCTCATTTGACCCCGGGAGGAAACGCGTAGTTCGCCTGAAGTAGCCATGGGGCATACCTTACAAGGTGACATTTCATTTTGCCTTGCGCGCGTGTCGGCGCTCTCTAGCTGTTTTGGACGAACTCGAAGCCGAAGCGGCCCTTGATGCAGAGGTTTCCGTGGGTCACGGAATGCTCCGCCGGTGAGGTGACCTTGACGATCCGTTCGTCCTGCACGTGCAGGGTGAGCTGGCAGCCGACTCCGCAGTACGGACAGATCGTGTCCGTCTGGGTTTGCACCTCGGGCTGCCAGGTTCCCTCAGCGCGCATGGTGTGCTCGCTGCGGAACATCAGTGCGCCGGTCGGACAGACCTGCACGCAGTTGCCGCAGTACACGCACGCCGAGTCCGTGAGGGCGTTGTTGAACTCGGTCGAAATACGGATGTCGAAGCCGCGACCGGCTACACCGATGGCGAAGGTGTTTTGCCATTGCTCACCGCAGGCATCCACGCACTGGTAACACATGATGCACTTCGAGTAGTCGCGCACATACAGGTCGTTGTCGTCTTTGACCGCTTGAAGCACGGTCTCGGCCAGCGAACCGTCGGTCGGGTGATGATGGCCGGCCACACGATCGTCACGGTCCGACGCAAACGACACGTGGCCATGGCGAGAAGTGTCGACGCCGTACTCGTCATTCCACCGATCAACGTTGGGGGTGATCGAAAGGTCGACCGAACTGCCCAACAATTCGAGCACCATGCGACGCGACGTGTCGACGCGCTCGTTGCGGGTCGACACGACCATGCCCGCCTCGACCGGACGCGAACACGACGGCACGAGGGTGCGAGAACCTTCGACCTCGACCATGCAGACCCGACAGGCGTTCTTCGGGGTGATCGTCTCGCCGCGACACAACACCGGGATCTCGGTCCCCGCCGCCCGGCAGGCGTCGAAGATGGTGGTGCCTTCGGGAACCTTCACCGTGGCACCGTCGATGGTGGCTTCCACCATGCGGCGCGGCATGCCCAACGAAATCGCGGTCATGCGAATATTCCGAGCTTGATGGCCGAATCGATGGCGTTGTGCGCGGTTTGCCCGAGTCCGCAGATACTGGCATCGCGCATCACCTGCCCGAGATCTTTGAGCAACGCCAATTCATCAGCGCGCGTACGGTCAGGGCGTGAGCCGATGGTGAGGCGCGTCAACGACTCCTGTTGGCGGACGGTACCGACGCGACACGGCACACACTGACCGCACGATTCATTGCGGAAGAACGCGGCGATACGCCGCACGTGGTCCACGAGGTCGACGGTGTCGTCGAACACGCACACCACGCCGGAGCCCAGCGACGCGCCGACGGAGCGAGTGGCTTCGAGGGTGAGCGGAAGGTCGAGGTCATCGGGGCCGATGAACGAACCGGCGGCGCCACCGAGCAACACCGCCTGCACCGTTCGCCCGTCGGGAAGACCCCCGGCCAGCGCAATCAACTCGCGCAGAGTGATGCCGTAGATGACCTCATAGACGCCGGGCTTCGTGACGGCGCCACTGAGACAGAACAGCTTGTGGCCAACCGATCCTTCGGTCCCACGGGTGACGTAGGTGAGCGCTCCCTCGGTGAGAATCGGCAACACGTTGATAAGCGTCTCGACGTTGTTGACCACCGTGGGCTTATTGAACAAGCCCTTCTCGACCGGGAACGGCGGCTTGTTCCGCGGCTCGCCGCGATATCCCTCGATCGAGTTGAAGATCGCCGTCTCCTCGCCGCAGATGTAGGCACCGGCGCCACGCGTGATCTCGATATCGAAGTCGAACCCGGAGCCCAGGATGTTGGTGCCGAGGTAGCCACGCGAACGGGCCGTATCGAGAGCGGCGGTGAGCGTGGTCATCGCTCGCGGATACTCACCACGCAGGTAGATCCAGCCGTGCTCGCAACCCGCCGCGAACGCCGCAATGGTCATCGACTCGATCAGAGCGAACGGGTCGCCCTCCATGACGACACGGTCCTTGAACGTGCCGGGCTCCGACTCATCGGCGTTGCACACCAAGTGATGCGGTCTTGCTGGCTGACGGGCCACGGCGTCCCACTTGCGGCCGGTCGGGAACGCCGCGCCGCCCCGGCCGAGCAGCTTGGCGTCGGTGATCTCGCGGATCACGGCGACGGGCCCCATGGCGAACGCCGCGCGCAACGCGTCGTAGCCACCGTGGGCTCGGTAGGCATCGAGACTGAGCGGGTCGATTGCGCCGATACGGCGCAGCAGCGTGCGATCCGAAGCGGGCTGGGGGAGTGCGGCGGCCACGTCGGCTTCGGGTGCGGGCCAGGCGCCGTCGATGATGCTTTGCGCCGCGGCCGGCGTGCAGTTCTCGATCAACGCGTGACGCGCCGGCGCGCCGGCCAACGTCACCAGTCCTACCGGCGCGCGTTCACACGCCCCGAGACACGGCGATGCATGGGCGCCCAGCGGAACCAGCGCGTCGGTCGACCCGGCGGCGCGGCACGCAGCGTCGACACAGACGTGCACCTGCCGGGGGCCTTGCTCGGTGAGCGGGAACAACGCGTAGAAACTGGCGACCGCGAACACTTCGGCGGGGGCAACATCAGTACGCATACTGATTTCGTTGACGGCGCCGGGTGAGATCCACCCGATGCGATCGTTCACGGCATGGAGCACGGCCAGCAGCTCGGGCCGACGATCGCGAAGCTGCTGTCCACCGGCACCCACGTGAAAGTCCGACGCGGTGCGTTCGCCAGTACGCCATCCGTCGAGGGCCGGTCCGAGGACCGATTCGATGGCGGCAATCTCGACGTCGGACGCGATCCGGTCGGACGTTTTTAGGTCCACTAGTTGCCTGCGACCGGGACGCGTTCGCGGAGCTTGTCGATGCGCACCGCACTGGCCTTGAACTCGGCCGTGCCCGACTTGGGGTCGTTGGCTTCGATGGTGAGCACGTTCACGTCGACCTGTTCGGGGAAGTGGTACGTCATGAACACCAGCCCTGGTCGCAGTGACGGATCGATGCGCACGGGCGCTTCGACGCCACCGCGGCGCGACGACACGAGCACCGTCTCTCCGTCGGCGATACCGAGTGAGCGGGCATCTTCGGGGGACACGTCGATCGTTTCGCCGAAGCGCAACGGTGATGCGAACCCGCCGGACTGAACGCCGGTGTTGTACGAGTCGAGGCGTCGACCGGTGGTGAGCCGCAGCGGGAAGTCGGCGGCCAGCGTGTCGACCGGGGGCGCGTCGATCACCACCGAGAACGGGGCGAGTCGGCCTCGCTCCGAAGGGTCCGTGGCCCACAGACGGCCGTGTAGGAACGACGGCTCGATGCGGTCGTGATCCGGACACGGCCACTGAATGCCATTGTGTTCTTCCAAGCGCGCATACGACATGCCGTGATGCATCGGCGACAGCGCCCGCATCTCGTCCCATACGTTCTCGGCCACCTCTCGTGGCGTGGAACCGTAGGTCCACGTATGACCCATGGCGGCGGCCAAATCCATGATGATCGTGTTGTCATCGCGAGCATCGCCGGGCGGCTTCAGCGCTTGGCGGCAGCGCTGCACACGGCGCTCGGAGTTGGTGACGGTGCCTTCGCTCTCGCACCAACTCGCCGATCCGGGAAGGACCACGTCGGCCAATTCGGCGGTGCGGGTCAGGAAGATGTCCTGCACGACCATGTGGTCGAGGCCCTTGAGGAGTTCGACGGCATGACCCTTGTCGGCCTCGGACTGCGCTGGGTTCTCGCCGATCACGTAGAGCGAACGAAGCTCGCCCCGGCCCATGGCTTCGAACATCGCGGTGAGGTGCCACCCATAGCGATCCTGGATCTCGTTGCCGGTCCCAGCCAATGACCACAGGTCGTCGTACTTGGCTCGCACGGAGGCGTCGAGGATGTCCTGGAAGCCGGGCATGCGGTTCGGAATCGCACCCATGTCGCCGCCGCCCTGCACGTTGTTCTGGCCACGGAGCGGATTGAGGCCAGCCCCGAAGCGACCGACGTGGCCACACAGCAGCGCCAGGTTGATCAGCGACAGCACATTGTCGACGCCGTTGTGATGCTCCGTGATGCCGAGCGTCCAGCACAACTGCGCTCGGTCGGCGCGGGCGTAGGTGTGGGCCAGCTGGCGAATGGCATCGACGGGGATGCCGGTGACTTCGGAGCCACGCGCCAGCGTCCACGGTTCGACCGACGCGGCGTAGACCTCGTAGTCACTGGTGGAACCTTCGATGAAGGCGCGGTTGGCGAGACCGGCGTGAATGATCTCGCGGGCGATCGTGTTCGACAGGGCGATGTCGGTGCCGACGTTGAGCCCACACCACAGGTCAGCCCACTGCGCCGTTTCGGTGCGACGGGGATCGACGACGATGAGCTTGGCGCCGTTGTTGATCGCCTTCAGCACGTGCTGGAAGAAGATCGGATGGGCCGCCCGGGCATTGGAGCCCCATAACACGATGACGTCGGTGGCCTCGATCTCGGCGTAACTCGACGTTCCTCCGCCTGCTCCAAACACGGTGGCCAGACCGACCACAGAAGGAGCGTGTCAAGTTCGGTTACACGAGTCGATGTTGTTGGTGCCGATCACCGCCCGGGCGAACTTCTGGGCCAGGTAGTTCATCTCGTTGGTGGACTTTGAGCAGGAGAAGAGACCAAAGGCGTTTCGCCCGTGGGCCGTCTTGGTGTCGGCGAACCCCTGCGCCGCTCGACCGATCGCCTCGTCCCACGTTGCCGGACGCAAGACCCCGTTGTCGCGAACCAGGGGAGTGGTGATGCGGGGGAGCGGAGAGGACTTCATTCCCCGGTGCGACGGGCGGGATCCGGTTGCGGCCTTCATGTCCTGTTGCCCATGTCCTGTTGCTCCTCGGGGTTCGGTAACCACTTCATGGTATCGGTCTGGTCAATGTTGTCCACCATGCGGCACAGGCCCGCGATGTGGAACGATGTGACCCGAGGCACTCGACCGACCGACGGACCCCTCAGGAGAACCATGTCGTTTCCATCCGACCTTGCCATTGCCCGCGCTGGAAAAGCGCTGCCCCTCACCGACATCGCCGGCCAGATGGGCATCGGTGAGCATCTCCTGGAACCCTACGGGCGTGAGCTGGCCAAGATCTCCCTGGAGGCGGTCGACGAACTGAAGGACCGTCCGAAGGCCAAGTATGTGGTGGTCACGGCCATCACGCCGACGCCGCTCGGTGAAGGCAAGACGACGACCACCGTCGGGCTCGGCCAGGCAATGAAGCACATCGGGAAAAAGGCGGTCATCAGCCTCCGTCAGCCGTCGATGGGTCCGACATTCGGTATCAAGGGCGGCGCCGCCGGTGGCGGATACAGCCAGGTCATCCCGATGGAGTTGCTCAACCTGCACCTCACCGGTGACTTCCATGCCGTAACGGCAGCCCACAATCTCCTGTCGGCGATGGTCGACAATCACCTGCACCAAGGCAACGAGCTCGGGCTCGACCTCAACAACATCACCTGGCGTCGAGTGATGGACGTGAATGATCGCTCGTTGCGCAATCTCGTCATCGGCATGGGCACGGCGGAGGACGGCGTCGTCCGCCAGAGCGGTTTCGACATCACGGCGGCGTCGGAAGTCATGGCCATCCTGGCTTTGGCCACGTCGCAAAAAGACATGCGAACGCGCCTTGGACGCATCGTTGTTGGCTACACCAAGGTTGGTGATCCGGTCACCGCCGAGCAGCTGCACGGCGCCGGTTCGATGGCGGTCATCATGCGTGACGCGCTCAAGCCGAACCTGTTGCAGACGCTGGAGAACACTCCGGTCATCGTGCATGCCGGGCCGTTCGGCAACATCGCCCACGGCAACTCCTCGATCGTCGGCGACATGATTGGCATCCACGCCGGCGAATACCTCATCACCGAAGCGGGCTTCGGCGCGGACATGGGAGCCGAGCGGTTCTTCAACATCAAGTGCCGCAACTCGGGCCTCGTTCCGGATGCTGCTGTGTTGGTTGCGACCGTACGCGCACTTAAGGCCCATTCGGGAAAGTTCCGCATCGTTGCCGGCAAGGCCCTACCGCCAGAACTGTTGGCCGAGAACCCCGACGACGTCGAAGCCGGAGCAGCCAATTTGATCAAGCAGATCGAGAACGTGAAGGCGCACGGCGTCTCGCCGGTGGTGGCTATCAACGCGTTCCCCACCGATCATGCGTCGGAGCACGAGGCGATCCGTCGTATCGCCGAAGCTGCCGGTGCGCGTGTTGCCGTGTGTACGCACTTCTCCGACGGCGGGGCCGGGGCCACCGACCTCGCTCGGGCCGTGGTGGAAGCGTGCGACGAGCCGTCGACGTTCGCGTTCCTCTATCCCGACTCGGCCACGCTCAAGGAGAAGATCGAGACGGTCGCCACCAAGATCTACGGCGCCGGCCAGGTCACCTATTCGGCGGGGGCCAACAAGCAGTTGGCCAATTACGAGCGCAACGGCTTCGGGCATCTTCCGGTATGTATCGCCAAGACCCATCTTTCGATCTCCGGCGATCCGTCGCTCAAGGGTGCGCCGACGGGACACACCCTGAACGTGCGTGAAGTGCGGGCGTCGGTCGGGGCCGGGTTCGTGTACCCGATCTGCGGCGACATGCGCACCATGCCGGGCCTTGGAACGCACCCGGCGGCGTCGATCATCGACTTCGACGACAACGGCGAGATCGTAGGGTTGAGCTGATGGGAACTCTGTGGTCCAACGTGCGGCAACGATTGAGTAGAGCAGGGTTGAGCTGATGTCAGATGACTTTGTGAGGACCCCCGGCGGCGCCATCCTCATGGATGGGCCGCGCCTTCGTGACGAAACGATCGCGCGCTTACGAGTTGAAATCGAGGCCGCCGGTTCGCCTCACGTGTGCCTGGCTACGGTACTGGTCGGCGACGACAAGCCGAGCCGGGCCTACATCAACTCCAAGCAGAAGAAGGCCGGCGAGGCCGGCATCGTGTCGAAGCACACCGACCTTCCGGCGACCGCCACCCAAGCCGAAGTGAACGCAGTCATCTCGGCGCTCGCTGCGGACTCGATGGTGCATGGCATCCTGTGCCAGTTCCCGCTACCCGACGGTCTTGACGCCGACGAAGTACTCGCGCTGATTCCGCCCGACAAAGACGTCGACGGGCTCACCGAACGATCACTCGGACGCCTCGTGCGCGGTCAGGCCGGCCACGTTGGTTGCACCCCGCTCGGCGTCATGCGGCTGCTGGAGCGTTACGGCGTGGCCACGGCCGGCAAGCGTGCTGTCGTCATCGGCCGGTCGACCCTCACCGGTCTCCCGCAGGTACTGCTGCTCGGTCGAAAAGGAATCGACACCACCGTCACGTTGGCTCACTCTCGTACGCGCGCTGATGATCTTCTTGAGCTGTGCCGAGCGGCCGACATCATCGTGGCGTGCGCCGGTCAGGCCAGGATGATCACGGCGGCGCATGTGAAGCCGGGCGCCGCCGTCGTCGACGTCGGAATCTCGCGCACCGAGGCCGGACTGGTCGGCGACGTGGACTTCGACGCGGTGCAAGCAGTGGCCGGTTGGATCACCCCAATGCCGGGAGGAACGGGCCCGATGACCATTGCGTGCCTGCTGGAGAACACGCTGTCGGCAGCCAAGATGCAAGGCGCCTTCCCGGCCTAACGGTCCAGCTCCAGCGGCCCAGGGCTGGCGGTCGAACTACGACGTCGCCAGCCCACGACGGCGCCGCAGTACGAGGTCGGCCCGAGTGAACACGGCGTCGACGACGATGCCGATCACGAGGATGACGATCATCAGGGCGAGCAAGCCCGGGGTGTCGGACATCTCCCGGGCGAACTGCAACTTGGCACCGAGCGACGGCCGGTTGGCCACGATGACGAGCAGTTCGCCGGCCATCAGGCTGCGCCAGGCGAAAGCCCAACCCTGCTTGAGTCCGGTGACGTAGCCGGGGAGTGCCGCGGGGAGGACCACGTGGCGGTACGCCGCCGTCCCCTGCGCACCGAGGACACGTCCGGCCCGGAGCAGCAGCGGTGGCACGTGGTCGATCCCGTTCAGTAGTCCGTTGGCGACCGACGGTGCGGCACCGAGCACGACCACGAACAGGATCGCTGACTCGCTCAGCTGGAACAGCAGGATGGCAAGGGGAAACCAGGCGATGGACGGCATGGTCTGGAGCCCCGTGATGAACGAGCCGACGGCGGCTCGGAGCGTGCGAAAACGTGACGCGAGAATGCCGATCGCCGATCCGATGACGACGGCGATGACATAGCCCGTAAGCGCGCGTCGTATCGTGACGCCGATGGCCGTCCAGAACCGTCGCTCCCGAACCAATTCACCGAGACGCGTCGCCACCGCCCGCGGTCCTGGGAGGAGGTAGTCGGGGCGCCACCCAACCGCCACCACGAGCTGCCAGAGCGATACCAATGCGACCACGGCGAGTACTGGGGGCCAAAGCGCGGCCCAGGCTCGCCGCCGTCGCCCGCCGTCGCGTGTGGTGGGCGATGTCGCCATCGACTCCAACCGGTCGAGTCCGGACAGCTCAGCGGCGAGGCGGTCGGCCCTTCGCTCGGGGGGGATGTCAGGGGTGATGTCGGCGCCACCGAACTCGGTTGCGACGATCGGGGTCGGGGAGAGTGCAGAAGGATCAGCGGGCATGACGGCGGACCTCGGCGCGGAGGGTGTCGGTGATGGCCGCCGCCTGCTCCGAAACATCCGGAGAGTCGATGCGGCGGGGACGATCAAGCTCGACGGCAAAGGTTGCCGCGACCCGTCCTGGCCGACTCGACAGCAGCACGACGCGGTCGCCGAGGCGCACGGCTTCGCGAACGTTGTGGGTAACGAACACCACGGTCATGCCCCGGTCCAACCAGAGGTGTTCGAGCTCGTCGTGGAGGAGGTCGCGGGTCATGGCGTCGAGAGCACCGAACGGTTCGTCCATCAGGAGCACGTCGGCCTCTTGGGCGAGAGCTCGGGCGAGGGCGACGCGTTGACGCATGCCGCCCGACAGTTCGTGAGGCCGACGGTCACCCTGACCGGCGAGATGTACCGAGGCCAGGAGCTCGTCGGCCCGGGCTCGCCGAGCGCGACGGTCGAGTCCGGCCAGACGGAGGGGGAGGGCAACGTTTTCGGCCGCCGTGAGCCAGGGAAAGAGGGCGGCCTCCTGAAACATCAGGGCCACGGTGCCGGTGGTTCGAACGGTCCCCGCCGTGGGGGCCTCGAGTCCGGCGAGCAGGCTGAGGAGCGTCGACTTGCCGCAGCCCGATGCGCCGACCACACACACGAACGACCCAGCGTCAACGCTGAGGTCAACCCCATCGAGGGCCCGGACCATTGCCACGCCGCGGCCGAAATCCTTGACGACGCCGGTGAGGATCGCCGCCGGTGGGGCGTTCTCTTCGAGCCGGCTCGCGGCGGCGTCGTCGGTGTCGTCGTCGGTTCGGATGACGGGGGCAAGGGCGGTCATGGCTTCACCTTCGCTTTTCCAGCGGCCGCCAGGGCCTGGTTCAGCAAGGTGAGGTCCTCGATGCCCTGGAGATTGACTTTGGTGAGCAGACCCACGTCGGCGGCGTGTTGGGCGGCGACCTTCATCGACGCCAGTTCAGGATCATTGGTGAACGTGAGGTTGGCCCACGAGTTGGTGATCGTTGACGCTGTGAGTTTTCGTCCCGTCAATGTTTCGATGCCGCGGTTCACGAGGTCTTGTCCCTTCGCTGGGTTTTTCTGGAGGTAGTCAATGGCGGCGATCTGTCCGGCGAGCAGTCCGGACACAAGGTCGGGTCGCTCGTTGAGAAAGTCGGTTCGGACGATCAGGATCGTGGTGGTGAAGGACCGGTTCGGCCAAAGGTCTCGTTCATCCACGAGGACCTTGGCGCCGGCTTCGAGAATGAGCCGCGTCGCCCATGGCTCGGGTACCCAGGCCCCGTCGATGGCGCCGGACCTGAACGTATCGAGGGTCTGAGAATTCTCCTGCGGAATGACCGAGACGTCGCCGCCACCTTCCAGGGTGGAGGCGAGCTTCTTCGTTTTCAGCCAGTACCGCAGCGCAACGTCTTGGGTACCGCCCACTTGGGGCGTGGCGATCTTCTTGCCCTTGAGGTCGTCGGCGGTGCGGATCTGCGCCTTGACGACGAGGAAGGCGCCACCGGCCGTGGACCCAGCCACGATCTTCACGGCTTTGCCGTTGGATCGAACGAAGGCATTGACCGCCGGATTTGGTCCGATATACGTGGCGTCGATGGCGCCCGAGAGCAGCGCTTCCACCGCCGCCGGTCCGGCGTTGAACGCCGAGGTCCGCAGCTTCACGTCCGGTCCGAGGGCTTTGGCGAAAAAGGCGCCTTCGACGCCGGCGATGGCCGGCGCGTGGGTGACATTGGGGAAGTAGCCAAGCCGCACCGTCCCGGGCTTGGGGCGGGGAACGGCAGTGAAGTGAAGGGCCGCACGGCCGGGGAGGGCACCGCTGACCGACAGCAGCGTGACAGTCAGCGTGGCGGTCAGGGCGACCGTCAGCGCGGCACGGGCGATAGATCTGTTGGGCATTGCGGATCAGCGTAGCGCGAATCCCGACTATTCCTATCGGGTTATAGGAAACCGGCCGTTTGGCCGCTCGTCATCGACGGGCAGCGGCCAGGGACTGGGTGAGGCGGTCAAGGATCGTGGCCATGATCACGATGGCGAGGCCGACCTCCACGCCGAGGCCGGTGTTCGATCTCGTAAGCGCGCGTACGGCCTCGAAACCCAGTGCGCCTGAACCGGTCATGCCGGCAATGACGACCATCGACAACACCATCATGATCACCTGATTGAGGGCCAGCACGATAGCGGGAAGCGCCAACGGCAGCTGCACGCCGCGCAGAATCTGCCGCCGTGATGCACCGAAGCTGGTGGCCGCTTCGATGGGCGCTTCCGGGACGCCCTTGATGCCCAACGCGCACAGCCGAATGCCGGCCGGAATGGCGTAGAGCGACGACGCAATGATGCCGCCCGGCACGACCGAGATCGTGAAGATCATGACGAAGGGGATCGTGTAGATCAGCGACGGGATCGTCTGCAATGCGTCGAGCAACGGGGCGATGAATGCCTCGGCCTTCGGTCGTCGACCGATGAAGACTCCCAGCGGTAGAGCGATAAGCGCGCTGATGATTGTGGCCACCACGACCTGAACGAGCGTTTCGATCGACAGTGCCCACATCCCGGTCAGGCCAATGACGAGAAGACCGAGAACGATGCCGGCGGCGAGACGCCAGCCCTTCACCGCGTAGCCCGCCAAGGCCGCCGCGGCCACGAGCACCGGCCAACCGAGCGTGACGGTGAGGAAGTCGCGCGACCGGATCAGAACGTCTCGCACGATGAAGTCGTTGACCGGGCGAGTCACCGGTCGGCCGTTGTCTCGTACCCACCGCAGAGCGCTGTCGAACGAGTCGGCGAACGATGATTTCCAGGACATCGGAAACGTATTCCAACCGGCGATGCGACCGACGGCGATGGCGACGACGATGGCGGCGGCAACAGCCGCGACGACCCGAGCGTCGAGCGCACGCGCCTGGCGACGGTGCACCACGAACGAGCCGGAGACGCGGTCGAGCACGATGGCGACACAGACGATGGCGAGACCGACGACGATGCCGCGTCCGGCGGCGCGGATCTGCAGGGTCTCCAACACCTCCTGGCCCAGTCCGCCCGCACCAACGAGCGCAGCAATGACCACGATGCCGAGGGCCATCATGATCGTCTGGTTCACTCCGGCCGCAATAGAAGGGAGCGCCTGGGGGAGTTGGACCTTCGTCAACACCTGACGGCGGGTGGATCCAAACATCTCGCCGGCTTCCACGGTGTCCTCCGGAACCTGGGTGATGCCAAGGGCGGTGAGTCGCACTGCTGGCGGCAGGGCGAAGATCACGGTGGCCACTGCGGCCGGCACCGGACCGATGCCGAAGAACAGGGTGGCGGGGATGAGATACACCGTCGACGGCACGGTCTGCATGGCGTCGAGCACGGGCCGCAGAACTCGATTCACTCGGGGCGAGAGAGCGGACCAGATGCCGAGCGGAATGCCGAGCACGAGCGAGACGCCGACGGAGACGGTGATGAGCGACACCGTCTGCATCGTCTGCGGCCAGAGCCCGACGAAGCCCGGGTAGCAGGCGGCGATGCCAACGGCCACAGCCGACTTGACGCGGCCGCGCCACGTGAGCAGCGCCGCCGCGACGAGCGGCATGGTGAACCAGGGGAGCCCGACGAGGTTGTTCGTGAGTCCGGTGAGAAGCCAACTGAGCGACTTGGAGATCGGCGTGAAGAACCACGTGAAGAGTGGATGGCTCAGCTGGTTGTCCCGTACCCATCCCTGGAAGTCGTTGACCGGTCGGGCGAGATGCCAGTTCCACGACTCGGGAAAACGCCATCCGTTGGGCCGCGTCGCGACGATGATCTGCGCCGCCACGATCGCCAGCACCAGCCCCATCACGATCGTCCGTTTCGATACCCGCACCGGCTGGCGGCGGAGACGACCGGTGGTGGCCACGGTCATGACGACGCGCTCACCGCGGTAAGGACCGAGCGGACCTGCTCGATACCGACGGAGCCGATGGCGACACCGTCGGGATCTCGCACGACGAGCGGTTCATGGTCGAGCAGCAGGAGGGGAATGAGTTGGTCGACGGTGTCGTCTGGTCCGATCGATCGAGCTCCGGCGACGTGTTGCGGTGCGGCCATGATTGTACGCGCACGTACAACTTTGCTTTGAGGAACATCACGGGTGAAAGCCTCGACATACGGGGTGGCTGGCCGGGCGACCACATCCTCCGGTGCACCGATTTGTTCGAACACGCCGTCCTTCATCACGGCAATGCGGTCACCGAGACGGATGGCCTCGGCGAAGTCGTGGGTGATGAACACAATGGTGCGACGAAGTTCGCGTTGCAGCCGGATCAGCTCGTCCTGCAGGCGCGACCGGATCAGGGGATCAAGCGCTGAAAACGGCTCGTCCA
>JANLQX010000096.1:0-16965 GCA_031368095.1 Actinomycetes bacterium | reverse complement strand
TGAGGGTGCCGGTGAAGGTGTTTTGTTGGCTTGGGTGATAGGAGCAGATGAGGTGCACGCTCCGTCCATCGGCGAGGGTGACCTCACCGGCAACGCCGTGCCCGAATTTGGGGGGTCGGGTCGACTCGCCGGAGAGGAGGTCGCGGCGGAACACCTCGTAGGCGAAATGACCGAGCACCACAATCACCTTGAGCCGGGTAAGAAGAGCCAGTTCCCGTTGCAGGAAGGGCAGGCACGTCTGGCGTTCGACCGGCGTTGGCTTGTTGGCCGGAGGCGCACAACGGACGGCGGCGGCCACCCACGCGCCGCGCAAGCTGAGACCATCGTCGATCGAGACGGACGTGGGCTGATTGGCCAGGCCGGCGCGGTACATGGCCCGGAACAACCAGTCGCCGGAGCGGTCGCCGGTGAACACCCTGCCAGTTCGGTTCGCCCCGTGCGCGGCCGGCGCCAACCCGAGCACGAGCACCGACGCGTCCTCGTCGCCGAACCCGGGAACACCACGACCCCAATAGGTTTCGTGGCGGTACGACGCTCGTTTTTCCACGGCAACCTGCTCACGCCACTCCACCAGCCGAGGACAGGCTCGACACGAGGAGATCTGCTCGGCCAGGGTCGTCAACGCATCGGTCGGCACCGTCCCAGTTTCTCGTGCCTCAGAAAGAATTGGGGCGCGACCCGTGCCAGACTTTTCGGGCGTGATCGCCGGGAGTTCCGGCTCGGTCGGAAGAGGTTGTTGTGAACGTTGTGGTTCTTGCTGGTCGTGTGGCCGACCGACCGTTTCGCCCGGGCAACGGCGAACGGGTGGTCGTGAAGCTCGATGTCGACGGCGAAAGTCCGTCCAAGTCCGACCGGATCGAACTTCACTGCTTCGGTGCCGTCGCCGAACGAGCCATGCGGTTGTGGCAGGGCGACCTCATCGGCGTCCGTGGTCGCATCGAACTGCGGATCTGGTCCGAAGACGGTGAAGAGTACGACGAACTCCGAGTTGTCGCCCACCGCATCGACGTGATGGTCAAGGGCAACACGCAGCGGCCTGGTCGCGATGGCGGCGTTGGCAACGGCGCCGGCAACGGTGGCGGCGGGTGGGGAACTCGTGACGCCGCGCCCAAGCGAGGTCCGCGCGATCAGCGCGACCAACGAGGCGGACAGTGGCTGGCGCCCGACGAGTCGCTCGGTCAGCACCGGGCCCCGGTCAGCGTCGACGACAACTTCGACGACGACAACAACCACGACAACCACGACCACAGCAACGACGACAACGACGACAACGACTGATGGCCGCCGCCCGTCCGAAGGCGGCGCCAACCAAGGCGCCGACGTCAACGCTGGTCCTCCTCGTCCGACACGGACAAACGCCGACCACCGGCAAGACCCTCCCCGGCCGGGCCAAGGGCCTGCACCTCGCCGAGGCCGGTCACGCGCAAGCACAGGCAGTCGCCGAACGCCTCAACGTGCTCAAGCGCATCGACGCGATCTATGCCTCGCCGCTCGAACGCGCTCGGGAAACGGCGGCCCCGTTGGCCAAAGCCCGAGGTATGGCCGTGCGTATCGACCGTGGGCTTTTCGAATGCGACTTCGGAGAGTGGACCGGCGCCGAGTTGAAGGACCTGGCCAAGAAGCCGGAGTGGACCACGGTGCAGCGCTACCCCTCGGGCTTTCGCTTTCCCGGCGGGGAGTCGTTCACCGAGATGCAGACCCGTATGTCCGGCGCGGTGAAGCGCCTCGCCGCCGCCCACGTGGGAGGCGTGATCGTGTGCGTGAGCCATGCCGACCCAATCAAAGCGGTCATCGCCGACGCACTCGGCACGCACCTCGACCTCTTCCAGCGGATCTCGATCTCGACGTGCTCCGTCAGCGCCATCGCCTACGGTCCGAGCGGTCCCAACGTCCTCTGCGTGAACGGGGTCGGCGACCTCAGCTCCCTCGCCCCCTCATGATCAGTTTGTCTGCTCGATCGTCGCCTGACGTCGGTTCCACATGAGCAGTCGGATCGACATGGATCATGTCGACTCCTTCATCGTCGGTACCGTTGGTGAACCCGGCAACCGCACGTTCTTTTTTCAGGCGCGCGGGCTGATCGATGGTCGGACCGGAACCGTCACGTTCAAGTGCGAAAAGGTCCAGGCGGCCTTGTTGGCTGAGGCCATGGGCAAGTTGCTCGGTGACTATCCGCTCGTGATCGGCACCGAGGTGGTGCCGTGGGAGCCGCTCGCCCATCCGGTTCTCCCCGAGTGGACCGTCGGCACCATTCAGCTGGGATACGAGCAGGCCGAGGACCGCGTCGTGGTGTTCCTCCAAGAAGTGGTCGAGCTGGGCGAGGGCGTCGACCCGGACACGGTGGACTTCGACGCTCTGGACATCGGCCGAGCACGCTTCCAATTGAGCCGAGTTCAGGCATCGGGGGTACTGGCCAACGTGCCGGGGGTCATCGCCGCCGGCCGACCGCTATGCCCGATGTGCGGCGCCACCATCGCCGACATCGGCTACACCTGCACGTGCTTCAACTAGGCCCGTGGTGACGGATCCCGAGATCGACCTTCTTGTCGACGGCGAGATCGACATTGAAGGCCGCATGCCGTGGAGCTCGAACGCCACGTTCCTCGTTCATCTGCGCGCTGATGATGTCGAGGCGGCCGACGCGCCCGATGATGCACCGAAGGCGATCTACAAACCGCACAAGGGAGAGCGGCCGCTATGGGACTTTCCCGACGGCCTCTACCGACGCGAAGTCGCCGCCTACGAACTTTCCGTGTTGCTCGGATGGAGCATCATTCCGCGAACAGTGAAACGCGACGGTCCCTTCGGTATCGGCTCGGTGCAGGAGTTCATCGACGCCGATTTCAGCGAGCACTACTTCACCATGATGGAGTCGCGACCGTCCGTGCACGAACAGTTCCGGACCTTTGCCACTTTCGATCTTCTGGCCAACAACGCCGACCGCAAGGGCGGTCATCTTCTGCTCCGGCCGACCGACGACACCGTGTGGGGCATCGATCAGGGACTGTGCTTCAACGTCGAGCCAAAACTGCGAACCGTCCTCTGGGACTTCGCCGGCGAGAAGATCCCGAAGGTGCTCCGTCCCGATGTGGCGCGTGTGGCGGCGATGAAACCAGGGTCACTCGGTCCCCTCGACGACCTGCTCATGCCCGACGAAATCGAAACTCTCCTAGCTCGCGCCCAGCGAGTCGTTGAGCGGCCCTTCTTCCCGCACCCGAAGTCGGACTACGCCTACCCCTGGCCGATGGTCTGAGCCTCGACGGCGTCGAGCACGCGGAGACCGTCGTAGCGGACGACCGACCAGACGTGGAAGGCCACGAACACCGCCGCCGAGAGACCGGCCGCCGTTTCGAGCGATGTGAGGTCGGCAATAACGCCGAGCACCAGCGAACCGACGGCCGCGCCGAGGAAAAACATCTGCATATAGACCGCCATTACCCGGCCGCGAAAGGCGTCGTCGACCTGCAGCTGCACCGACGTGTTGAGGGCCGTCGCACCCACCGAGTTGGCCAACCCGGCCACCGCAAACGACGCCATCCCAATCCAAAAGTTGCCGGTGACGACCAACACCACATCGGCCACCACCCAACACCCCAACGCCAGTCGCACCTGTTGCGAGTTTTTCGAGCGACGGGCCGCCATCCCGATCAGCACCACCCCAACCGCCCCACCAAGACCAAATGCGCCGACCAGCACGCCGTTGTCGTTGGCGGCACGGCCCAACTGGTCTCGCGCAATCGCCGGCGCAAGGGTGGTGAGACCGAAACCGAAGGCAGCATTCACGAAGACCGCAAGGGGCGCATAGCGAAGCGCCGGTCGGGTCATGATGTAGCGCCAGCCGTCGCCGATATCGGCAAACACTCGGGATAGCAGCAGCGGCGTACGCGGCGCCATGGGCTGTTCGTCTTCGGGAACGACGAGCAGCACCGCAATGATCACGAGGAACGACAACGCATTCACGGCAAAACAGACTGAGGCACCGAACGTCTTCAGGGTGACAGCGCCGAGCACAGGCCCGATCGCCCGAGCCACGGCGAACTGCATCGAGTTGAGACGGATCGCCGCCGACACCTCCGCCTTCGGCACAAGACTCGGAATGAAGCTCTGCCAGACAGGCATGTTCAGGCCGCCGCCGATCGCGCCGAGCACGAGAAGCGGCATGAGCGCGGCAATTGTTGGCTTCCCCAAGGCCCACAGGAGAAGTAAGGAGACGGCCGAGCACATCTGGATCGCCTGCGTCCAGATCAACACCTTTCGGCGGGCGTAGCGATCGGCGAGCATGCCCCCGGGCGCGTTGGCCAGCATGCCGACAAACATCCCGGTGAACGCACTCACCCCGAGCCACGACTTGGAGTTGGTGATCTCGAACACCGTGAACGGCACGGCAATCGACTGCATCCATGAGCCAGCGTTGGAGACGACGGCGGCGACGAAGAACCTCCGGAACCCGGTGTGTGCCATCGGCTGCCACATCGAACGCGCCAGCTCCCGATCCGCCGCAGCAACGCTCATCGTTCACCGAGCGTAGGCATTACCCGGCCAACCAACGAATCTGGGTCAGCTCAGCGTTCTCGGTCAGCTCAGTCCCGCTCAGGCAACTGTACCGACCCAACAAACTGAGCTGACCCAGTACTGCGTTTCACGGGAGCGTGATCGCGCCGACCTCGGCACCTTGAACCAGCTTGGCGAACTTGGCCAGGACGCCTGAGGTGTAGCGGGGTTCGGGGTGCTTCACGTCGAGCGCCCGACTCGCCAGGACGCCAGCATCGACGAGAAGGTCGAGGCTCCGGTTGGCAATGTCGACCTTGATGATGTCGCCGTCACACACCAACGCAATCGGTCCGTTGTCCACGGCTTCGGGCGCCACGTGTCCGATACAGAAGCCCCAGGTGCCACCGGAGAAGCGGCCATCGGTAATAAGCGCGCAGTCTGATCCACGACCGGCACCCTTGAGCGCCCCCGTAATGGCCAGCATCTCGCGCATACCGGGGCCGCCCTTGGGACCTTCGTAGCGGATCACCAGCACCGTGCCGGGCTCGATCTTTCCGGCGAGGATCGCGTCCATCGCCGAGTCCTCACCCTCGAACACGCGAGCCGGACCTTCAAACGACTTCTGCTCGTCCGACAGGCCGGCCACCTTGACCACGCTGCCCTTCGGCGCCAGCGAGCCGGTCAGCACCACGATGCCTGCTTCGGCGTGAACCGGGTTGGCGAGCGTGCGGACCACGCGGCCATCGGGCGCCGGCGGGTTCATGAGCTCGAGGTTCTCGCGCATGGTCTTGCCCGTTACCGTCATGCAGTCGCCGTGCAGCAGCCCGGCATCGAGCAAATGCTTCATCACTACGGGAACGCCGCCAATGGCATCGAGGTCGGTCATATGGAACTGACCGCCCGGCTTCATATCGGCAATGTGGGGCACGTTCGCACCGACCCGATTGAAGTCGGCCAGAGTGAGGTCGACGCGAGCTTCGTGAGCGATAGCCAGGAGGTGAAGTACGGCATTGGTCGAGCCGCCGAGCGCGAGGGTGACGGTAATGGCGTTCTCGAACGCCTCTTTGGTCAAAATGTCCCGAGCGCGTATGTTGCGACGAAGCAGTTCGATCACCGCTTTGCCCGACGCCACGGCGTAGTCGTCACGGCGACGATCAACAGCCGGCGCACTCGCGCTGCCCGGGATCGACATGCCGAGCGCCTCGCCCACGGCGGCCATGGTGTTGGCGGTGAACATACCCGCACAACTGCCTTCGGTCGGGCAGGCATTGTGTTCGATGAGCGACAGTTCTTCGTCGCTCAGCTTGCCGACCGCGTGGGCACCAACGGCCTCGAACACACTCGTGATGTCGAGGGCTTCGCCGTGGGCACCACGGCCCGGAAGGATCGTGCCGCCGTAGAGGAACACCGACGGCAGATTGAGCCGTGCCGCCGCCATCATCATGCCGGGCAGGCTCTTGTCGCAGCCGGCCAGCGCCACAAGAGCGTCGAAACGCTCAGCGTGCATAACAGTTTCCACCGAGTCGGCAATGACTTCGCGTGACACAAGCGATGCGCGCATACCTTCGTGGCCCATCGAGATACCGTCGCTCACGGCAATGGTGCAGAACTCCATCGGGAAGCCACCGGCCGCCCGCACGCCATCCTTGGCCCGGTCGGCCAGACGGTCGAGGGGCATATTGCACGGGGTGACCTCATTCCAGCTCGATGCCACGCCGACCTGGGCCTTGTCCCAGTCACCATCGCCCATGCCTACGGCCCGCAGCATCGCCCGAGCCGGGGCCTTCTTGGGGCCTTCGGTGACGTCGGTGGAACGGGGCTTCATCGGGTTCGACATAGGCCCTCAATGTTACGTGGGGTCGCTCGACTCGGGGTGCAGGCTTGCTGGCGCCGAGCTCGGCCCGCTAGCTCAACGTTCGGAGACGCAGACCCCGGACCAGTCCAAAGTCCTTGACGTTTCGAGTTGAAAGGTGAAAGCCATGAGCGAGCGCCGTTGCTGCGATGATTGCGTCGGGCAATCGGAGACCGAACTCCCGAACCACTCGGCCCGCCCGTTCGGCGACGGCGCGGTCCACGGCATGCTCTTTGAATGGCGCGAGCAGCTGCGCCGACAGATCTGTCGCCGAGTTTCCGGCAAACAACTCCGCCCGGGTGATGACCGAGTAGTGCAATCGATGCCGCCCCGGTCGCAGTTCCGAGGCGCCGCGAAGGTGATCGATGAAGACGTCGGTGTCGACGAGAACATCAGCCACGACGCCACGTTTCGCGACTCGGGGCGTTTGCTGAGGGAGACGCTCCGAATGTCGTAGCGAGCGCAACCGTCGGGTCGACCTCGTCGGGCAGATACTGATCGACGGCACGGCGGATGACCTCGGCCATCGTCACGCCATCGGCCGCCGCGGCGCGATCGATTCGGGCCCGTTGCTCGTCACTCAGATAGACCTGCGTCCGTGTCGCTGACATACAGCAATAATATACAGCACGACGCCCCGGCTGACGGAGGCGTTAGTCGGCCAGGAAGCGGCGGAGGTAGGCGGCGGCCGGGTGGTGCACTGCGTCGATCGCGGCGAGGGCGGTCTCTGGATCAGTTCTCCCAGTGGTACCGCATTTCCGGTCTCGTGAGTAGAACAGCCAGCGTCCATCAGCTGATCTTGGCCTAGCGTCGGTGGGCGTGAGTGAAATTCCTGTTGGCTCCGTGATCGAGACGTTGTCGCCACGCGCTCGGTTGACTCGCAAGGTGCGGTTCACGAAGGCGTTCGCCATCGTCGAATGCGTCAGCTACTCCCTCCTGGTCATCTTCATGTTTCGTAAGTACGTGCTCGACGATCGTGGCAACGCCAACTACCTGATGTTGCGCGTCGTCGCTTACTTCCACGGCATGATCTGCATCGCCTTCGGCGTGATGATCCTCGACATCTTCCGGGTCATGAAGTGGTCGCCCCGCTTCGCCCTGCTCACGTTGGCCGGTCCGCCCGGTGCACTGATCGCCCATCGACGACTCCGTCACCAACCGCTACCTGATGTGGTGAACAAACGGGACATGTTGTTCTGATCGTCCCTGGCGACGTAGGTTCGCCGCCGTGCCGGACTACTTGAGCCTCTACGCCACCTCGCAACCCGACAAGGTGGCGGTCATCGACGACCGACCCGACGACACGGCACGTCAGCTCACGTACGCCGAACTTGACCTTGCCACCAACCAGCTCGGGCATGTGCTGCAGGGTCTCGGTGCCGGGCGCGGGTCAAAGGTGGTGTGGTGCGGACAGAACTCCATCGGTCTCGTCCTCGCTGTGCACGCATGCCGCAAAATTGGGACCACGGCCGTGCCGCTCAACTACCGACTCTCCGACGAAGAGGCGGCGTACGTAACCGACCACTGCGACGCCGACATTGTCTACGTCGACGCCGAGTTTGCTCCGATGTTCGAACGCATCCGCGCCGAAATCCCGAAGGTCCGTCACGTCGTGGTTTTCGATGGAACCGCGCCGACCGGCATGCTGCAGGTCGACGACCTGACCACAGCCGGACCCACGACCGCTCCCGAAGTCACCGATGCCGAGGCCACGGCGGCGACGATGATCTACACGTCCGGAACCACCGGGAAACCCAAGGGAGCGCTGCGCACCACGCGGGCCGATCCCCGCCAGGGCGCGGCCCTCGCCGCGCTCCTCGGCTCCAGCCCGAACGACATTTACATCACGACCGGCCCGCTCTATCACTCGGGACCCGGTGGGTTCATGCAGAGCAGTGCGGCCCTCGGCCAGACCGTCGTATTGCAACGCAAGTTTGTACCCGAGGATTGGCTGCGCCTCGTCGAGAAGTACCGCGTGACATCAACATTCTGCGCGCCGACTCCGATCCGAATGGTATGCGCACTTCCGAATGAGGTGAAGGCCAAGTACGACAAGACGTCGATGAAGCGAATGCTCGCCAACGCTGCGCCCTGGAGCTACGCACTCAAACTTCAGTATCTGGCTGACTTCCCCGCCGATTCGCTATGGGAGATCTACGGCTCGACCGAGCTCGGGGTGAACTGCGTGCTCGCTCCCGAAGATCAGATCCGCAAGCCGGGCTCGTGCGGCAAGGCCGCCCCGCTGGTGGAGATCATCCTCTTCGACGACGACGGCAATGAAGTCACCGGCATCGGACCGGATCATCCCGGCGAGCTCTTCGTCCGCGCCACGTCAGTGTTCAACGAGTACTACAAGCAAGCCGACAAGTACGACGCCGATCGTCGCGGCGAGTACCAAACCGTCGGCGACATTGCCTACCGCGATGACGAGGGCTTCCTGTACATCTGCGATCGCAAGAAGGACATGATCATCTCGGGTGGGATGAACATCTATCCCGCCGAGATCGAGGCCGCCATCGAGGCGCAACCCGGTGTACTCGAAGCGGCGGTCTTCGGTATTCCGTCGGAGGAGTGGGGCGAGAGCGTGCACGCCATCGTCGTGTGCCGCGACGGTCACACATTGACCGAGGCCGAAGTCATCGAGCACGCTCGCGCCCATCTCGCCAACTACAAAATCCCGCGTACCGTCTCGTTCCTCGCCGAACTTCCCAAGACCGGCTCCGGCAAGATCCTCAAACGAGAACTACGAGCTCCCTACTGGGCCGGCCGCGCCAGCCAGGTGTAAGCGCGCGTACGAAAAGGGCTAGTCCGCGTCGGCATCGTCATCGGACCCGCCCGCCGCTAGACCGGCAGCCGTGAGCCGTTCGAGGAGCGCGTCACGGATACTCACGCCGGGCTCGCGAGCCGGGTCGCCGGTGCGGCGCCAACCGAGGCGTGACGAATACAGCAGGGGAGGGTCTTTGAGCCGACCTTCGCGGGTGGCCACAACTCGCGCCACGAACAACTCGTGATCGCCCAGCACGGCCAGCCGCTGTTCAACCACACACCGCAGATGGGCGATGGCGTTTGGGACGACGGGAAGGCCGTCCCAGTCTTCGACAAAATCGTTGGCCACGTTCTGGAACCGGCGCCCGGGATAGCTGAAGTACTGGCCCTCGGCCACCTGGTCAGCGGCCAGCATCGACACACTGAAGACGCCACTCCCGACGATCAACGGATGGGTGTCGTGTTTGGGGGAGATGCTCGCCAGCACCATCGGCTCCTCGAAGCTGACCTGCATGACCCAGTGCGACGTGTAACAACGGGACACGCCCTCGTGCGAGGAACCAACCACTTGGATCCCGTGAATCATCTGACCAAGAGACCGCTTCAGCTTTGCGTCGATCATTTGTGCACTTATAAACTGCTGCGTTGGGCGAAGAAGAGGGCGAACCCAATCGCCACCAGCCCGAGGGCAATCAAGGCGCCCACGTCCTGCCACTCGGTGTCGCCGCGCTTGTTCGGACGCAGCGTGATGTAACCAGCGGCGGCGCCGAAAAGAAACCCGCCGACGTGGCCGCCCTTGGAGATTCCGGGAATGGCAAACGTGAGAAAGAAGTTGATCAAAAGGGTCGGTCCCAGGGGGGACTTCATGACCGAGACTCCCCGAGATCGCAGGGCCACAGCGAGCGCGCCGAAGAGTCCGAACACCGCTCCGGACGCGCCCCCCACCAGGGCCCGTGGCTCCAGCGCCAACGCCCCGGCGCTGCCCCCGAGGAGGGCGACGAAGTACAGCAGCAGGTACCGCTTTGATCCGAGGCGCGCTTCGAGAGCGTTCCCCAGCCCCCAGAGTGCATACATGTTGAAGGCGATATGAAGGAACCCGTAGTGAAGGAATCCGGCCGAGACGAGCCGGTAGTACTCCCCGAGAGGTGAGATGAGCGACGAAGCCAGTGCCAGACGACCCGGCTGCGCCCATTGCGCACCGGCCTGACCGAGAACGAACACCACCACGTTCACGGCGATCAAGACCTTGGTGATGGGGAGGTCGCTCAGCGCCAGGTTCTTGTTGACCCGGACCGTTCGCTTGACTTGAGCGGCCGCCGATGGGGCCACCTTGCGGACGCACTCCACACACTGGAATCCGACCGGCGCGTCCCGAAGACAATCAGAACATGTTGGTCGATCGCATCGGCCGCACGTCCGAAACGTTTCGACATTCGGATGTCGGTAGCAGGTTGCCATGGCCGACCAGTTTGGTCGCTTCGGTGCATGACCAGGACCAACGACAGCAAGTGAACCATGAACATTGCGATCCCAAGGCAGCCAGACTGGCGGACGTGATTGCTGCCCGTTCCACTCGCCGTACGTTTCTCCTCCGCGCCGCTGCGCTCTCGTTCGCCTTCACCGTGACCGGATGTCGAGAACAGAAGGCGCGAAAGGGCTCGGCCACCAGCTTCCTCGGTGACGAAGCGACGTCGGGATCCCCCCTTTGGGCCGACGATCCGGGCGCGTACATCGCCGCCATTCCCGACGGCGAAGAACTCCCGCGCGAAGCCGTGGGCACTTCGCCGCCGTTGCTCGTGCTCAGCCCCGTCTGTTCCAACGACCAACGTCGGGTGGGCTGGTGCGTGAGCACCGAACGCTTTGTCTGCCCAAACTGTCGAACCGTGTTCAAGATCACCGGCACGGTCGAAAGCGGCCCGGCGCCACGCGGTCTCGATCGGTTGCGAGCGAGCGTGAACGCCACCACGGGTGAGCTCACCGCCGATAGCGCCAACCCCGGTCGAGGACCGGACCGCGACATCGACGCCCCAAACCCAACGCCGCCGGAGACCGTCGCGAAGTGCACCGTGCTTCGTTTCCCCCAGACTCCAGCGTTGGCCACGTAAGCGCGCGTAGTTTCCCAGAGTTTGGACACCAGCGCTCGCTGAGAGCGCCGTGGCTACCAATCTCCCGGCTCAGGTTGCGGCGCGTGACTTCAGGAGTTCGGTCACGGCGCGGCCGTCGGCCTTGCCGCCGGAACGTTTCATGGCGGCACCGACGAAGAATCCAGTGACCTTCGGATCTCCGGCGCGAAGTCGTTCGAACTCGGAGGGGTAGGCGGTGATCAGTTCGTCGACGAGCCCTTCCAGTACCGAAGTGTCGAGGGCCTCGAATCCCTTGGCCGCAATAATGGCGTGCGGATCGCCGCCGTTGACCACCAGTTCGGCAATGACCGCCTTGGCCTGGGTGGCAGTCAGCTTTCCGTCGTCCTCGAGACGGAGCACCGTGGCAAACGCCACTGCGTCGATCGTGGCGGACTGCCCGGCAAGCTCGTTGGCGGCACGGTTCACCGCGCGCCGTGCGTCGGCACCGGCGTCGATGGCGCCCAGCACCAGCGCATCGAGGTCCTGTTCAATGACCGTGACGATGGCTTCGGCGTTGGGGGCGAAGCCGATGTCGGTCGTAGCCACGCTCCATCCGGTGGCGGCCGAGAGGACCCGACGACGATCACCGGGCATCGGCGCGAGGCCCCTCGTCACGGCCACAATCCACTCCGACGACGGAACGAGCGGCACAAGATCAGGCTCGGGGAAGTAGCGATAATCCATCGCTTCCTCCTTCGACCGCATCGAGGAGGTGCGACCGTCGGCCTCACTCCAATGCCGCGTCTCCTGGGCAATCCGCTCGCCCGATTCGAGGAGATCGATCTGCCGATTCGCCTCGTAGTCGATCGCCCGGAGAAGCGAGCGCAACGAGTTCAGGTTCTTGATCTCACAGCGCGTGCCGAGACCGGCTCCCGGACGACGCACGCTGACGTTGGCGTCGACGCGCATCGAGCCTTCTTCCATCTTGCCGTCGGACGCGCCCGCGGCGACCAGGATTCCCCGCATCTCGGCGACGTAGGCCTTGGCGTCGTCGGCCGAGGTCAGGTCCGGACCCGACACAATCTCCACAAGCGGGACGCCTGATCGGTTGTAGTCGACGAGCGACCCTTCCGAACCCTGGATCCGGCCGGTACCACCAAGGTGGGTGGACTTGCCGGTATCTTCTTCCATGTGGGCGCGTTCTACTGAAATTCGCGTGCCATTGGGAAGGTCGAGGTAGCCATTGCTGTTCAATGGAAGGTCATACTGCGTGACCTGATAGTCCTTCGGCATGTCGGGATAAAAGTAGTTCTTTCGACTAAATATCGACGGACGAATTTCGCAATGCAGCGCAACGCCAACCCGCATCGCCAGCTCCACCGCCTGTTCGTTCAGCACCGGCAAGGAACCCGGCAGCCCAAGACACACCGGGCAAACGTTGGTGTTCGGCTCCGACCCGAAGACATTCTCGCAACCACAGAACAGCTTGGTTTTGGTCGCCAATTCGGCGTGAACCTCAAGGCCGACAACGAGATCCCAACCCGCTTTGATGACCATAACTCAGTTCCCCATTTCGATGACTGCGGCAGCCCGAAGCAGTCGTGCTTCGGACAGCGCCGGTCCCAGCAGCTGCACTCCAACCGGCATACCGTCGACGCCAACCCCGCACGGAACGCTGATGGCCGGATCACCCGAGAGATTCGACGGAATGGTGCACACGTCGTTGATATACATCGTCATCGGATCGGCGGTCTTTGCTCCGAACGCGAAGGCCGTGGTCGGCGATGTCGGCGTGAGCAAGACGTCGAACGATTCATACGCGCGCTTGAAATCATTAATAATAAGCGTACGGACCTTCTGAGCCTGGCCGTAGTACGCGTCGTAATAGCCGGCTGAGAGCGCATAGGTGCCGAGCATGATGCGGCGCTTCACCTCGGGGCCGAATCCGGCAGCTCGGGTCGCGGCCATCATGTCCTGCACGTTGCCGCCGCTCGCTGGACTCACCCGCAACCCGAAGCGGACGCCATCGAAGCGCGCCAGGTTCGACGACGCCTCGGCCGGCGCGATCAGGTAGTACGCCGATAGGCCGAGCACCGTCGACGGAACACTGACCCGGTCGACCGTGGCACCGGCCGCTCGGAGCCGATCGGCGGCCACCTCCACGCGGGCGAGCACGTCGGCGCTGATGCCATCGCCGGAGAGTTCGGTGACGATGCCGACGCGCAGCCCCGCCACACCATCGGACACCCCGAGCCGGGCTGCGTCAACGAGGTTGAGGGGCGGTGCGTCGATCGATGTGGAGTCCATCGGGTCGTGACCAGAAATGACCTCGAGCACCAATGCCGCATCTTCCACGCTATGGGTGAACGGTCCGATCTGATCGAGCGACGAGGCGAAGGCAATCAATCCGTACCGACTCACCGCGCCATACGTCGGTTTGATGCCGACGAGACCACACAGCGATGCCGGTTGGCGGATCGACCCGCCGGTGTCCGAGCCGAGCGATGCCGCGGCGAATCCGGCGGCCACCGCCGCCGCCGATCCACCCGACGATCCACCCGGGACCTTGGCCAGATCGTGCGGGTTCTTCGTCGGTCCGAACGCCGAGTTCTCGGTAGACGATCCCATGGCGAATTCGTCGAGGTTGGTCTTCCCGACGAGGATGGCGCCAGCGTCGGCCAGACGCGACACGACGGTGGCGTTGTACGGCGGCTTCCACCCATCGAGGATCTTCGACGAGCACGTGGTGGGGATTCCCCGCGTACACATGTTGTCCTTCAGGGCGATCGGCACCCCCGCCAACCGGCCAGGATCGCGCCCGGCCGCAATCGCTTCGTCGACGGCTGCCGCGGCTTCCGTTGCAACATCGTGGAGGACCAGATTGAAGGCGTGTACATCCGCTTCGGCACGGGCAATCCGGGCGTGGTGTTCGGCCAGGACGGACGCGGCCGACCGTCGCCCGGAACGCACATCATCGGCAATCGAGGTGACCGAACCAGGCGCTCCCGGGGCGACCGTCATGGCATGCGACGTCACGCCGAAACCCCGAGGATGCTCGGGACCTGAAACTGGTCCGCAGCAGCACCAGGTGCCGCCGCCAGCACTTCGTCGCGGTCGAGCGACGGACGAACCACGTCGGCCCGAAACACGTTCACCAGGGGCAGCGGATGCGCCGTGGGCTCGACCCCCGTCGTATCGAGCGACGCCACATCCTCGGCATGGCCGAGAATGCTGGCCAGATCGGCGGTATAGAGATCAATCTCGGCATCGGTCAGAGCCAGTCGGGCCAAGCCGGCAACGTGCACCACGTCGGTCCGGCGCAGGCTCCGCCGCTTGGTGGCGTCGGTCGGTCCATCCACGTTCGTCACCGGGGCGGTTCGAGGAGAGGAGCACCAAACATAGAACAACGAATCTACGGGAGAGCCGGTCAAACACGTGCCGACTTGAGGCTCAGACCAGCCCGCAGACCTTCCGGGCGAACGCGACCGCCGACGTTTCGATCAGCTCTGCGTCGTAGTCAAGGGTGGCCACGTGAAAACTGCGTTCCAAGATGACCCGTTCCACGGGAGCGGTGACCCGGGCACAGAAGTAGTCGGGACCGGTCGGAGGGACCACGTGATCCTGAGGGGAGTTCATCAGCAAGATCGGCATCGACAATTCACCAAAACGCGCCGCAAGCGCGTCGCCGGCGTCGGCCAACGACAGCAGCGCGGCGATTGGGGTGGCTTCGTAGCTGCCCTCCGACACGCCCGGCTTGGCAATGTCATCGCCAATCGCCGGCATCGTCTCGGACGCCTCGGCCATTTGGCTGAGCAACGAACGGAACTCCTCGGCGACGGGTTCCACCGCCGGGTTGATCAGCACCAGTCCGGCGACTCCGTGATGGTCGAGTCCGAGCGCCACCGTCAGCGTGCCACCCATCGAGAGACCGGCGATGACGACCAGGTTGCATCGAGCCGCCAACTCGTCGTAAGCGGCGCGCGCATGGCCGATCCAGTCCTCCCAACGGGTGGGGATCAGGTCTTCGACCACCGTTCCGTGTCCGGGCAATCGCGGGAGCGAAACAGTAAATCCAGCGACTGCGAACGCCTCGGCCAGGGGACGCATCGACAACGGGTTCCCGGTGAATCCATGGAGGACGAGCGCACCGCAGCCGTTCGTTCCGGGCGCCTCCCACGCTTCGGCACCGACCGCTACAGAACCTTCAGTTGCCGACATGTCCGGTGTCCCTCCTCGCCCGGGCGCGAGGTCGCCGGTGCGTTCTTCGGAGCTGAGCGTAGCGACCCCAGACCCGCCGTAGCCAGGCACGACCGCTAACCTCGACGCTCGTGCCGAGCTATCCGTTCCTGTCCGAAAAGTGGATCGCCGCCGCTCGCTCCATCCGCGACGAGCTGAGTGCCTCGGCCCCGCCGGCTCCGCCGCTTCGCATGAACCTCATCGTCACCGACGTACCGTTTGGCGAAGCCACCATGCATGCGCACGTGGATTCGAGCAGCGGCGCCCTCGGCATCGACGAAGGTCACCTGGACAACCCCGAGGTGATCGTGAGCGCCGACTACGCCACGGTGAAGGCACTCATCGTCGACCAAGACGCTACCGCCGCACTTTCGGCGTTCATGAACGGGAAAATTCGCGTTCAGGGCGACCTCGCCAAGCTGCTGGCGCTGCAGGCGCAATCCTCCGGCCTGGAGCCCGCCGCCCGAGCCGAGGCCGAAGCCGTCGCCGCCCGGATCAAGGCCATCACCGCCAGCTAAAGACCGGAGTGGCAACGGCGTCGACAAAGGCTGATGCCGTCCGAATTACAGGTCGCCCTCATCAATGTCGATGAGACGGTCGTGCTCGTGACTGACCGCACCCCGGGGTGTCGCATCTGCGATTCTGCCGGAACCCCACCCCTCGGACCAGCCACGATGGTGGTTTCGGGGCGGAGCCTGTTCACCGACCTGCTGGCCGGTGCACTCCCTGTCGTCGCCCGCATCGACCCGGGAGCCGGTCGAGATCAGGTGGGCATTTCGCCGGACGTCCACGTGCTCGTGGTCGACGGTGAGTTGCACAGTGACGACGAGCTCGTGGTGTTTCTATGCCAACGGGCGACCCGTCAGGGCATCGGGGTCATTGTGGTCGGGGCGACCCGAGAACGCCACGCATTGGCGCTTTGGATCGAGCGCGGCGTCGGTGGATTCGTCGACGAGAACTCGTCGATCGAGGACTTGCGCGAAATGGCCGGCCAGCTCGCCCTGGGCCACACGGTCATCGGTGTCTCCGTTCGTGAATCGTTGCTCAGCGAGCTCCGATCGAGTCGGGCGCGTAGCCAGGACCGTTTTGCCGCCTTCGAGTCGCTGACCAAACGCGAGAGCGACGTTTTACGGCTTCTCGCCATCGGAAGTTCACCCGAAGACGTGGCCAAATCGAGCTACGTGTCGCTCAACACCGTCCGAACCCAGATTCGCGGGGTGCTGGCCAAGCTCGATGTGAGCTCCGTCGTCGCCGCGGTTGCGCTCGCGTACCGCACGGGTTGGCTCGATGCCGATCTGGCCCGCTGACGTCACCGGACCGATGGGACTACCGCTCGCCAAAACGCGTAGGTCGACGGCATCAATCGGAGCCGTGGCCAGCGACAGATCATCAATGTTGATGATCGACCGGGCCGGTGGCTGCCCGATGGTGATGGCGTGGTTCTCGACGAGCCACGTTCCGAGAACTCACTCCACCCCTTCCGAAGGAAACCCCAACATGCTGAAGTCTTTTGTCTCCATCCAGTCCTATGTCGCCAGCCGCAAAGCTGAGATCGAG
>JANLQX010000078.1:0-1673 GCA_031368095.1 Actinomycetes bacterium | reverse complement strand
CGGCTGCAACGGTGGGAAAACGGTCCATATTTCGCCGCTTTTTCCTTACATATTCCCAATATGTGCGTCAAAATCGTCAAAATCTGTCCTCGTTTTCCCACCGTTTCGCTATCGAACACCTAAGTCCGACAGGCTGCTAGTCTTACTGTGTTAATAAAAAATCACTTTGTTTCCCGCAGCACGGACAGCGCAGTAGTCGTGCGATCAGCGCGGCGGCGAGTTCGAGGCGTAGAGTCGTGATCGAATCCGGGACATGGCGCTGGCGGCGCAGGGGAGCCGCGGGGCCGGAAGCCGGCGGGTACGGCAGGGATTTTGCCCAGAAACGGATGTTGGATAGTTTTTTTTTGATGCGCGAGGCGATCGGCAAGAAGGAAGCCGTAGGCCGCGATGCAGAGCGAGGCATGGTGATGGAAGCCACGCCAACCGCGCCCTTCGAAATGGTCCAGTCCGAACTCCTGTTTGAGTTCCTGATAGTCACGCTCGATGCGCCAGCGCAATTTCGCCACCCGCACCAGTTCCTGCAGCGAGGTACTGGCGGGGAGCGTGGAAAGAAAGTACTTGATCGGCTCCGCTTCGTTCTTGGGCCACTCGATGAGCAGCCATTCTTCTGGGCGCAGTTCACTCCGGTAATAGTCACGATGCGCACAGCGCACGCGCACGGCGGCAAAGCGCGAAGTCAACGCGGCATTGGTGCCTTCGCGCCAGGTGACTTTCTTCCATTGCCGCGGTGTGAGCGTCATGGCCAACGCCTTGAGCGCGACCGGCTGATGTTGCGCGTCGCGCCGCAGCAGTTTTGGCTTGTGCCCGTGACCGGACCACGACGCCGGCGGCAGCGGTGCGCTGCCCTCGGGCCACACCTTGACGGTCTTGGTCACTCCGACGGCGTACAGCAGTTTCCGCTCGGTGAGTTGCTCCCGAAACGCCGTATCGACGCCATAGCCGGCATCTGCCACCACGACTTCCGACACGACCCCAGCCGCTTTCGCTTCGTCGATCAAACGCAGGGCGATTTGCGGCTTGGTCGCAAACTCGATGTCAGCAGGCACGCCGGCCTTCTTGCGCCGCTTCAGGTCGACGCTCCACTCCTTCGGCAAGTACATCCGATAGCCGATCGGGACACTATACTGTTCGTTGGCCAGCGACACGCTCACCGCCACCTGACAATTGTCCTGCTTGCCCAACTGCCCGCAATATTGCCGGGCCACACCCACCGAGTGGGTACCCTGCTTGGGGAAGCCGGTGTCGTCAATGATCAGCACCTCGGGCACTCCCGCCCGCTTGCCAACCGTGCCGAGCACATGGTTGCGTATCGCGCCGAGCACCACCGCGTCCGACCACGCCGCCTCGGCCACAAAATGATGCAGCCGTTGATGCACCGAGCGCACTGCCGTCGGCGCCACCCGCGCCGCCATCGGCTCGACACTCTTTCGCTCCCCTGGCAGCATCAGCCCGGTGCAGTAGCCACGAAATGGCTCCACCCGATCCGCATGTCCAAGATGGCCGGCAATCATCGACACGTAGTCCTCGAACCTTTGCATTCTCGCGTCCATCTTCGCCTTGACAGGTTGGTTGAAGATGCGCGCATAATAGCTTGTTTTTTATAACACAGTAAGACTAGAGCGTCAGCGTCTGCAGATACGCCTCGATCGCCGATGACGACGTGCGTATCGCGT
>JANLQX010000067.1:0-24402 GCA_031368095.1 Actinomycetes bacterium | reverse complement strand
GCTCGATCAGCACCGCCATTGCGCTCGCTGAGGACAAGGGCAAGGGGCTTCTGGAACGCCTGAAGTCGCTGCCCATGTCGCGCTCCGCCGTACTCGCCGGACGGGTCCTGGCCGACACGGTTCGTAACCTGTTCATTCTCTCGCTCCTGATCGCCATTGCCTATGCCGTGGGGTTTCGTCCGCAGACCAACGTGGCGATGGTGGTGGCCGGCCTTGGCGTGATGCTCGTGTTCGGCTTCGCTATGGCGTGGATCTTTACCCTCGTCGGTCTGTCGGTTCCGAATGGCGAAGCCGCCCAAGCAGCAGCCTTCCCGATGCTGGCGCCGCTGGTGTTTGCGTCGAATCTCTTCGTCGACCCCAAGACGATGCCGCGATTCCTGGCCGCATGGGCGCGTAACCAACCGGTCAGTGCCACGGCCAACGCCGTGAGAGCGTGCATGCTCGGCGGTCCCACTTCGACGAAGGTGATTATCGCCGTGGCGTGGTCCCTGGGCATCGCCGCAATCGTGGCGCCCATCGCCATTCGCAAGTACCGCCAAAGCTGACGAATCGCCCGCGGTCGCCACGTCCAGCCGATTGTGCGGGATTCGGAGTTGACGACCCGTTAGTTCAGATGCGCCCGTAGGATTTCATTCCATCGGAGAGCAGCGAGACGACGAGTTCGGGATCACTACCCACGGTGCCGAACCGGTAGATCTCGTGTACCTCTGGGTCAACGGGGCTGACCCGATCTGGCAACAACGCCGGGCGGTCGATTTCGACCGTTGGATTGTCCAGAATCCGGACGAACTCGCGCTCCACGGGAACTCGTCAGGCCGCTACCGAGACAATGGTGAATTGCGGTTCAACCTTCGGGGTGTGGAACGCTTTCTCACGAACGTCGGACACATCTATGTTGTCACCGACAAGCAGGTTCCATCGTGGCTTCGAACTTCGGAACGGCTGAGCATCATCGACCATGGCGATCTCGTGGGCGATGGACACCAACCCATCTATGACTCGGGAAACATCGAAAGCTACCTCCACCGCATCCCCGACTTGTCGGAGCGGTTCGTCTATCTGAATGATGACGTGTTCTTTGGTGCCCCGCTTGATCTTGCCACGTGGTTCTCACCGACTATTCCGGTCTATGTGGAGACGGGCACGATTCCGCATTCGGAAAGTCCGCAACGATGTGGGCTCTCGCCGATTAATGCTGCGGTTCGGTCCAGACAGCTGCTGCTCCGTCTCGATCCCACCTATATCCATCGACCTGCCACCTTTTCGCACGCGCCGCGACCGATGCGCAAGAGCGTGATGCTGGAGCTTGAAGGGTTGGTACCCGAGGTCTTTGCGGAGTCGCGCGCCACCACCTTCCGGGTTTGGCGACTGCCCTCGCTCCTTCCGGACTTTGTGCCTCGGTGGCTGACCCATCGTGGTTTGGCGACAATGGAAGTATTCGACTCGCTTTACATCAGTACGTGCGCTTCCGATGCCGACGAATGCTTCTCTTCGCTAGAATCTGATTTTGGAAGAATCCCATTCTTTTGCATCAATGACACCTGCGATGAAGTCGATGCTGGCGACCCTCGCCTCACCAGAATCGCCGAAACACTTGGCCGCCTACTTCCTGATCCGTCAACCTTCGAGCGAACCGTAACGGCGTAGCGGCGCGCCAGCCGCCACAGACACCTAGTACGTCGTTGAGCCGCGGGGAGTCCGTGGCCACATCGAGTACGAAGCGCGCCGCAGCGGCCGGCCCGGCAGCGCGAGCAGCGCTAGCTGCCCCAGCGGCTGGTGCCGAAGCGGTACCCAACGGAGCGGACGGTATGGATCAGGTTGTGTTCGTCGCCGAGCTTGGCCCGCAGACGACGGATATGAACGTCGACGGTGCGCGCGCCGCCGTAGTACTCGTAGCCCCACACTCGCGAGAGCAGGGTCTCTCGAGTGAACACTTTGCCCGGATGGGTGGCGAGGAACTTGAGGAGCTCGTACTCCATGTAGGTCAGGTCGAGCGGTCGTTTCTCGATGACCGCCTGGTACGTCTCCAGGTTCAGGATCAATGGGCCGTATTCGACGACCTCGGGCCGACGGCCCTTCCCCGCCCGCCAGAGCAGATGTCGTACGCGCGCTTCTAACTCACGGGGGTGAAACGGTGACAGACAAAAGTCGTCGAACAGGTCCTCGCGGAGCTCCAGGTCGTTGAGCTGCGAGCCGCTGACCAACAGCAGGAGCGGCTCCACCGGAACGTCACGTTTGCGCAACGCCCGGCACAACGCCCAGGCGCCATCAGGGTCCGTATCCGCCGTGACGATTACCCCGGCCCACCCGTCATCGGGCTCCAGACGCTCGGCGGCGCTCGGCGTGGACGCGCTCAGCCACCGGTACCCGGCGAGGTCAAGTGTCTGGGCGAGGACGGCCGGCGGGGGATCAGGGAAGACGAGGATCGGACTGAGGGCCATAACGACCTAGAGCGCCGGAAGATAGCGGTCGAGCTCGAACTGCGACACGTGCGTTTTGTAGCCGGTCCATTCGGCTCGCTTGTTGCGGATGAACCACTCGAAAACATGTTCGCCGAGCGCGTCTCGTACCAGTTCGCTGGCTTCCATGACATCGACGGCATCGCTGAGGGAACCGGGCAACTGGGCGATACCCGACGCCATCATCTCGGCCGCGGTGAGCTCCTGGTTGTGGAGTTCAGGAGGCAGCTCGTAGCCCCGCTCGATGCCTCGCAGGCCAGCGGCGAGCAGCACCGTGTACGCCAGGTACGGATTGCAGGCGGGATCCGGAGCGCGGTACTCAATGCGTGTCGACGACTCGCGATTGCGTTTCGCGGTCGGCACCCGAACGAGGGCGGACCGGTTGTGTCGGGCCCACGTGACCGAGGTGGGGGCCTCGTACCCGGACACCAACCGCTTGTACGAGTTCACCCACTGGTTGGTAACCGCGGTTATTTCGCGGGCATGACGGAGGATGCCGGCCAGGAACTGCTTGGCGGTGAGCGACAGAAAGTACGGGTCGCTCGCATCAAAGAAGGCGTTGCGCTCGCCACTGAAAAGCGAAAGGTGTGTGTGCATACCACTGCCTTGCACGCCGGCGATGGGCTTGGGCATGAACGTGGCGTAGACACCATGCTCGATAGCTACTTCCTTGACCACGAGACGAGACGTCATCACTGCGTCGGCCATCGACAGCGCGTCGGTATAGCGGAGGTCGATCTCCTGCTGGCTCGGCGCTTCCTCGTGATGGCTGTAGCGAACCGGGATGCCCAAAGCCTCGAGATGCGAAATGGTCTTGCGACGAAGGTCGCCGGCGGCGTCGGCGGCAGAAAGATCAAAGAAGCTCGACGTGTCGAGCGGTTTGGGGGGTCGACTCGGATCGTTGTCGGCGAAGTAGAAGTATTCGAGATCGGCGCTGACGAAGAACTGGTAGCCAAGCGCTCCGGCCTTGTCGAGACTCCGACACAGGACCTGGCGAGGGTCCCCCATGAACGGGGCACCGTCGAATTCGGTGACGTTGCAGAACATGCGCGCCACGGCTTCTTCGGTGCGCCACGGCACGATCTCGAACGTGTTCGGATCAGGATTGGCGAGCATGTCGGATTCGATATGGCGACTGAATCCGTCGATGGCCGATCCGTCGAAGGAGATTCCCTCTTCGAGGGCATTCTCCAATTCCGCCGGGGTGATCACCAGACTCTTCAAGGACCCGAGCACGTCGGTGAACCAGAGCTGGACGAACCGAACCCGTCGCTCCTCGACGGTGCGCATCACGTAATCGTTTTGGTCGGCGACGCGGTTGCCCATGGCTCGCCCCTCGGGGAGGTCGTTGTCGGGCCCGGGAACGGTGGTCGGCACGCTCTCCATCGTCTCGCACATGAGACCAATCCGAAAACCTTCGGTACAGCCCGTTCACGCGTCCGTAATGATCGAGCGTCCGGTGCATAGAATGCCGCCTCGGTTTACACAGCCGTCACAAACAAGCAACTGGCGAGAAACGCCGTCGTGCAATCGTGTTGACCTCCCTCTGGACTCCCGCGAGTGGTCGTCGGGACACAACGAAAGGCCCTCCGTGGCGTTCCAAGCCGAATACATCTGGATCGACGGCACGTCGCCCAGCCCGATGCTCCGTAACAAGACGAAGGTCATGGCCGACGGCGCCGAGCCGCCGATCTGGGGCTTTGACGGTTCCTCGACCGAGCAGGCGCCCGGCGACAAGTCCGACTGCGTGCTGCGCCCGGTGTGGAGCTGCCCGGATCCAATCCGCGGCGGCAACAACATCCTCGTCATGTGCGAGGTACTCCTCAACGACATGACGCCGCATTCGACGAACACGCGCGCCGCGGCGGCCAAGATCGCCAAGAAGTTCGCCAAGCAGGAGCCCTGGTTCGGTATCGAGCAGGAATACACCATGCTCACCATGACCGGCCGTCCCCTCGGCTTCCCGAAAGATGGTTTCCCGGCTGCCCAGGGTCCGTACTACTGCGGCGTCGGCGCCGGTCGCGTGGTCGGCCGTGACATCGTCGAGGCCCACACCCAGGCCTGTATGGATGCTGGGATCTCCATCTCGGGCACCAATGCGGAAGTCATGCCCGGACAGTGGGAGTTCCAGGTCGGCCCGCTCGGCACCCTTGAGGTCGCCGATCAGCTGTGGGTTTCACGCTGGTTGCTTCACCGCATCGCCGAAGACTTCGACGTGGTCATCTCCTTCGACGCCAAGCCGGAAAAGGGCGATTGGAACGGTGCCGGGGCCCACACCAACTTCTCCACCAAGGCCATGCGCGAAGACGGCGGCTACAAGGTCATCGAGAAGGCGTGTATCGCCCTCGGCAAGAAGGTCGACCTGCACGTGGCGAATTATGGCCACGACATCGAGAGCCGCCTTACCGGGAAGCACGAGACGGCCCCGTACAACAAGTACTCCTACGGTGTGTCGAACCGTGGCGCCTCGGTCCGTATCCCCTGGCAGGTCCCGATCGAGGGCAAGGGTTATATGGAGGACCGTCGACCGAACGCCAACATGGACCCGTACCTTGTCGCTCGCCTCATGACCGACACGATCTGCTCCGCACTGGCCTGAGCTGTTTCTAGCCTTGTAGTTTTGTGACCGATGGGCGGCCTTCCGGGCCGCCCATCGCCGCGTCCGGGCTCGGATGCATATGGGCCAGCTGGCTCGCTTGGGCCAGCAATCCATCGAAAAATCGAAGGCAGCCGGCCCAAGGCGGCGGTTCGGGTCCTGGTCAGCCGCGGAGTTCGTCGGGGAGGCGGAGGTCGCCGCGGGGGGAAACGCTCACCGAGCCGATCTTCGGCCCCGGCGGCAGGGTGGTCCGCTTGAACTGCTGGGAGTGGAAACGTCGCCAGAACATGTCGAGCCAACCGTCGATGGTGGCCGAGTCGTAACTGCCGTCGAAGGCGAAGATACCTAGCGCGCGTATTTTCGCTCTCGACGCGCCGTTGCGAAGAAGGTGAAACAGGAAGAAGTCGTGGAGCTCATAAGGACCGATCACGTCTTCGGTCTCCTGGACGATGTTGCCGGCCGCATCGGGCGGCAGCAGCTCGGGTGAGACCGGCGTGTCGGCTACATCGTGGAGCACGACCCGCAGTGCCTCGCTCGTCGACGGACGGTCGGCGAACCACCGCACAAGATGACGAACGAGGCTCTTCGGGACCGATGAATTCACGCTGTAGTTGGCCATGTGATCGGCGTTGTACGTGCACCAGCCGAGAGCCAACTCGCTCAGGTCGCCGGTGCCGACGACGATGCCGTTCACCTGGTTGGCGATATCAAAGAGAATCTGCGTGCGCTCACGGGCCTGAGCATTTTCGTAGACGACGGAATGATCGGCCGGGTCGTGCCCAATGTCGATGAAATGCTGCCCGACCGAGGCCGAGATGGGAATCGTCCGCGCCGTGATCCCGAGCAGTTCCATCAGCTGATCCGCAGCCGTACGTGTACGTATGGTCGTGCCAAACCCCGGCATGGTGATTCCAACGATGGCCGACATCGGACGATCCAGCCGCCGCACCGCCTCGGCGCACACGAGGAGGGCGAGGGTCGAATCAAGCCCTCCGCTCACCCCGATCACCAGTCGCTCGCTGCCTGCCGCCATCATGCGTCGAGCGAGGCCGACCGACTGGATGGCGAGGATCTCCGCCGCTCGTTCATCGCGAGTCAACGGATCGTCGGGAACGAACGGCGACCGCGGCACAACACGACGTAGGTCACTCAGCGCCGCCTTCGTCGCGCCGAGGTCAATGATTGTTGCCGCGAGTCCACGCGGCGCCGTCGACCAGGTGACGTCTCGCGCTCGCTCGTTGTCGAGTCGAGCCACGTCGATGTCGGTGGTGACGCTCGCGCCGGCGAACACGAACCGTTCGCCCTCGGCCAGCATGGAACCGTTCTCGGCGACCATCGTGTGGCCCCCGAACACGAGGTCCTTCGTCGATTCCGTCGGCCCGGCCCCGGCGTAGATATAGGCGCAGTGCGTGCGAGCGGACTGTTGCCGGACGAGCTCACGTCGGTAGTCGGCCTTGGCCACAAGCTCGTTGCTGCCCGACGGATTCACGATCACGTTGGCCCCGGCGAGGGCGAGCGCGGTCGACGGGGGATCGGGGGCCCACAGGTCCTCGCAGATCTCGATGCCAACGGTCGCCGCGCCAACGCGGAACAACAGGTTCGGGGCTACGGGAAACGGCCCGACGCCGGGAATCGTGACGGTGGTGGCGATGTCGAATCCCGGCGTGAACCACCGTCGCTCGTAGAACTCACCGGCGTTGGGCAGATGCTGCTTGGGAACGGCGCCGTGCACCGCGCCTCGACGGATCGCCAGAGCGGCGTTCACTCGACGCCCGTCGGCGAGAGCCAACGGTGCACCCACCACGATCAGCGCGGCGAGCGTGGCCGTCTTGGCGCAGAGGGCGGCGATGCCCGCTTCGGTGCGGGTGCGGAGTTCGTCGGTGAGGAAGAGGTCTTCACACGTGTAGCCGGTCAGCGAAAGCTCGGGAAAGACGATGATCGACGCGCCATCGGCGTCGAGTCGCTGCGCCCAACTGGCGATCTCGGTGGCGTTGGCGACCGGGTCACCCAACTGGATCGGGGGAGCCGCGGCGGCCACCCGGATGAAGCCGAAGTCGGTCCAATCGGCGGGGGCGCGCTCAGAATGCGGCGCCGGGGTGCTGGCCATGATCACGAAGCTACTGGCGCACTACCGAGAAGCCGGTGGAGTTGCGTACTGCCAAAGCGAACGTAGCCTCGGAGCAGATGTCTTCTGCCGATCTCCTCGCCCCCTACGACGCCGTGATGCTGGTGTCCTTCGGTGGTCCCGAAGGACCCGACGACGTGTTGCCATTCATGGAAAACGTGACCCGCGGCCGGGGCATCCCTCGTGAGCGTCTCGTGGAAGTGAGCGCGCACTATGCCCGCTTTGGTGGTGTGAGTCCGATCAACGAACAGAACCGCTCGCTTCTCCAGGCGTTGCGCGCCGAGTTCGAGCGGCGCGGGATCGACGTGCCGATCACGTGGGGCAACCGGAATTGGACGCCGTATATGACCGACGGCCTTCGCGCCGTCGAGGGAGCGACCAGAGTGCTCGCCTTCGTGACGAGCGCGTATTCGTCGGCCAGTGGCTGTCGGCAGTATCGCGAGGACATTGCGAAGGCCTGTGTGACCATGGGCGACGACGCGCCCGTCGTCGACAAGATCCGGGTCTTCTATAACCATCCCGGCTTCATCGAGCCGATGGTCGAGGCCACGGCCGCGGCGCTGGCGACCGTGCCCAACGACGCCGAGGTGGTGTTCACCGCCCACTCAATTCCCCGGTCCATGGCCGACACGAGTGACTACGTCGTTCAATTGGAAGACGTATGTGCACTCATCATGTCCCGGTTGCCCGACGATCGACCTCGCCGCCACGACCTCGTGTTCCAGAGCCGGTCGGGCGCCCCCGGCCAACCGTGGCTGGAGCCCGACATCTCCGACCACCTTCGGGCCCGGGCGGCAACTGGGGTGAGCGCCGTGGCTGTCGTGCCGATCGGCTTCATTAGCGATCACATGGAAGTGGTGTGGGACTTGGACACTCAGGCTCGCGAAACGGCCGATGAGCTCGGACTGACGATGGTCCGGGCGGCCACCGTGGGCACCGATCCTCGCTTTGTGTCGATGATCGTCGATCTGGCGTTGGAACGCGCCGCCAGTGTTCGAGGAGAGGATCCGATCCGGGTCGCCCTCGGGAGTCGGGGACCGAACCACGACGTATGTCCACTCGACTGCTGCCCGATGCCGAGCCGGCCGGGAGCCCCACGGTGATCGACCTGGGCCTGCCGATCGCTGAGTCGGTTCGATTCACCTTGGCGGGCGACGCGGTGTGCCGGGCCGGCTTCACGGTCTTGGGTCGTCGAGCGGCAACCGCCACCGAACCACACGAGCGAGCTGCCGTCGGTGCCACCGCCCGTCATCTGGGGGCCACGCTCACGGTCTGGTCGTCGCTCGCCCCCGACGCCACGGGTCTCGTGGCGTTCGCCGCCGACGAGCGCCGATCAGCCAACGATGCCGCCGCCCCTCTTCTCACCGCGCTCGGACAAGGGTCACTCGTCCCGGTCGCCGCCGGACTCCTCGTTGCCCTTCGGTCGGCCGTGGGCGATGTGATCGCCTCCTGTGGCCTAGCCGACGGCCGCCTCCGAACCGGCCTGCGGATCATCGAGGTCCATCTCCGCGACGCCGCGTCGAGCCTGCGTACCGACGATGAGGCGGGCTGGGCTGGCCATGCCGGCGAGGTAGTCCGGGTCTCGACGGCGGCGCTGGCACTGCTCGTCGGTGCGACGAAGGACTTCAGTTCACCACTCACCGTGCCGAAGTCCTTGGGAACAAACCACCCGACGTGGTGAGAATCCCGTCGGGACCTATCCCCAGTAGCCGGTAGACTTCCGGCTCCCAGTGTCAGCCCTGAACTTTCCGCGCGACTGTGCGGGAATGTTCGGCGTTGAACCTGGGTTCGACATCGTAGCGATTGCCACGAACGAACGCTTCCGAAGAACCGAGGACTTGCTGTGGCGAAAGAACGTGGAGAGCGCGAAGAGGAAGACCTCGTACGCCTCTACCTGACCGATATTGGGCAGTACCCGCTGCTCACCAAGGACGACGAGGTTCGTCTCGCCCAGGCCATCGAGGAGGGCAAGAAGGCCGGCATCCAGCTTGAGGCTGGTGGCAAGGATCTCACTACCGCCAAGAAGCGCGAGCTCAAGAAGATTCATCGAGCCGGCGAAGACGCTGAGCGCACGTTCGTGCAGTCGAACCTGCGTCTTGTGGTCTCGATTGCCAAGAAGTACCAGGCCTCGGGTCTCCCGCTGCTCGACCTCATCCAGGAAGGCAACCTGGGCCTGATGCACGCCGTCGAGAAATTCGACTGGCGCAAGGGGTTCAAGTTCTCCACCTACGCCACGTGGTGGATCCGCCAGGCCATCACCCGTGGTATCGCCAACACCGGCCGCACGATCCGTCTCCCAGTGCACGCCGGCGACACGCTCGCCCGCCTGCAGAAGGCTCGCTCCCGCCTCGAACTCAAGCTCGGCCGCCAAGCCACGCTGTCGGAGCTCGCCGCCGAAGTCGAGATGCCCGAGGACAAGGTCACCGAGGCCCTGCGCTTCGCGGCCGAGCCGCTCTCGCTATCGGAGCCGCTGCGCGAAGACGGCGACGCCGAACTCGGCGACGTGGTCGAAGACCGTGGAGCCGAGTCCCCGCTGGAAATGGCGGCCACGGCGCTGCTGCCCCAGGAAATCGCCAAGCTGCTCGGTCCGCTCGACGAGCGCGAGCGCGAAATTCTTCGTCTCCGTTTCGGCCTCGACCGCGGCGAACCTCGAACCCTCGAAGAGGTTGGCGAACACTTCAACCTCACCCGGGAGCGGATTCGTCAGATCGAAGCCCGGGCGATGTCGAAGCTCCGCCATCCCTCGTCGGACACCGGCGCTCGCGACCTGCTCGCCGTCTAGCAATTTCCGGCTTTCTGGGTCGGCTCACGTTGTTGGGTCGGCGCAGTCGCCTGAAAGCGACTGAGCGGACCCAGAACACTCAGCTGACCCAAGTCGTGATGTGATCACTGGCAACGGGCGCGGCCAGACTCTGCAGTATGAACACCCACCCCTTTGGACGTACCGGCCACCGCAGCACACGCGTGATCTTCGGTGCGGCCGCCCTCGGCGGCGTTCGTCAGGAGTCGGCTGACCGGATCCTGGCTGAGGTCCTTGCCGCCGGCATCAATCACATCGACACGGCGGCGGGCTACGGCGACTCGGAGCTTCGCCTCGCACCATGGTTGCGGGCCAATCGACCGAGCGTGTTCCTCGCCACGAAGACCGGCCAGCGAACCGCCGACGGAGCACGTCGCGAGCTCGAAGCGTCGCTTGAGCGAATGGGCGTTTCGTCGGTCGATCTCATTCAGCTGCACAACCTCGTTGAACCCGACGAGTGGGACACCGCGTTCGCTCCGGGCGGTGCGGTGGAGGCGCTCGCGAAGGCGCAGGAGGAAGGACTGGTGCGGGCCATTGGGGTGACCGGACACGGCCTTCGTATCGCTCACACCCATCTCCGAAGCCTCGAACGATTCGCGTTCGCGTCAGTACTTTTCCCGTGGAATTATGCGCTGGCCGGCGTCGAAGGCTACGCCCGAGATGTACGTGCACTTATGGATGTCTGCCGCGAACGCGAGGTGGCGATGCAGACGATCAAATCGATCGCCCGCCGCCGGTGGACCGAGGAGACGGCTCGGCACTTCAGCTGGTACGAACCGCTCACCGACGAAGCTGCCATCGGGCGGGCGGTGCGGTTCGTGATGGCAACGCCTGACCTCTTCGTCAACAGCTCCAGCGACGCCCGCCTTCTCTCCGCCGTCGTGACGGCGGCGAACGGAGCCGACGCAACGACCGCGCCCCTCGAAGACGATCTGGCCGCCGATGCCACGGCGTTCGGAGTCCTGCCGCTGTTCGACGGCGCCGATCTCGAACGGATCTGACCGCGGCCTCGGCTCAGTCAAACGACTTCCGCCACTCACGAGGCCATACAGTCCCGAGGGTCCACGAGAGGAGCAGTCGTGCCTGATCAGCCGCCGTCCACCCACGAGTCTGCGTTGGTCGGACGTGAGGAAAATCTGGCGCTCCTCCAACGGTTCTTCGACGCGAGCACCTCGGGCAAGGCGAGTGGCGGATCGCTCTTGCTAGTGGGCCAACCCGGAGTCGGGAAATCAGCGCTGCTCGATGCGGCCGCCGCGGCCGCCCGCGCCAGCGCGCGTGTGGTGCGAGCTGCCGGCGTCGAGTTTGAAGCTGACTTCAGCTTCGCCGGCCTCCATCAGGTGCTCCTTCCACTCCTCGACCATCTGCTTGATCTCACCGACCATCACCGATCCGCTCTATCGGTGGCTCTAGGGCTGAGCGACGGGATGCCTTCCGGACGCCTCGTCGTCGCCGCCGCCACCCTGGCGCTGCTTCGATCCGCCGCCGCGTATCAACCGTTAATGATCGTGATCGACGACCTCGCGTGGCTTGATCGGCCCAGCACGCAGGTCCTCGGCTTCGTCGCTCGTCGGCTTGAGGGAACGAGAGTTGCGTTCCTGGCTGCACTGCGCTCGGGGGAGCAGAGCTATTTCGAGCAGGCCGGAATCCCACTCATGCAGGTTCGCCCGCTGGACGAGTCGACCTCGGCCGAGCTTGTGCGTCGAACCTTTCCGGCCATCGCGGATGGCGTCTGCCGGCGTCTGGTTGCGGAGTCACAAGGCCTACCGCTTGCTCTGTTGGAGCTGGCGCGCGAGCTCAGCGACGCGCAACAGAGCGGAGTCGAATCACTACCGAAGACGATGAGGTTGGGACGCGAGCTCCGGACGATTTTCGCCGCACGGGTGACGACGCTGAACGAGCCAACCAGGCGGCTGCTGCTTCTCGCCGCCTTGGATGGCGGCGGCGATCTTCGAATCCTGCGTCAGGTCGACGATGGTCGCGACGACGACGCCCTCCGGGCCGCGGAGCAGGCGCGACTGATCTCGGTCGATACAGAGTCCCACCGGCTCGTCTTCGCGCACCCGCTGATCCGGGCTGCGGTCGTTGCCCTCGCGACCGCAGGCGAACAGCGGGCCGCGCACAGGACGCTCGCCGACCTGTTCGGCGACGATCCGGACCTGCATGTCAAGCATCTCGCCGAGGCGACAACCGAGCCTGACGAGGAGGTGGCTGCCGCGCTTGAGCGAGCCGCCTATCGAGTGCTGGGTCGAGGAGATCCCGTCGCCGCCGTCACCTCTCTTCTGCGAGCGGCTGAGCTCAGCGCCGCCGGCGCCGACCGCGCGCGGCGCCTCAGGCAAGCGGCGTGGATCGGTGCCGATGTCACAGGCGCCTTGGGTGACGTCGCGTCACTTCTGGCCCAGGCGCAACGGGCAGACCCCTTCCCGGAGAGCTCGTTAGCCACGGCGGTACTCGCCGCATTCGTCCTGCTAAACGGAGACGGAGACGTCGACACCGCACACCGGCTTCTCGTAACCGCTCTCCAAGTCACCGAACCAAGTGACGTACCGGCACGCATTCTGGACGAAGCGGTACACACCCTGATGATGGTGTGCTTTGTCGGCGACCGTGCCGACCTGTGGCGTTCGTTTGACTTGGTGCTGCAACGATTTGGGTCGGACCTCGCACCCATCCAAACCGTTGCGGCGACGACGTTCGGCGATCCGCACCATTCGGGTCACGACACCCTGGCCCGACTCGATCAGATCATCGCCAGACTTCACTACGAGACGGATCCGGCACAGATCGTGCGCGTCGGCATCGCTGCCAACTTCGTGGGGCGCGTGGAGGGCTGTCGAAACTCGTTGCTGCGCGTCGTCGCCGACGGACGACGAGGAGGGGCGGTGGCCTCGGCGGTCACTGCTCTGCTCATGCTGACTGACGATGAATTTCTGGCTGGCCGATGGGACGCAGCGCGGCGTCTCGCCGGAGAAGGCATCGCTCTCTGCGATGAGCACGGCTATCCGCTCCTGGCTTGGCCGGGCCGCTACGCCCTGGCGCTCATCGCGGCCGCCGAGGGCGATGACGAGCTCTCGAAAGCCCTCGTGGCAGAAATGCTGCAATGGGCGGTGCCACGAGGTGCTTCGATCGTCGCAACCTACGCTCATCACACCGCAGGAATGGCAGCTCTCGGCCGCGGTGACGGCCAGGAAGCCTTCGGGTTACTCGCCTTCGTCAACCCTCCCGGAGTGTTTGGCTCACGAGAGGCCTACGCGTTGTGGACGATGCTCGACGTGGTGGAGGCCGCGGTTCGATCCGGGCACCGGGACGAGGCGGCCGTGCACCTTGCGGCTGCCGTCTCCGGAAATCATGCGGCGATCTCCTCCCGTCAGGCCTATTTATGCGCCGGGGCCGCCGCGATGATTGCTGACGACCAGCATGCGCCCGGCCTCTTCGACAGAGCAGCAACCATGGTTGAACCCCACCAATGGCCGTTTGAACGCGCCCGGTTGGAACTGGCCCATGGCGAACGCTTGCGTCGACTGCACCTAGTCACGGCGGCCAGAGTGCACCTGCGCACCGCGGTGAACGTGTTCGACCAACTTGGTGCCTCTCCCTGGGCCGCTCGAGCTCGAACCGAACTGCAAGCAACCGGACAGCGCCGACGATCCGGCGCCGACGACGCATCCGAGTTGACCCCCCAGGAACACCAGGTTGCCCAACTCGCGGCGAGCGGAATGACCAACCGGCAGATCGGCGAACGGCTTTTCCTTTCCCCGAGAACCGTGTCCGCGCACCTGTACCGGACGTTCCCCAAGCTGAACGTCACCACGCGAGCGGGCCTGCGCGATGCCCTGCAGAAACAAGTGGAGTCATCTGACTGATGCTGTGAGCAGCTAACTGGCGCATCGTTGCCTTGACATCGCAACACCGGTTGAGGAGCGCCCCACATGTCCAGCACCAAGATCCCGCTCAACATCTTCGGCATGGGCTTTGGCCTTGCCGGCTTGGCGACGTCATGGCGGATCGCCGTCAAATTCGACCTGGCGCCGCACTGGGTCAGCGACACCCTCACCATTGCCGCAACCCTCGTCTGGGCGATCTCCTGCCTGCTGTACCTCCGGTACGCACTGTCTACGAGCGGTTCCGTCACCCGCGATCTCAAGGACATGACGGCGGGCCCCTTCGCATCCCTGGCGTTGATCACCCCGGTGCTGTTGGTGGCAGCCGGACTTGCGCCCTACGCCCACCGTCTCGCGACCGTCCTGATCGACATCCTGGCGGTGGCCATACTTCTGCTGGGCGGTTGGTTCACCGGCTTCTGGATACAGGGCGGCCTCGCCATCGACCGGCTGCATCCCGGTTACTTCCTGCCTACCGTTGCCGGTGGGCTGGTGGCCTCCGCTGGCGTTGCCGAGGTTGGCCAGCTCCGGTTTGCGCAGCTCCTGCTCGGGCTCGGCCTTATTTGCTGGGTGATCGTTGGATCCATGATCCTTGGTCGGCTGATCTTTGGGGCCCCGCTACCCGATGCTTTGGCCCCCACCATGGCGATCGAGGTAGCTCCAGCCGCAGTCGCCAGCGTCGCCTACCTGTTCAGCACCGGCGGTCAGGTCGACCGCTTCGCGGCGGCTCTGGCTGGCTACGGGCTCTTGATGGTGGCCGCCCAACTGCCGCTGCTTCCAAGGTACGTGCGTCTCCAGTTCAGCTTGAGCACCTGGTCCTTCACGTTCTCCTGGGCCTCCGTCGCCTCGGCTGCGCTGTTATGGATCGCGTCCGGTCACCCAGCCGGCGAACGGATCTATAGCTATCTCGTGCTGGCCGCGATCAGTCTGCTGGTCGGCAGTGTCGCCGCCCGCACGGTTGTCGCCATCGCGGCCCGTGAACTGCTGCCACCGGCCCGACGCGCACCGGAGCCTTCGGCGGTTGATCCGTTCGCAAACCCGCACCCCACCCCAGCGCTGGCACGATGATTACCGCCTCGGTCGAGCCGATCACATCATCGAGCAAGGAGCACTTCATGACCACCTCAGCAAAGCTCATCGACCGCTCCTTCGAGGCCGCCAGCACGCACGACGCGAATGCAATCGTCGATCTGTTTACCGCAGATGCCTTCGTTGTTGACGAAGGAAAGGCCCGTCACGGACCAGCAGAAATTCGCGACTGGCAAAGCGGCACCGCATCGGAATACGAGTACACGACGACCGTGCTCGACCGAGTGCCTGATGGCGACGTTGCGTGCGCCGCTACCGTACGACTCGAAGGGAACTTTCCGGGCGGCACGGCGGACCTCCTGTTCGCCGACGGGCTCATCAGCGGCCTCACGATCGCACCATGACTCCAGTCGCAGAGGGTCAGAAGGTCGTGTTTGGAACGGCCGATGACCGGGTAGTTGCGCCTTCGTGCAAGGCATCGGGCTCCCATCAATGAACACACCTCGTTGCCACCAATGAACGACGGGGAGCTGCTGCAACGGATCAGCGCACTCGTCGCCGAGGAGCACCAGCTCGAACGAGACCACGAAATGACGAGCGGTCCGACGACTCTCCCGGCTCGTCTTCGCCAGATCGAAGAGGCACTCGATCAGTGCTGGGATCTCTTGCGTCAGCGCCGAGCTCGTCGAGAATTCGGACAGGACCCCGACGTTGCGCAGGTGCGACCTGTCAACGAGGTGGAGGGGTACCTTCAGTGACCCGGTAGCAACACTTGTTCGCTGACCCGGTCGCGCCGGAACGGACCCGACCAAGTCCTGTACATCGCGGCATCGCGTTCTGGGTCAGCTCGATTTGTTGGGTCGGCGTCGCCGGTAGCTCGTTTGGCGGAGGTGGACGGGAATCGAACCCGCCGAACGGAGATCATCCGTTCCACTCGCTTTGAAGGCGAGGGAGCCCACCAGGTACCCGGACACCTCCGAGCCAAATCGTAGCGGTCGGCCCGAAACTTTTTCCGCGTGAGACCGCCGCGCCGAGAGAACTGTCATAGGGGTCTGCCTACGCTGGCGGCACTCCTTCCCCGGATGTTCCTATCGCCTTGGTTTCTCGGCTGCTCCTGACTTGTTTGGGCGCGGGTCACGTCCTAGGCGTCCGTTCGAAGTCCGAGGAGTGCGCGCATGGTCACGGTCTGCTGGTCAGTCAAAGGTGGATCCGGGCTCAGCGTGGTTGCCGCCGCATTGGCTCTCGAGGTGGCGTCGATAGCGCACGATCAGCCGGTGCTTCTCGTCGATCTGGATGGTGATGCCGCCGACGTTCTCGGCCAACCAGACGCCCGTGCGCCCGGAACGGCCGACTGGCTCACGGCGGCTGGTGTGCCCGCCACCGCGCTGAGCGGTTTGGTTCGGGCGGTCACCCCCACGCTTTCGCTCCTACCGGCCGGCCGTGTCGCGGAGACTCCTCCCGACCCTGACCGCCTGACCGAGTTAGCCGAATGGCTGCTCTCATGGCCGGGAAACGTCATCGTCGATGCCGGCCATCGAGCGAGCGTACGCCGACCGCTCCTCGCTCTCGCCGACCGCTCGGTCCTCGTTCTTCGTCTGTGCTACCTCGCCCTTCAGGCCGCATCGGGAGGCGATCGTCCCGACCAGATCGTCATCGTCGACGAACCCGGTCGGTCGCTCACCTGTGCCGATGTCGTGGCGGTGCTCGGTTCGCCCGTCTGCGCCCGGGTTCCATTCGACGCGTCGATCAGCCGCGCTGTGGATGCCGGACTCCTCGCCGCTCGTATGCCACGCCTCCTCAGTCGCGCTCTCAGACCCCTCGTCGATCGGCCGACGTTGTCTCGAGTCGTGGCATGAGTGCTCCCGACAATCCGACGCTGATCAGACGTGTTCTCGACGAACTGGCACAACGCGGGCAGATGACGGTGATCGGCGATGCCACGGCCCCGCCCGAGCGCCATCACGTTGTCGCCGCCACGATCGCCGTCGTCGTCCGCAGCCTGCCCCTTCTGGCACCCGACGACGCGCGAGCGTTGGTCAACGACATCGTGGCCGACATCGCCGGATTCGGCGTCTTAGAAGTCCTCCTTGATGATCCTGAGGTGACGGAGATCATGGTGAACGGTCCCGGCTCGGTCTGGATCGAGCGGCGTGGGGTTGTCGCCCGTACCGCCATCGTGTTGAGCGCCGTGGACCTGCAACGGGCGATCGACCGCATGCTGCTGCCACTTGGGCTTCGTCTCGATCGACTGAGCCCAATGGTCGACGCCCGGCTCAGCGATGGGTCCAGGGTGCACGCAGTCCTGGCCCCGCTGGCCGTCGACGGGCCCTATCTCACCATCCGCCGATTCCGAGCACTTCCGTTGACGCTCAACGAGTTGGCCCCCGGTGTGTTGGCCGAACGGCTGCGCTGCGCCGTGCGCGAGCGGTCATCCATTCTCGTTTTTGGACCCACTGGATCCGGCAAGACCACCCTGCTCAACGCACTCAGCGCATCGGTTGCCTCCCAGGAGCGCATCATCACCATTGAAGACACGGCCGAGCTTCGCTTACCCGGGGACCATGTCGTCCGCCTCGAATGCCGCCCGGCCACGGCGGAGGGCCTTGGTGCCGTGGACCTTCGCTCACTCGTACGCACGGCGCTACGGATGCGACCCGACCGCATCATCGTCGGCGAGGTCCGCGGCCCCGAAGCGTTCGACCTCGTTCAGGCTCTCCTCACCGGTCACCGTGGCGGGCTCGCCACCATCCATGCCCGCACGCCGGTCGACGCGCTCCGCCGGTTGGAGACGCTCGTTCTCCTCGCCGGTTCGGGGTTGTCGGACGGCGCTGTTCGGCGACAGATCGCAGCCGCCTTCGACCTCGTGGTTGGGGTCGCCCGCGGCGATGATGGCCAGCGCGGGGTTGTCAGTGTCGGTGCGCTTTCGTTGGCCCACGACGAGTTCGTGGTCGAGCAGGACGGCCCGGTTGATCGCATCGACGGGACCCAACGGTGAGCGCCGTGGCCCTGGCCATCGGCGCCGCGTCCGCAGCGCTCACCCTCCCGAGCCGACTCTTCTCCCGACCGGTTCGGTTTCCCCTGACGGATCGGCCAACGAATGCGGCTGCGGCGCCTCGTCGCGGTGCGGTGGTGCTCGCCGCGGCGGCGGTGATTCTGGCGGCCTGGCGTGGCCCGGTGGCGTTGGCTGCGGGACTCTTCCTGCTGGCCGTCGGCCGTCATCACGTTCTCCGGGGTCGTCAACGTCAGGCCGATCGGCGGTTGGTCGAAGCGCTGCCGGCGCTGCTCCATGACATTGCCCGGCGCCTCCGAGCGGGCTACTCGGCGCCATTGGCGTTTGCCGAAGTCCTCGGCCAGCTGTCGCCGGACCAGCCGGGGCAACGCGGAGCCGCGCTTCTTGCTCGGGGTGAACCGCTCAACGTGGTCGTCTCGAATTGGCGAAATGAGCTGAGGAGACGGGTCGGCCCGACGGTGCTCGACGAATTGGTCGGTGTCGTCTCCCTCGCCGACACGGTCGGCGGGTTGCGCCCGTCGGCAATCGAAGTCCTGGCCGACCTGGCCTCGGAACGTCAGGCCCTGGCCCAGGAAGTTGGAGCGCAGGCGAGCCAGGCGAAAGCGTCGGCCGTGGTCATGACGATCGCCCCCCTGATATTCAGTGCCCAAATGGTCCTGACCGACCCAAAAGCCTCGCGGCTTCTGCTCCGCACGTCGATCGGTTGGTCGCTGATCGGGATCGGGGTCACGCTCGACGCCCTCGCGTGGCTATGGATTCGCCGTCTGACCGGTGGCGGTCGTCACCGCTGGGAGCCGCCCGGCCCGCAACGGTGGGCTCGAGATCGCTCCGATGCCGTCCGAACACTGGTCCGCCGAGTCGTGGTCGGTCGCCCGTTGGGACGCAGCCCCATCAGACCGGATATCCCTTCGCCAGCGGTCTCCCTTCACTGTGACGACGCGCCTCGCGTTGCGTTGGAAATGGTTGGCCGAGTCGTCGAGACCACGTTGGCGGCGCTGCTCGCTGTTGTTGCGCCGGGGATTGTCGGCCCCGACCACCGGATATTCGGGCCCTCGTCAACGCAACGTCGTCGCCGAATCGGCCTGTCCGCATTCGTGCTCCCGCCGCTGCTCGTGCTCCGGCCGGTTCTCGGTATCGGAGCCGTTGTCGTTCTTCTGTTTGGCCCGCATCTCCATACGCGGTCCGTCAAACGAAGCGCCGCCAAACAACGATCCCGGGAGGTCGCCTCCATGATCGAACTCGTTCGATTGGCGCTCGAGAGTGGATCAACCCCGTCGTTGGCGCTTGTCAGCGTGGCGGCCTTGGCCGGGCCGGGATTGCGGCCGAGTCTTTCCGAGGCCGGCCACGACATCCGACGCGGGGTGTCCTTCGACGCCGTTCTTCGCCGCCTCGCCACCGCCGCGCCCGAGCTGGCGTCGCTCGGTGACGTTCTTGTCGCCAGCAGTCGCTTGGGCCTCGGGGTCGCCGAGACGCTCCTCGCCCTCGCCGTCGAGGCCCGGTCCGCTCGTCGCCGAGAAGCCGAGACGGCGGCGCGTCGACTCCCTGTCGTTCTGCTCTTCCCCGTTGTCTGTCTCACCCTCCCTGCGTTCATCGTGCTGACCGTCGCCCCGTTGCTACTGAGCGGCCTCGGCGCACTTCACTTCTAATCAAGGACCGCCATGCTCCGTTCTCCGTCCACCATCCCTCCGTCCGCCGAATCTGGTCAGGCATCCGTCGAATACGCGCTCGTCCTCCTCGGCGCCGCGCTGGTCGCCACGCTCCTGATCAGCTGGGCGACGAAGACCAACCTCCTCAACGCTCTGTTTGACCATGTCCTCGGTCTCATAAAGGGCAAGGCCAGCTGAGATGTGCGGCGCTCTGTTTGATCATGTCCTAGGTCTCATCAAGGGCAAGGCCAGCTGAGATGGCTGACGAGCGCGAGCGAGAACGGGCGCAATCGACTGTCGAGCTCGCGCTCGTCCTGCCCATCGTCGCCATGGTGGCCCTCGGTCTTCTCGACGTTGGGTTGCTGATGCGCGACAACGTGCTGTGCGTGCACGCCGCCCGTGAGGCGGCGAGGGCCCTGGCGGTCGGCGAGGATCCGGTCAGCGCGGCGCAGGTGCGGAGCGGCCTGGGAACGGCCCTCGCGGTGAGTGTCGATCCGTCGACGGGCACGGCCACCGTGGAACTGAGCGTGGCCAGCCGACTTCCGGTCCTCGGCCGCCTCATTCCGTCAGCCCACCTCCGCCAACAGGCCAGCATGCGCCCGGAGACTTGAGGCGAAGCACCGCGTCGGAGCGTTTTTGGATCAACCCACTGCGGCCGCGGCATCGAGGAACGCCAACGCCATCGCCTTGTCGAGCGGTTCGTTGCCGTTGCCGCACTTCGGCGACTGCACGCAGCTCGGACAGCCCGCCGCACACGAGCACGTGGCCAACACCTGACGCGTCGCGGCCATGTGGGCGTCGGCCGCGGTGAACGCAAGTTCGGCGATACCGGAGCCGCCCGGATAGCCGTCATAGATCACCACCGTCGCGGCCCCCGTCTGGGGATGGGCGGCGGTCGATACGCCTCCCACGTCCCATCGGTCACACACGGCGAACAGGGGCAACACGCCGATGCCGCAGTGCTCGGCGCCATGAAGCGCGCCCGGCAGGGCAACGGCGCCGGCGCCGAGGAGGCCGACTCGGTCAAGCACGTCATCGGGCACCTCGTACCAAACGCCCCGAGTCACCAACACCGACGGTGGCAGTTCCAGGGACTCCAGCGCCAGCGTTGCCCCGGTGGAAATCCGGATCCGCTGATATCCGGTGATCGTCTCGGTTACTTCCAGCGAGCCGACTCGAAACATAAGCGAGCCGACGTTCTTTTGGCCGTGAACGCCGATGAATCGGACATCGGTCGAGGACCGAACCCGGGTGTATTCGTCGATACTTGTCGGCTCGGCCTCGGCCACCAGTTCGTCTAGGTCGAGTCGCAGGATCCGGTACTGCTGACCCTGATGGAGATAGATCGCCCCGGTGTGCACGCCCGACTGCGCTCGAGCGGCGTCGACAGTCCCGACGATGCGCTCACCGTTGCGTACGTCGACGATGCGGACCTCGCCCCCGCTGCTCGATCGCAACGAGATGCCAATGGCCGGAGTACCGCGGCCAGCCCATACGGCGCGGCCATTCACCACGCGAAGTTGGTCGGCCAGAACGAGACGCCTGACCCCGTCGTCGAACGCTTCGGGAAGGGGGATGCTCCCGAGCCGTTCCACGTCGACGGATGCGCCGGCCCACGTGTCGGCCTCGGACATCTGCAGCGGGAGTTCGTGGGCGGCGCAGGCCAAGTGCGGAACGAGCACGAATGGATTGGCCGGATTCACGACCGACGGTTCGGGCGGCCGGGTGACGAGTTCGCTCGGATGGTCGGCGTACCACTGGTCGAGCGCATCGTTGCCGACGACGAGCACGGCGAGGCTTTCGTCGGCCCGTCGACCGGCGCGTCCGATTTGTTGGCGGAACGATGAGATCGTGCCGGGAAAGCCGTTGCAGATACAGGCGTCGAGACCGCCGATGTCGACACCCAATTCCAAGGCGCTGGTGGCGGCCACGCCGAGGATCTCCCCCGAGTTCAGTCCCGCTTCCAACGCCCGCCGCTCTGTCGCGAGAAGGCCCCCTCGGTAAGAACGGATGCGCGGACTCAACGTGTCGTCGACGATTCGAGCAGCCCGGGCGGCCACCAGTTCCGCCGCCCGCCGTCCGCCGGTGAAGGCAATGGTCCGACGACCGCCGGTCACGAGACCGGCCAGCAGGTTGGCGGTCGTGGCGGTCGGCGACACGGCCGTGCCATCGTCGGCCAACGGTGGCCGCCACACGGCGAGGAGTCGTGATCCGGTCGGTGAGCCGTCGTCGTCGATGACTTCCACGTCGAGGCCGCACATTTCGGCGGCGAGTGCCGCCGGTGAGCCGATCGTGGCCGAGGCGAAGATGAAGACCGGCGACGAGCCATAGTGCGCGCAGACCCGCCGCAGCCGTCGAAGGATCTGGGCGAGATGGGTGCCGAAGATGCCCCGGTAGGCGTGGAGTTCGTCGATCACCACGTAGCGGAGGCGATGCAGGAACGTGTCCCATCGGCCGTGGAACGGGAGTAGCCCGAGGTGCAACATCTCCGGGTTGGTGAGTATCGCGGTGGCGTTCTTGCGGGCCCACAGACGGGCTTCGGGTGAGCTGTCCCCGTCGTAGGTGACGGGAACGAGACCCGGCATGGCAAGCGCCCCGAGGGCCCGCAGTTGGTCCTGGGCCAAGGCTTTGGTGGGGAAGAGCAGGAGCGATGTCGCCTTGCCGCCCGAGGTCAAAGCGACGTCGGCGATCGGTACCTGGAAGCAGCGTGACTTGCCCGACGCCGTGCCGGTGGCCACGACCACGCTGCGACCGTCGCGTGCGGCGTCGATGGCGGCCGACTGGTGCGTCCACAGTCCTCCGTCGAGTTCCGGAACCCGCGCAAGGAGACGACGGTCCACTGCGGTTGCCAACGAGGCATGGCGGGCCGGCCGGGCGGCGATGCGTTCGAGATGAACGAGTGGATCAACCTCATGCCCGGCGCGGAGGGCGGAGAGGACCTGCTCGAGGTTCAGCAGCTGCCGAGGAGTTCGTAGGCCGGGTTGAGCATCTTCAGCCGACCGCTTCCCGGGGCGAGGGGTAGGGCGCGCCCCTTCACGGCTAGACGTTTCCCGGGCGTCACCCCGGCGATGGAGCGTCGGCCGGTCCACATGACGACGAGGCTCTCGTCGCCGTCGGACATCGTGACTTCGAGCCACGGTGACCCGGCGTGGGGAACGGTACGGATCGACGAGATCTGGCCGACCACGGTGACCTCAGTCCGAGGCGCCACGTCGCGGATGGCGACCTGGCCCTGCTGGGCGCAGAACGCTCGGAGCAGTTCGGCGTCGGCTTCCCCGACCGTCGTCGAAAGTCGGGTGATGAGCGAGCGGATACCCATGGTGACGCCTCAGCTGGCCAGGAGACGAACGAGTTGGTCTTCGACGTCGCCGGTCACGAGCGCGATGACTTCGTCGCCGGCGGCCAGCACGGTGTCGCCGCGAGGCACGATGACGTGGCGCGACCGGACCACGGCCACGATCGATGCGTCGCGAGGGACGGCGAGATCGGCCAGCGAACGCCCGGCCGCGGGCGAGTCGGCGGCGAGCGTGAACTCCACCAGGCGGGCACCGCCATCAAGATTCAGGAGTCGTACGAGCGAGCCGACCGAAACGGCCTCTTCCACGAGGGCGGTGAGGAGATGCGGAGTGGACACGGCCACGTCGACGCCCCATGATTCGTCGAAGAGCCAATGGTTCTTCGGGTTGTTGACCCGGGCGATTACCCGGGGGACGGCGAACTCCTGCTTGGCCAGCAACGAGATCACGAGGTTGTCCTCGTCGTCACCGGTGGCGGCCACCACCACGTCGACCTCGCCGATGCCAACGGCGTTGAGCGAGTCGTACTCGCAGGCGTCGACGGCATGCCAATGCACGTTGTCGGTGGCCGAACGACCCTTGTCGACCACTTTGGCTTCACGCTCAAGCAGATGGACTTCGTGACCGGCGGCGGCCAGGTCACGGGCGATGAAGGTGCCGACGGCTCCGGCTCCAGCGATAGCAACTTTCATGACGTTTCCGCTCTCAGTGGGTGGCTGGCCCGTGGGCCAAGCGATGGTCGAGGTCGGCGGCGGCATCGTTGGCGACGACGAGATGCAGTACGTCGCCTTCCTGGCCAATGAGGGATCCGGCGCCCACCTGGGCGGCGCCGGCCCGAGAGACCGCGGCCACGAGGACCTTGCCCGGTTCGGCCAGGAGATCGAGACGCTTCCCCGCCCAAATCGCCGGTAACACCTGGTCAACGAGCCGAACGGTCCCAGAACCGTCGGTCCATTCGCCGGTCGGTTCTCCGGTCAAGCGGCGTTCGATCTGATCGGTGGTCCAGCTCACCGTGGCAACGGTCGCGATGCCGAGCCGCTGGAAGATGGCGGCGCGCCTCGGGTCATAGATGCGGGCCACGACTCGGTTGATCTCGAAGGTTTCCTTGCCGATCCGAGCGGCCAGGATGTTCGAGTTGTCCCCGGACGTCACGGCGGCAAGAGCGTCGGCGCGTTCGGCTCCGGCCGTGGTCAGAAGGTCACGGTCGAAACCCATCCCGATGTGCGTCGTGCCGGTGAAATTCTCGGGGAGACGACGGAATGATCGGAGCTCCTTGTCGATAACGGCCACGGAATGGCCTTCTGCCGATAAGGAACGGGCGATGCCGGAGCCGACCCGGCCGCATCCGACAACAATGACGTGCATGGGGCAGTAGTCCAGCACACTGCGCGCGTGAGGGTGAGCGGGCCTGTTGCGGTGGGGGTTGAGCAGAGCCAGCACACTGCGCGCGTAAGCACGGACGACAGGCCTAACGTGGCCGACCGATGGCTAGCACTCTGAAACGGATTCTCGTCGGTAAGCCGATTTCGAGCGACCAGGCGGATCACCAGCGCCTGTCGAACG
>JANLQX010000155.1:0-2998 GCA_031368095.1 Actinomycetes bacterium | reverse complement strand
CGGACTCGCCAAGGTTTGCGTTGCCGTAGGTCCGATACATTGGAGTGACGATCCGATTCAGAACGGCAAAGCGCAGGTTCCCCGGATGCCATCTCGTGAACCAGACAATGCTACCAATACCTCCTGTCCGATCAAGCCTTTGATTCCGACGATGGCGCAGTCCATAGCGAGTCCGATGATCTCGTCGGATCACCGATAGCCAGCTGATGCCGGTAGTCATCATGGTCACCTCACAACCAAGGTTTGCAAAGGCGTCGGCCAACCAGTGGAACCCGGCTTTCCGATCGCTTCGCAAATAGTTGCCAGTGACTAGTACCACGCGGGTCTGCTCGCACGGCTCCAGTTCGTCCTTTGCTTCTAGCGTCATCTCGGTGCCTTCTGAAAGACGTTCCACCACGATGCAAGATTCATCGCGCGCCACAGCGCACGGTCGTCGACAGCGGCCGTCATGCACGCTCGGGCATCGATCAGGTCGGCCATTGGGTTGTTGCGAAGTCGCTCGGCAAGCATCTGTTGGATGACGGGACGCCAGGCGGCCTCGGGAGTTTCAAACCCAACCTTCTCCTTGCGCCACACGATTTCCGCCGGGACCCGATCGACCGCAGCCTTTCGCAGGACGTATTTCGTCCACGGTGCCAACGAGCGATGACCGGCGCTCGAACCGAATGCCGACTCGACCAAGTGGACGTCAAGAAAAGGAGTACGACTCTCGACGCCGTGGGCCATAGCGTTGCGGTCTTCGTACCGCAGCAACTCCGGCAAGCTCGTCTCCAATGTCACCTTTCGTAGATGGGCATCAAGAAGATCGAGTTGCGACCCTGCGGGGTGTCGGCCCGATCGACGACGGACCCGAACACCCGGTGCGAGCACCGCTGGAGATCGAACCCGTGAGAGCTGATCACGCAGCGGCCCGAGACTGTCGGCGCCAGCGGCGAGCATCAACGCCTTCCCGAGAATCCTCGGTGTTGACATTCCCAGTTGGGTTCGAAGGACGCTTAGATCTCCACGCACCGATACAGCGCGCCCGGCTCGGATGCCGTCAGCGATGGAGTACGCAAAGGGCCGATAACCACCGAAGAGTTCATCAGCACCCTGCCCGTCCAGAATCACCTTGACGCCGCTTTCGGATGCAGCTCGCATCACACACCATTGAGCGTAGATACTCGAACTCCCAAACGGTTCGTCTTGATGCCACACCAAGGCATCCATGTCATGCTGAAGTCCATCGATCGACGGAAAGGTCATCGTTGGAACCGCGTTGATCACAGCAAGAATTTTTTCGACATGCTCGCGTTCATCATGGCGTCCCGGGATGTCATAGGCAGCCGTGAAAGTGTGTTGCTTGTCGAAACCCGGACCGCCGACCGCCGCCATAGTGGTCACGATCGCTGATGAATCAAGACCTCCCGAAAGACACGTCCCAATAGGAACATCGGCACGAAGACGAAGCCGGACCGAGTCGTCCAAACGCGCCCGCAGCTCGTCGACTGCATCCTCAATTGAGACGGGGCGCAGTGACGGTTCTGGAATTGACCAGTAGATCCATTGTTGAGACCTTTCCTCACCGACGAGGAGACACGTCGCCGGAGGAAGCTGCTCAATACCTTCAAAGAATGTCTCTCCACCGATGGCGGAGGGCATCGAACCGAAAGCCAGGTATCTCTCGGCGGCGCCCGTGTCGGGACGAAATCCGCCTCGTGCCCCGAGCACTAGCGCCTTGGCCTCCGAGGCAAACCGGATTCCCCGGCCGCTTCGTTCAAGAAAGAGCGGCTTCTCCCCGAGCCGGTCGCGGGAGAAAAAGAGAGGCGTCTCCGGCCTTCGAAGATCCAGGATGCAGAAGCTCCACATCCCGTTGAACCTCCTCACACAGTCCACCCCCCATTGGAGGTAGGAGGCCAAGAGGACCTCAGTGTCAGAGTTCCCGGCGAACGAATGGCCGAGAGCCATGAGCTCGCTTCGAAGCTCGACATGGTTGTAAATCTCGCCGTTGAACACGATCCAGCACATTTGGTCTCGAGAGCCCATCGGCTGAGCTCCAGCCGCCGAAAGATCAACAATTGCAAGGCGACGAAAGGCTAAGACAACGTCGATCTTGTCCAGGTTTACCTGACCAATATGCTCGCCGATGATGCCGACAGAATCATCACCGCGGGCGAGTGTCGCAGTGCGCTCTCGGATTGAAGCCAGCAGATATCCCTCATCGTCAACGCCCCTATGGCGTAGGGAGGTCGCAGCCCGGCGGACGCGCTGCGAGTCGATGCGGGACGAAAAGGACATCTCGCCGTAGATTCCGCACATCAGTGCGCGCCCACGCGAAGTGCCACCGCTACGACGGTGCGGACCAGGATGCGCAGGTCCACTCGGAGGGAGCGGTTGTCGTAGTAGTACGCGTCGAGTTCGGCGCGCTCGGGAAAGCCGACGTCACTTCGTCCATTGACCTGCCAATAGCCCGTGACGCCAGGTCGCACGCCGGTATACGCCGACGCCAGCTCGCCGTAACAAGCGAGCTCGTCGGGCACCACCGGGCGGGGGCCAACGAGGCTCATTGAACCGGTAAGTACATTGATCAACTGGGGCAGTTCGTCGAGGCTTGTCCGGCGCAACATTGCCCCAAGTTTGGTGATCCGGGGATCGTTTCCGGGCGGCAACTTGTAGCCGCTCGCCACGTACGTCTCGTAGAGCCCATCCTTCCGCAAACGATCCTCCGCGTCGCCGGCCATTGATCGGAACTTGATGATGGTGAACGGCCGCCCGCCAACGCCGATTCGACGTTGGCGAAACAGCATCGGGCCAACGGAGTCACGACGGATCGCCAAACCGATCAGCAACAAAAACGGGGACAGCATTACAAGAGCGAGAAGCGCAACGATTCGATCGATTGCTACTTTCACCACTTTCTCAACGAACGACGGCTCCGAGTCCCGAACCCGCAACAGGACCAGATCGCCGACGGCGTGCAGCTGCACGCCCGGTCCGACCGCCTCGGCCGTTCCCGGCG
>JANLQX010000001.1:0-3775 GCA_031368095.1 Actinomycetes bacterium | reverse complement strand
TCCCACGCACCCGAGTCGACGAACTCATCGCTCAGGGCATCGGCAAGCCATTCGCGCCGGCCGGCAAAGTGTTTCGCGAATGGGTAGCCATCGCGAAGCCGGACCGTCGCCGCTGGTCCAAGTTTCTCGTCGAGGCAGTCGCCTTCGTCGCCCCGACAAACGAGCCAGGCGATTCTTCGAGAGAAACACCGATCGGCAGATTGCCGAGCGCCCACAGCAGCCAATCTTTGAGCTTGTCCTGCTGATACGCACCAACGCCACGATCGGTTTGCCGTTGCGCGTCACCAGGGCCGGACGGCCGGAACGTTCTCCCTCGTGGACTACGGCAATCGGGTTCCTACTCAGATCACGGATGCTTACAAGACTCACGACACACGTCCCAGTGGATCCGACAACTGTCGCACCTCATGCCGATCATCGGTTACGACGAAGACTCCGGTCAGGAGTGACAGCCAACCCCTCATCGCTGCCGGCGCTCCTGTTCTTGCGCGAGCCGAGCAGGCGGCGAAGAAGGTCCGGGTCGGCTGGCCACGCGTCGTAGAGAACGTGGGTAGGTATCTGTCGTGCCGCATACCGGAAGGCAAGGGCGACGACTACGATGTCGTCGAGGGGTCCAATGACGGGCAGGAACTCGGGGATCAGGTCGATCGGTGAGACCACCCACAGCCCGGCGAACGCGATGGCCAGTTTCGCACGCTTAGGTACTCGCTGGTCCTTACGAAGCGTTCTGATTGTCGTGATGCACGCCGGTAGGAATCCGGCGAGATCTTTCAGAATGCCGGGTGGCAGTCTCGCTGCGAGGACGATCATCAGCGCCCATGAGGCAGCGAGGCAGCCGACGCCGATCAGCAGAACGCGAATCACGAGCGAACGGGTTTCGTCTCAGATTGTCGGTCGGCAGTGATGACAGCGCGCAGCGGGGTCTTCGACACGACTCGGAGGACGGGTTCAATACTGCGCGAACCAAGTCCGCTCAACACCACCGTGACGGTCGCTCCAAGCACGAGCCCGGCGGCGACGTCGCCTGGGTAGTGCGCACCGACGTAGACCCGGGCGAACGCCATCACCAATGCTGCGACGATGGCGACGACTCCGAGGCGACGGTTGACAAGGAAGACGCCAGCGGCGACCGCTCCCGCAATCGTCGCGTGATCGCTCGGGAACGAGAAATCCTTCGTCTTATCGACGAGGAGATGCATATTGGCGATCGTCGTATATGGCCTGGCCCGGTTGATCGCCGAGCCGATCGGCTGATTGATGGCGAGGGCGAGCAACGCGCCGACGCCGGCCCAGACTGCCTTGGCGACGGATTGGATCGGTGTTATCGAGGTGCGACCGAACCACCACGCGGCAAGTAGGAGTACGGCGAACACCACGATGCCGCCCTTTGCGTATAAACGCGCGACGCCGTGCGCCCAACCGGTGTGGTCAGCGAGGCGGTTGATCGCCTTGTACAGATTCCGGTCAATGCGGCTCATCAGTTCGTCACTTCCAAATCTACGACATGTGTCGTAGTAATGGTTACGACACATGTCGTAGAATGTCAAGGTGACCGCTCAACCGGACCGGCGCGCTGCGGGTGACCTCGAAGCCGAGATCCTTGGCGTGTTGTGGGCCGAGCATGCCGAACTGGGCGCCGCCGACATCCTTACTCGCCTCGGCGGCGATCTGGCTTACACGACTGTGGCCAAGGTGCTCGACCGTCTCCACGCAAAGGGACAGGTCACGAGAACACGGGCCGGACGTTCGTTCAGCTACAAACCTGTCGACGCTGAATCGAACTGGGTCGCAGGACAGGTGAAGCGGCTCCTCGGCCGAGCCGGGAATCGTTCCTCTGTTCTGCAAGGTTTCGTTGATGGCCTCGACTCCGACGACACGGCACTCCTCGCCAAATTGCTCGACGACGCGCAACGGCAACGCACGAGCAGCACACGACAGACAAGGCGATCATGATCTTCGCATCGCTCGCCACCATGGCAGCCTCGATACTCTTATCTCTCGCCGCCAAGGGCATGTGTCAACGGGTGAGCCCGGCCGTTGTCGCCGTCGTGTTCACCGTCGCGTCCGTGGCCGTTGCAGTGGCGTCAAGCGGTTTGGTCGCCGTCATCGCCTGGTATGGCGCGGCACGAGTCGGCACGATCGCCACAACCGGAGGCTGGTCACCCAATCTGCTGTCACGCACGACACCACTGCCGTTGCCGTTGAGCGCTGTGGCCGGACTTGTCGCCCTCGCAATCGTCTACGGTTCGATACGGTTGTGGGTTCGGCGGTTCGCGGAACTCCGATCGGCTCACCGGTCGTGGGCGACCGATGGCCGTTTCGAGATCACGGTAACGTCAGATCCAGAGGTTGACGCCTTCTGCGTCGACGGCACGGCGACCACCCGGCGAGTTGTCCTCACGGCTGGGTTGCTGCGGGAGCTGCCCGATCCGGCCCTGCTTCGAGCAGTGATCGAGCACGAACGATCCCACCTTCGACATCACCATCTCCTCTACCGTCTCGCCGTCGAGTCAGCGGCAGGCGCGAACCCGTTTCTTCGACCTGTCCGCCGTACCGTCGATGACGCCTTGGAGGCATGGGCTGACGACGACGCAGCGCTGTCAAACGGGCGTGCCAATGTTGCGACTGCGATCGCAACCGTCGCGCTCGCACGCACCACACCTCAGCGCCAGATCACTCTCGCCATGGCTGACTTCTCGACCGTCCGACGCGTCGAACGGCTCCTCCAGCCGCACTACCGGAGGGGCCACCTTGGTGCCGTCGTCGGGGCAGTCCTGCCGATCGTTCCGATCGTTGCCCTCACCGTCTGTTGCCGACACACCGAAACATTCTTCGAAGTGCTGCGAACAGCAAGCGGCCGCTAACCACCGGACCGGCAACGCAACGCATGTGGACCGCCGGCCATAACGCGTTGCCGTCCATCGCGAAACTTCCAGAGCTTTGTCTCGACCGGACGCGCACTCCGGCGTTCGTAAAATGCCGCTCCGTGGAAGTTGTTGACCATCACTCCGATTTCGAGGTCGCCAATGACCCCGACGACATGGACGGCTTCGACGAAATGATGGGCGGTTACCTCGACGGCACGCTCGACCGACACGCATGCATCGTCGCCAAGCCGCTACCGCCGATCCTCGACCGAGCCGATGCGGATCCGGTCAGCGTCACCGGCAGGCAGGGATTCGCCGATCGCGGCGATGAGAAGTGTCGCGACTGTCTTGCCGAGGAGCGGCCGATTGCGTTGGAGCAAACTTCTACGGACTTCGGCGGGCTCGACGGCGGCGAGTTCGGTCGCAACAACACGTCCAAGCTCGCCGAGCGCAATTGCGATGTGCTCGAAAAGAGCAAGGGCCTTCGATACCGGGATCCCGCTGGCTACAAGATCGGCCACCATCGCTAACGCCGAGGGGCTGCGAACGAGCCATTGCTCCTTCTCCGAACCAGAAGTGATCAGGCCCGCACGGTTGGCGGTCCGGCGATTGGCGGGCTTCGCAAGTAGGGGAACCATTGCGATGAGCTGTTCCTGAGTGATGCGCATGGTTGCTTCGTCGACCGGCGCTTCGGGCTGTCCCGCGTCAAGGCCGACGACGGTCCGAAACTCGCACCCGCTCTCCCACGCGTCGAAGAGGTCACGCATTCCTGCGAGGGAGTAGCCGCGCTTCTGCAACCGCACTATCGCACCGAGACGTTCCCGGTGTGACGGACCGTAGCGGCCGAGTCGACCGGCGCGCAATGGCGCGGCGAGCAGACCAAAGGTCTGATATTGACGAATCGTCCG
>JANLQX010000515.1:0-4201 GCA_031368095.1 Actinomycetes bacterium | reverse complement strand
GGCCGGAACGTGAAGCGCCGGACGTGGTCGATGACGAAGCCGGCCGTCGCGATGACTTGGTCGGTCGGTCGGCTGGTGTGGCAGCCGCCGCCGATCCTCGGCCAGACGAGGTCGACAGTGCGCTGAAAGCGGGCGAAGCCGGGATGGTCCGAGCGGATGTGCTCGTAGAAGCGCAGCTCCCCGCCCGGGCGAATAACCCGGAACAGCTCGGCCAGCGCGGCATCCTGGTCGGGCACTGAGCAGAGCACCAGCGACGCGACGCCGACGTCGAAGCTGACGTCGGCGACGGGCAGGGCGTCGGCGGTGCCGTCCACGACCCGCACCGGAACCGGCGCCTCGGTTGCGGCCTGTTCGGCGCGGGCTCGAAGGTAGCTCTCGGGTTCGACGGCCACGACTTCGGTGACGGTGGCCGGGTAGTGCGAGAAGTTCAGACCGGTACCCGCGCCGACCTCGATCACCCGGCCGGCGGCGCCGGCCAGCATCTCGTCACGCAACTCGGCACCACCCTTGGCCTCGAACGACGCGGCCATGCGGGCGTACATGCGGGCGAAGATTGGATGGTGCACGGCTGCGCTCCGGTTCATCATCGTCGGATCGCTGGCCATCGGTCCTCAACGAGCCGCAGACTCGACCGATCGGGCTTGCGCCCGGCCCGTCGTCGCGCGGCGGGCGCGACTACCTCGGTGGCGACGGCGACGAGGATGGCCCAAGGTTTCCAGTTACGACACATGGAGTGGTCTTTTCGGGAGGAACGAATAGGTAGGGGCGAGTAGTCCTCACGAGCCGGGCGGCACCTGCAAGCTTGGCCAACGTGCTTCGCGGATTGACGCGGCAACACTGTATCGAAACCGCGCGAAGACTGGTGTTCATCGAGGGACTCGCCGAAGTCGACGAGGATGCTTGTTATCGGGCCATGGACGTGATCCTCGAGCCGTTGGGCGAGCTGCAACAGGCCGTGTTCTTCTCCGTCGCGAACCTGTTGAACCTCGAAGTCGACATTCTGTTCTTCGACACGTCGTCCACGTACTGGGAGACCGACCCGACCAGTCATCGTCGCCCAGCACATTGAATCGGACACCGACCTGACGGGCGACGAAATCAACGACACTGAGTCCGGCGACGGTGAAGGACGGGCGGGCGTGGCGGGTGCACGGCGAACTCCAAGGACCATCGGCCCGATATAGCCCAGGGGGCGATCGGCATGGCTGTCACCCGGGAGGGGATCCCGGTGCGGGTGTGGACGTTCCCGGGCAACACATCCGACCAGGTACTCATCCCGCACCGTGAAAGACGACCTGCGCGACTGGAACTTGAACCGGCGTTGGACCGCGGGTTCACCTCCGCCGAGAACCGCCGCTACCTGCAACGCGCCGGCGGTCACTACATCACGGGCGAGAAACTCCGCGGCGACTCGACCGAGGCCGCCGCTGACGGATCCCACCCGAGCGAGCTCGGCCCGCCGTTTACCGCCTCGTGGAGCGGTTCGGCGCCTCGACGATTTTTCGCCCGTACGTTGGCGCCTCCCCGACGAGCTTGCGAGCGAACTCCGTGTTGTACAGCGGGGCTCGTACACGGGTCACTACCGGCGGGGCCTGATCGCACTGTTGGGGGTCTTGGAGTTCCGATGCAACAACACTGCACATCGGCCGGTGATCGACGCGTTGACGCTCATCGGCCGCTACGCGAAGGCCGGGAACCTGACCCACTACCCGACCGGTGAGATCGTGCCCGCGCATCCGGGGCACGACGGGCGACTGGTCGAGCCTGGTCTACAACACCGACACGAAGGGCCGACAGCGCGTGGCCCGGATGGCGTACGAGGTCGTGACGTTCCAGGTGTTGCGTGAACAGTTGCGGTGCAAGGAGATCTGGGTCGTCGGTGCCGATTCGTGGCGTAATCCCGACGACGACCTTCCGGCTGATTTCGAAGCCCGCCGGATCGAGAACCACTGCGAGCTTCGCAAGCCGCTCGATCCGACCGTGTTCATCGACGACCTGAGCGACGAGATGGCCACGGCATTGACCGAACTCCACGCGGCTCTCCCGACGCTCGGCTGGCTGGAGATCGCCGAACGGGCCGCCGGGGCGATCAAGCTCACCAAGTTCGACGCGGCCCATGAACCACGCGGCCTGCGACGGACCAAGAACGAGGTGCAGCGACGTTGGGGAACGGTCCCGTTGATCGACATGTTGAAAGAAGCGGTACTGCGCACGGGATGTTTGAACGACGTCACAGCCGTCGCGGGGACAGGCACGCTCCGAGTCGAGGTCCTTGCCGAGCGCTCGTGTTGGCCACCTACGCGTATGGCACCAACACCGGTATGCGGGCCGTTGCCGCGGGTGGCGGTCACCACCACACCGAGACGAGATCCGGTATGTGCGTCGCCGCTACCTGACATCCGCCACGGCCGAAGCAGTCGCGATCCGGCTCGCCAACGCGACCTTCGCAGTCCGCTAGGAGCGGTGACGTTGCGGCCGGTCGAGCCAGTCGGGCCAGATCGGGTCGATTTGGTCGAGCGCGGCGCGGGTCATCGCCACGATGTCAGCGTCGGGCTGCCCGTGCGCCCACAGCGCTACAAGCATCGTTGTAGTGCCGACCAGTGCCCCAGCGACGGTCCCGATCTGCAGAGACCGTGCCGGGCTGAGATGTCGCCGCGGGGTGAGCAGCTCGACGAGGCGGGTGAACCATTCATCCTGGATCTGGCCATTGCTGCCGCGCAGAGACGGCGTCGTGGCGTAGACGGTGAAGGCGCGCAGCACTGAGTCCTCGCTCGCCTGGATGAGCTCGGCGACGGCCAGCAGGCCGCGACGACACCGGTCTTTCAGCGATTCCGGGCCATTCGGCGTGGCGATCTTGGCGTTGAAGTGCGCGAGCCACCGAGAATGCCGAGCATTCGGCGGCGTAGGACCCGGCCGAGTAAGGCAGCACCGGCGCCTTGAGGTCGATGCGAAGAGTGTTGCGCGCCCCGTTCGGCGTCGGCTCGACCAAGGTGCGGGGCGACAATGCGCATGCCCATCGTCTTCGCGCTCCACAGAAAAAGACGATCCGGTTCAAGTGTGGCAACGGTCCAAGACCGTGGGGCGTTGGCCGGGATGTTTGAGCCTTGCCTGTGAGCCGACGCGAAGCGGACCGCCGTCGAGGGGATCGACCGACGCGACCGTTGACGTGAGGGCGGCGACATCACCACCAACCAGCACGAGGACCAAGAACTCGCCGTTCTGTACCTCCACCTGCGCCAAGTGCAGCCCTCGTGTACGTCAACACCCTCATGATCCAAGAAGTCCTCGACGACGAGTCGACACCGCCTCGGTGGCGCTCGACGCCGTTGACCGATGGGCACTCACCCCACTCACGTACAGGCGCATCAACCCGTACGGCACCTTCAAACTCGACCTTGACACCTGCCTCGCCCTCACCGAACCGCTCCTGGCCCCAAACGGCAGCTTCCAAACGACGGGCCTTGTAGGGGCTGGCGCGGATGAGCTCCGCCAACCTCGCACCGGCCACCTCAACCGCCTCGCACGCCCCGTAGAGTCGGCCGTCGGGTGCCGATCACAGCTCCGCGGGGGGACGTTGGGCCATTCGAACGTTCCACGCTTGTTCGATCTGTCGCATCAGCGCCGGGTAGACGATTCGATGTCGGAATGGCGCGATGAGAGCCATGTAACCCGCCCCGAACGGGCCGCGGGGATTGACGTAACCCCCCATCGGCCCGCGGTAGCGGCCGGCTCCCTGGTCGATCCAGGCCAGGTGCAGCACGGCGTGGACAGTCCGGTTCGATAGCTCAGCGGCCCACTCGGTGTCGGTTCGATACAGGGGGGTGAAGCTTGTCGAACTGAGTTCCAGATTCCTTGCGGTGTTACGCAGATCTTCGGGGAGGCGGACGCTCAGCGTCGTCTCGGTTTTGCCCGGGACTGGCAGATCGGCGGCGTCATCGTCCCAGCCGAACCAGCCGCCAAGGCAAAGGCGAATACGGAAGAGCACGCGAGTCGCTCGTGACGCCCCGTTGGCGGGATCGAGGGAGGCCATGACCTCCAGCAATTTCGTGAAGTCGTCGGCGCCACCTTGGGCTGGTAGCGCCCAGACATCCTCCAGTCTGAAGTCGGGCGCGATGTCGCAGATGCGCCAGGCGTGGGATTCATGCTCAGCATTCGGGAGCCTCATGCCAGTCCTCGATCCATACGGTGCCGTATGCAAAAT
>JANLQX010000446.1:0-6129 GCA_031368095.1 Actinomycetes bacterium | reverse complement strand
TAGAAGATGTACGTCACGTCGACGGTGGGCTCGGCGACCGTTTCAGCCAGGTGAAGGAACACGGTGAGACCGCTCTTCATGTCGGCCGATCCGAGTCCGAACAGCGTGTCGCCTTCGATGCGAGCGGTGGCGTTGCCGTTCACCGGAACGGTGTCCATATGCCCGGCCAGCACCAGGCGCTGCGACCGTCCGAGCATGGTCCGGGCCACCACATTGTCGCCAACGCGATGCACGTCGAGCCAAGGTACGGCTCGAAGCCGTCCTTCGATGTGGTCGGCGATCGGCCCCTCGTGGTGGCTGACCGAAGCAATGTCGACGAGCGACGCGGTAGCCGCCAGCAGGTCCACGCTCATCACGCGCTCCACCGGGCGCCACTCGATGCCAGACGGTCCGCCACCATCTCCAGCCGGTCGTCGGGTTCCACCAGTGCCACGCGTACATATGATGCCCCGGCGGTGCCGTAGAACTCACCGGGAGAAACCACCACTCCCCCGTGTCGGGCCAACCACTCGGTGGCGGCCCAAGCGTCACCACCAACGGCGAACCATAGGTAGAACGCTCCGTCGGGCAACGACACCGAGAAGCCGCACGATCGCAACACCTCTGCGAAGTACTGGAGTCGGCGTAGGTAGCGATCCCGCTGGGCGATCACGTGATCTTCGTCATCGTACGCAACCGCTGCTGCCATTTGCACCGGCCCCGGCACCATAAAGCCAGCGTGCTTACGAACCTCGCTCAGGTACTTCACCAGCGTCTCGTCACCGGCGTAGAACCCGGCCCGAACGCCGGCCATGTTCGATCGCTTCGACAGCGAGTGCACGGCGAGAACGCCGTCGGTACCGTGCTGAAGAATTGAGCGGGGCGTACCGTTCCAGGTGAACGACGAGTAGCACTCGTCGGACAGCACGGTCACATCGTTGGTCCTGCCCCACCCCGCCGCCGCACCGAGATCGTCGAGGCCACCGGCTGGATTTCCCGGTGTGTTGACCCACAGGCAGAGGGCGCGGGCGGCGTCGTGGGGTCGAATCGAGTCAAGCCGAATCCGCCACTGCGCATCGACCGGCACCGCCACCGCACGGCAGCCGGCCAGCAACGCTCCCATCTCATAGGTGGGGTACGACACCGCTGGATACAGCACGGTGTCGCGGTCGGGCCGTCGAAGTCGAAGCCACTGCGGCGTGGTGGCGACGAACTCCTTCGTGCCGATGCAGGCGGCGATCTGGGTGGCCGGGTCGACGAAGGCGCCGAACGAACGCTCCATCCACGCCGCCGCTGAGGTCCTCATACGAGGCGAGCCGAGCGACGTCGGGTAGCCGCGTTCGGCGTTCGACGTGGCAAGTGCTTCAACGACGGCGGCGGGTGGCGCATCGCACGGCGTGCCGATGGAGAGGTCTACCGCCCCACCGGGATGGGTGGCCGCCAGCGAACGAGCGTGACCAAGGCGATCGTGGGGATACGGCGGCGGAACGAACCCCGCCGCGTCGGTCGTGGCCAGCAAGCCGGGCGCTGGCGTTGAAGGACGGAACGAGCGATTCATGCGGGTTCGACGCTACTGGCGTGGCGGTCAAACGCGTTCGGGATATCGATGGCGAACGACGACCGGAACTCCGGACTCGGTCGCCAGTTCGGCGAGCCGCTCGCTCACGGAGCCGCGGTCGTGGATGCGGACCTCGTCGGGTCGACAGCCGACGAACGTGGACACGGCCGCCAAAATGCCCTCGGGCCCAACCGGCACGACGGACCGCCATCCATCGACCTCCGCCTCAACCAGCGGACCAACGCCGTCGGGATCAACGGAGATGCGGACACGAGCGTCGCCGACCGGATCCACCTCACGACGACGCAACCAGCTCGCCTCCAACACGTACCCGGCCGTTCGTGCGCGCGTCGACACCAGCCGGGCGAGGGCCTGTTCCACGAAGGGGTCGAGCGGGGCGCGCTCCGTCCACGCCTGCAACTCGGCCCGGTATCCCGGGTGTCGCTGGTCGATGATGTCCTCGTTCACGCTCACCGTCTTTTCGCCCGGGGCCAGCAGCCCCGCGGTTCGGGTCGTGGCCGAACCAACGTGGTACACGAATGTGCCAAGCGCCAGCACGTTGCGAAGTCCGGCCGCCACGGCTCGACGACACCAGTCGACCTCCTCGCAGTATCCGCGTCCGAACACCGGGTCCAAAAGCCCGACCGCAGCGATGGCCGACGCAGGGATCATCAAGCAGAAGCCCACACCCGTCGGCAGATCGAGCGTGGCGGCGGCAAACTCGTCAAAGAGCTCCGCGGAGACGGCATCGACGGTTGCTTGGTCACCGAGAACTTCGTCGGCCGTTTCGTTCGGGAGCGAAAAGATGGACGATGCGTTGGACCACGCCGTGACCGTCCCGATGTCCAACGCCGATGTGGCGGCGGCAACCATGGCGTCGACCATGTTGGCGGGTACCACAACGTCGCTGTTCAAGATGACGACGAAGTCGTAGTTGCGGTCTTCGCCGAGCAGGAGGCCGAGCGACATGTTGCGGGGAATCCCGAGATTGCGGGGAGAGCAGTAATAACCGAGTCCGCCCGACCGACACAGCACGGCGAGATCGTCACTCCATCCCGGCTCTGGTGAAGCGTCGTCGAGGACGACCACGTCGACGTCGTGGTCAACCGTGCTGTCGGACAACCGGGCCAACGACGCCAGCGTTCGCGGAACGAACTCACGGCCGTTATAGACAAGTACCGCGATCAGCACCCGCGCTCTGGTCACCGGAGGAATCGTCGGAGGCGGCCCAAGGACCGGAGTTTGCTCGCCGCTCGGTAGGTGGTCGACGATTCGACGGCGGTGATCCGGCGTTGGAGTTCGGCAATATCGAGGCGCGCCCCGTCGAGTCCTAGGCGAGCCGCGGTGAGTTCGCCCTGGGCTGCGTCGGCGTCGCCCTGAAGCGTGAGCACCCGCTTGTTCGACTCCACGAGTCGCGCCGTGAGGTCGAGCACCCGCGCATTCGCCAGCTCGAAATCGAGGAGCGCCTGGGTCAGGTTCAGACGATCGAGTCGGCGAGTCAGCTCCTCGGAATCAATGCGAAGCGCGCTTACTTCTTCGACGAGAGCGGAGTCGTGTTCAGGTTCGGCAGTGGTCATTTTTGAACTCGTTCAAGAGGGCATAGTTAGCGGCGGGGTTGGCCAAGGACACGACGAAACAGCTCCACGAGCGAGTCCCCGGTGTTCTTCCAACTGTATCGATCACCAGCCGCGAGAAGCGTTTCCACGTGACGGCGGGCGAGGTCGGGGTCGTCGAGGAGCAACCGCGCGGCCGAAGCAAGTGCGGCCGGCGACCAGTCGGTGGCCAGCACCGGGACGTCGTCACCGAATTGTCGTCCGGCCAGTTCTCGCACGGGACCGAAGTCCACGGCCACGGCGGGGGTGCCGAATGCGGCGGCCTCGAACGGGACGAGCCCGAAGCCTTCCGCCGAAGTTGGGTACCAGACGATCGAGGCATGACGCAGAAGCCAGTTGCGTTCGGGTTCGCGAAGCTCGGGGAGCACGAAGACGTGTTCGCGCGGACCGCGTCGAGCCTCGAGAACGCGGGTCGTGCCGTGGGGCACCGCCGGGCCGGCGAACACCAGCGACAGGTCGTGACCAGCGGCGCGCACGAGCTCATGAGCGTCCAGGGCCAGTTCCCGATTCTTGTGGCTGTAGTTGACGCCGAGGCACAGCGCAAAAGCCCCACCGACGAAGCCTCGAGCCCGTAGTTCGTCAGGGAGTTCACCGGTCTCGTCGCCACGGAGATGCTCGGTGCCGAGTGCGACGCTGACCACCCGGGATCGCTCGATCGGAAACCGGTGCAGCATCATCTGATCGATCACGTCATCACTGATCACGGTGACGGCATCAGCCTGGTGAACGCAGTCGCGCAAGAACGACCGGTAGGCCATCCATTCGCCGGTTGACGCGAAGTAGCCACCGTTATGAAAGGCAATCGTGTCGAGCACGCTGACCACCAGCCGAATGCCCGCCGTCCTCCACCGGGCGAGGTCCCATCCCGGAGTCGGCTGAAACGGTCGATAGGCAACGTCGATGGCCCCGAACACCGAAAAGTCACCGTCGGGGACCGGACGGGCCGTGACCTTGGGGCCGTTCAGCACCTCGGCGGCGTAGCGAGGAACGGACCCGGGGAGGAACACGCACACCTCGGCCACGTCGGCATGATCGCTAAGCGCGCGTATGGTGTGCGTTGTTGCCACCTGGGTGCCAACCTGGTTGGGACCGAAACACGAACCATCGACGAGGATGCGAAGACCGTTGACCTTGACCCGCGCGACCTGGTGGGCCAGGGCCAGCGGCGAGTCGCCGCTCAGTCGTTCGTGATCGACAAAGGCGACCATCGATTGGTGGCGGTGGAGAAGCCATCCGCGATCATCGGGCGTGAGCGTCGTGTCGATGGGCTCAACGGCCAGGTCGCTCGGTCGCAAAACATAGGTGGACGTATCGATGACGTCGACGAAACCCTTCTCTCGAGCGCGCACACTGAAGTCGGCAACGGCTACGTCGAAACGAGCCGACGCCGGAGCAACCACATCCCCCACGGCACCCAGAGCAGCGGCACCGAGCACCACGATCGGCCCCGCTCCGTAGACGACTGGAGTTGGTGCGGCGATGGGCGCGAGGGTCCGCAGAAGACGAGTGATCGATTGCTCGTCGGTCCCGTCGGGGGCCCGATCCGAGGGGAGGTTCCGGATGGGGAACGACAGAACGTCGGCGGCGTTGGAGAGGAACGACACGGTGGCGAACCGCAGGTCATTGCCGAGCCATTCCAGTGCGGTGGTGAACGCGTCGGGCGGCAGCACGCACGGCTCGTTTACGGCGGCAATGTGGGTACGCCGCTCGGCGTAAACGAGATTGATGAGTTCGGATACCGAGCCCACCATGCGGCTTTCGACCCGCGGTCCGAGCCCCGCAAACGTGGACAGGAACTGGGTGTAGAGGCACCCGACGACCACGTCGGCGTCACTGTGGTCAAGCAGTGACCGCACCGCCACCAGGTACCGCTCGGGGTGCGTGCCCACATAGACGACTGCCGTTATGGTTCCGGCGCGCAACGCCGAAGCTTCGGGGATTAGCGCACTCATCGGCGTCGACCGTAGTTCTTCGCAGTCCACCCATGGCAGGTACCGTGACGGAGGTATGGGAAACGAAGGGCATCGCCAATTCATGGAGCCCTATGACCCAGCCACGGCCACGCAGCCTCTCGCCGAAATCGTCCTCGACGCGTTGGCGCGTCGGCCCGATGCCCCGAGGGACCGATTGGTGTTCCACGACTGGGTCGGGGCGAGCGATCCCGACCAGCCAGCGGGTATTTCGCGGTTTCTTTTCGAAGTGTGGCGTCGACGCGAGGATCTCAACGACGTCTTTCCCGGCCTCCTCCTTGATCCAACCGCCCCAGCTCGTTTGCAGCTATGGGCCCACCATTTCCTGGTTGACGAAACCGGGGCGCCGGAGTGGCTGCGGCCGCCGGCCCCCCACGGCATCACCGACATCGTCGAGCCCACGGCCGTGACCAATGCGGTGCCTCTGGTGGCCGGCACCACACTGGTTGGCTACCTGCGGGCGGTACTCGGACTTGGCGACGCCGCCCGCCGGATGGTGCGGTTGCTCGAACTATCCGGAGAACGGGTCCGGAGCATTTCCTACGACCACATCGATGCCCCCCTGATCGTGCCGTGGCCAAAGCGTCTGGACTCCGACGTTGATGATTTGGACGTCGTCGTCCTAGCCGTCAACGGTGCCGAGGTGCCCCGTGTGGGCCGAGCGTTGGGGAACCACGCTCTGACCGGCCGGTACGTGATCGGGCTCTGGTTCTGGGAACTCGAGCAATTGAGCACCGAGATGGCGGGCGGGTTCGACCTCGTCGATGAAGTCTGGGTGACCAGTGCGTTTACCGCCGAAGCCGTCCGGCGGGCAGCACCCGAACGCGTGGCCGTTCGCATCATTCCCCTCGGCGCCGACCCGACCTCGGTCCATCGCCGGCCCGACGGACGGCGCCGTCTAGGCATTTCCACTCACGCGGTCGTGGTCGGGACGGTCTTCGATCACTCCAGCCGTATCGAGCGGAAGAATCCGATCGGATTGATTGACGCCTGGAAAATCGCCTACCCC
>JANLQX010000443.1:0-16114 GCA_031368095.1 Actinomycetes bacterium | reverse complement strand
CCGCGCGCCCCACGGCGTTCCGCACTGCAATGAGCGATTCTCGATCATTGGAAGTGGTTTCGGATTCAATAAAGCGAAACGGATCACCGGTGTTCGGATCCGCGCCGCTCTCGGATGGATTCACGGTGCCTGCGGCACGATTGCCCGGCAAAAATGATGCAGCAGTGCACGTTGGCGTCGGTCGAGCTGCGGAATCAGCGTTATAGAAGCAGTGTACGCGATGACGCTGGCCCAGACGGCGCCATCAGCTGCGACGCCGACAACCACGCGCACTCACGAACGAAGAGGTTGCATCGACGCGCTCATGAAGACCTACCTCGGCCAGCCTTCGGCCTATGCCGCGTTTCCTGACGCGATCAGCTGGTTATAGATCCACTCGAAGGTCGCCTCGAGCCCAACCCGTAGCGGAGTACTCGGTTCCCAGTCGAAGAGTTTGCGGATGAGCGTGTTGTCGCTGCTTCGCCCACGCACACCCTGCGGTTGGGCGAGGTCGTATGTTCGCGCCAGCTTGACGCCGGCGATGTCCTCCACGATGCCGATCAGTTGGTTCACCGAGACCAGCTCCGACGAACCGACGTTCACCGGCACCACGACGTCGCTGTCGGTCAGCATCTGGATCCCGACCACCGCATCGTCCACATAGGTGAACGTGCGGGTCTGTTCGCCGTCGCCCCACACGTCGATCGTGTTGGTTCCGGTGAGTTTCGCCATCGCAACCTTGCGGCAGATTGCTGCCGGCGCTTTCTCACGTCCGCCGTCAAATGTTCCCAGGGTCCCGTAGACGTTGTGCAGTCTGGCGATCCGTGTCGCGATCCCGAAGTCTTGACCGAAGTTCTGACACAGCTTCTCGCTGAAGAGCTTCTCCCAGCCGTAGCCCTCCTCGGGCATCGCCGGATGGACGTCGTCTTCTTGCAGCGGTTTCACATCGGTCTGGTCCTGGCGGTATGCGGGGTACACACAGGCGGACGATGCGAAGAAATACCGGCGCGCGCCTGCCCGATGACACTCGGAAAGCAGATGGGTGTTGATGAGAACCGACAGCATGCAGAGGGCCCGGTTGCGTTCGATGAAACCCATCCCGCCCATGTCGCTGGCCAGGTTATAGACGACATCGCAATCGTGGACTGCGAGTGCGGCGTTGTCTCGAAGGGAGACATCGAGCACCCACTCTTCGCCCGCCCGCCCAGCTTGGTGCCATGCCGAGATCGGCTTGTTGTCCACCGCCCGAACAGTGTTTCCTGCTGCGGTCAATGCCGACACGAGGTGGCCGCCGATGAACCCGCCGGCCCCCGCGACCAGCACCCTCTTTCCCGCGCTCACCACGGTTGCACCGTTCTCATGTGCTTACTATTGCATGGGCCGGACGGTTGGCAAAGGTGCTGAATCCGGCGGCCAAGGTGCCGGCTGTGAAGCCGCATTGCGGGCCAGAACGCGGGTACCGAGTTGAGCACGTTGTTGTTCGACAGCCCGTCGAGCAGATCGTCCAGCGAGATCACGGCTCTCCAAGAGTCGGGCAGGGGATCACGCGCTCGGCCATCGCCGGTTCGCTGTCGGAGCGGGCTTTTGCGAGAGGATGATGAAATGAGTGAAGCAACAGCGACATTGCACCCAAGGCGTGGAGCGTAGTGAACGATAGCCATGGCCGTTCTCTAGCCGGCTCGCTCCGAGGAGCGCGGGTGCTCGTCACCGGAGGGACGGGTTCGTTGGGTCGCGCTGTCGTTTCCCGGCTGCTCGCCGACGACGATCTCGGTGTCGAGTCGGTGACCGTATTTTCCCGAGACGAGGCCAAACAACACGACATGCGTTTGGCCAACCTCGGCCGTTTGTCGGCGACCGATGAGGTCATCCTCGAACGCGCGCCCTCGCGTCTGGCTTTTCAGATCGGCGACGTTCGGGACTCCGCCAGCCTCCGGCGGGCGGTGAGGAACTGTGATGTCGTCATTCACGCGGCCGCAATGAAGCAGGTTCCCACCTGCGAGCTCTTCCCTGAGGAGGCCATTCGGACCAACGTGCTGGGAACTCTTGCGGTGATCGAGGCGGTTGCCAGCACCGAGTCGGTACACACGATGCTCGCCGTCTCGACGGACAAGGCCTGCAATCCGGCGAGCGTCATGGGGCTTACGAAGGCAACCATGGAGCGTCTCGTGGTGCAGGCAAACATTGCGAATCCGCGATGTCGTCATATTGCTGTTCGCTATGGAAATGTCATCGCATCACGCGGTTCGGTCCTTCCTCTCTTTGTCGATCAAGTGCGTTCCGGCGGCCCGCTGACGATCACCCACGCAGAGATGACGCGCTTCTTCATCTCGCTGGGCGCAGCAGTTCAAGTGATTTTCTCGGCGATCGCCCACGCCAAACCAGGTGAGATCTTCATCCCTCGACTTCCTTCCGTCCGGATGGTCGATCTTGCGAAAATGATCATCGGCGATCGACCGATTGCCATGGAGTTCACGGGTGTCCGCCCAGGGGAGAAGATCCATGAAGAAATGGTCTCGTGGGAGGAGAGTCGGCGTACTGTGCCGCGCGACGGACATCTCGTCATCCAACCGATGCTCCCGCAGCTCAACACGGTGACGGTCGGTACAACCGGCCGACCGTACGCCTCGGACGACGATCTCGCTGATCCGGAGACACTGATGGAGATGTTCGAAGACCTCCTTCGAGAATTGGAGAACTAGGTTGCGCGTCGTCACCGTCGCTGGAACGCGGCCCGAGATCATCCGCCTCAGTCGCATCATTCCGCTTTTGGACCGCTTCAGCGAACACACCTTTGTGCATACGGGGCAGAACGATGCCCCACTGCTCCGAGACGTGTTCTTCAAGGATCTGAAGCTTCGTGAGCCAGATATTCAACTGCAGGTTCGCCGAGACGGGCTCGCCCCACAACTTGGTGCGGTGATGTCGCTGGTCGGCGCGATGCTTACCGATCTCCGACCCGATCGACTGGTCATCCTCGGAGACACCGACAGTGCGTTGTGTGCTCTCGTCGCGGCCCGGCTCGGCGTGCCCGTTCTCCATCTCGAGGCGGGCAACCGGTGCTTCGACGATCGTGTGCCGGAGGAAATCAATCGGCGGGTAATCGATCAGGTGAGCACCGTGTTGATGCCCTACACCCATCGCAGCAAGGAGAATCTCCTCGCTGAAGGGTTCCCCCGTCATCGCATTTTTGTTGTTGGCAATCCTATCGGCGAGATCCTCGCAGGACTTGGTGATCCCGTCGATGACGTTGCCGCTCGACTCGGGGCGGGTGAGCGTTTTGTTCTTCTTTCGCTCCATCGAGCGGAGACGGTCGATCACCCCGACCGATTGCGAATGGCGCTCGCCGGCGTTGCCATGGTGGCGTCCGAACTCGGCGCTCGAGTCGTGTTCCCCGTCCACCCGCGAACTCGTCGGCGTCTCGAAACGGCGGTCGACTCTGACCGCCGTGCGTTCGTGTTTACCGATCCGCTCGGAATCGTCGATTTCGTCTCGCTCCAAAAGCGAGCAGAACTCGTCTTCACCGACTCGGGAACCGTGCAGGAGGAGGCGACGATCCTTCACCGACCGAGTGTGATCCTTCGCGAGGTAAACGAGCGCGCAGAAACGTTGGAGGCCGGGTCGACCGTGCTCGCCGGGATCTCTCCCCAAGGCATCTGTTCCGCCGCCCGTATTGCGCTCGGAACCCCGACGACATGGTCTGTGCCCGACGAATACCTCGCTCGTAACGTTGCCGAAACTGTCGTACGGATCGCCCTCGGCGAGCTTCCGGGTGTTGCGACCCCTTCGTCCGCTCGACAGGTGTAAATGCATTGAGCGCACGTCAAACGGCGTTGTTCCGGTGACTCGCGTGCTCGTTACCGGAGCGAACGGGTTTATTGGTCGGCGTGTAGTTGCGACTCTGCTAGCCGACGGATTCGACGTTCGAGCTCTATGTCGATCGCGCCGAGGGGAAGGGATTCAATCGCAATTCGCTTTCGATGTTGAAGTGCTCAATGGAGACATACGGGACCACGCAGCCTGTCGATCGGCCATGAACAATGTGGCGTCGGTCATCCATTTGGCAGCCGACGTGCACGACGCTGGGTCCTCTGCTGCGGCCGTGCAGGACACGAACGTGCGAGGAACAGACGTACTCCTCCGGGCCGCACAGTTTTCCGGTGTCGGACGCTTTGTCTTCGCCAGCAGCGCCGGGGTCTATGGCCGGTGCAGCGACACTGCGTGGGTGGAAACGGATCGTCCTCGTCCGGAAACCGGCTACGCGTCCAGTAAACGAATGGGCGAGGAACTGTGCGCCGCGGCGGGAGGACTCGAGTCCGTTTCGGCCCGACTTCCTGCGGTAATCGGGCCGGGAATGCGCGGCTCCTACCGGCGACTGCTCGATCAGATCACTCGGGGGAGGGTGTCGATACTAGGAAAAGGAACGGCGTCCCGTTCGCTGATTGCCGTCGATGACGCCGCGAGCTTTCTGTGTCGATTTGCGACACACCCGACGGCGCTCCCGCTCGTTCTCAACGTTTCCCCAGTCGATCCGTGTGCGGTGGGCGACATCATCCGAGCGGCGGCTGGGCAATTTGGCAGACGACTTCCTCCGGCGGCACCAGTCGTCGTCGCACGGGTGGCAGCAGCGCTACTCGATGCACGGTCGGCGAGAGTTCGATCAGGGCTCGGGGTCTCGCCACCGTGGGTCGATCTGGTCAACAACATGACCTCGAGCGCTATCTTGGATAGTTCGCTCCTGTACGCGACTCTCGGTGTTCTGCCTACCATCGACCCGCTTGATGCGCTCCGGGACGCAATTCGCACGGACTACTCGATGACGACATGACGCGAGCTCACCGGCTCTGGATCGTCAGCGAACTGTATGCGCCCGAACTGACCTCGACGGGATACTACGTCACCGCCATCGCCGAGGACCTTGCCAAAACGACGCATGTCTCCGTCCTTTGCGGACAGCCCACGTATTCCAAACGGGGAGTGCGAGCCCCATCTTTCGAGACCCGGCACGGGGTCTCCATCCATCGTTGTCGCGGCACGACGTTTGACAAGAACATTCTCGCCCTTCGCATCATCAACATCATCACGCTGGCGATCTCGACGTTCTTCACTGCGTTATGGCGCTTCCGACGGGGCGACCGCTGCCTGGTGTTGACAAATCCGCCATCTTCTCCGTACTTCCTCCGTGTCGCAGCTGCGGCTCGAGGAGTCAACTGTTCGATCTTGATCCATGACCTCTATCCGGAGGTCCTGGACGCAGTCGGTATGAGACTTCCTCGACTGTTTTATCGATGGACCCTCCGGCTCCGCAATCGGTTGGTTCGTTCTTGTTCATCGGTCGTTGTGGTGGGAAGGGATATGGCGCAGCGGCTCACCGTCGCGACGGGTCGCAACGACATCGAAGTGGTGCCGAACTGGGCCGAACTTGAACATGTCAGACCAATCCGCAGGGAAGACTCCTCCCTCCGCAAAGAACTGGGGCTCGGCGACAAATTCGTCGTCCTCTGCGCCGGCAATATCGGATATCCGAACGATCTCGAAACGGCGTTGCGAGCCGCTGCCGGTCTTGTCGATGACAATGTCACGTTTGTTTTCCTAGGCTCGGGATCACGGCGTGATTGGCTTGTTCGTCAAGTCCTGGAACGCCGGCTTGACAACGTCGTCGTCGTCGCCCCGCGCCCACGCGAGGAACAGAGTGATTTTCTTGGCGCGAGCGACGTCGGTCTCGTGACGCTGGTCGACGGCATGCTTGGGGTTTCCGTCCCAAGCCGCGGCTACAACCTGCTCGCCGCCGGTCGCCCGCTTCTGGGTGTCTTCGACGAGAACTCGGAACTCGGGCTACTGATTCGAGAGGAAAAGGTCGGTTGGTCGGTGTCGCCGGGTAGTGCCGAGGACCTGATCGCTGTCGTGCGCTCCATCAAAAGTGACCTGCTCGTGCTCGATGAAACTGGTGCCCGCGCACGTGCGGTCGCAGTGCGTCGCTGTTCGGCTGAGGCCGCCTACGTTCGGTACCGCGAGATTTTCGGCGACCGGCGACTGCGTCCGCCGACAGGTGAAACCAGCTGTTAGCCGCAGACAACGATCACCCCGTCCGCAACCTGTGGTGCGACCTTCGTCGCCAGGTCGTTGGCCAGTCGGATCCAACGAGCAGCAAACCGCCGGTGTTCGTTTCCCAGGTCGTAGAAGCGCTCGTCGCGTACGCTCCACCCCTCCCGTTCAACGAGAAGCCTCAACGTCGCCCTCGAGTAGTACGCCACATGATCCGGATGGGTCGGTTCCTGGTTGCCCCGGCGACCCTTGAGGGCATACGCAATGAACCGAAAGGCACAGTATGCGTTGACCGTCGTAATGATCAACGTTCCCCCGGGGCGAAGTCGAGTGCGGGCCGAGCGGAGGAACAGACCCGGATTCTGGAGGTGCTCGATGATCTCTCCAGCAACAATCACGTCGAAAGTACCGATCTCAGGCAAAGAATCGAGGCGTTCGACATCGCCACGGACAAGATCGCGGAATCCGAGTGCGGCAAGTGCGTCGAGCCCGGCCTGATCCTGATCTAGACCGCAGCATCGTCGCGCTACGTCAGAAAGCGCCCGGTGGAGGAGGAGTCCATCGGTATCGGAGGAAGCGGTGTACGGCCAGTTCGTGCACCCGAGGTGGAGGACGTCCTTGCCCTCGCATGCGGCGAACACGAACTCGGTCCGCTGGACGAGCAGCGGGCCCGAAGGAGTTGTCGAGTGGTGCTGGCGGACCATGTCTGCATCGGAGTATTCGGACGCGGCCATCCGGTCGACACTATCGACGAGAGCGGCGTCCGTTTCGTTGGGAGACACGCCGTGCTTTTTGGTCGGGCGAGCGGTGCGCTGAGTAGGCTGGATCCTCGTGTCCGTCGAAGCACCCCCTGCAGAGCCGATCGACGCCCCCGCTCAGACCTATCTCGACGCGTTACGCGCCGACCTCGGCGGTGCGGTGCTCGATTCGGTCATACAACACCAAGACGTGATCGTCAGAGTCGACCTCGCATCGTGGGTAGCGACGGTCACCGCCTGCAAAAAGCTGGGCCTGACGTACTTCTGCTTCCTCTCCGGCCTCGACTGGCTCGACTCGCCGCTCCAGACGACGCGCTACGAGAACGTCTGGGGCACAGTCGAAGCCGAGCCGACCGACGGAGTCGAGGGGGAACCGGCCGAACCGGAACCTTCAGCGCCCGAAGCGGTCGTCGACGAACGTTCCGGCCCGGTCACCGGACTCGCCGGAGGCACCAGCCGGTTCCAGGTGTTCTGTCGTCTGTACTCCACGGAAACTCGCCGTGGCGTCATCATCAAGGCCGATCTGGACGACGCCAATCCGGTCGTCCCCACCATCACCAACATCTTTGCCGGCGCCGACTGGCACGAACGCGAAACCTGGGAGATGTACGGCTTCTGGTTCGAAGGCCACCCGCATCTCGTGCACCTCTACCTCCCCATGGGGTTCGAGGGCTACCCGCTGCGCAAGGACTTCCCCCTCCTCGCCCGCGAAGTCAAACCGTGGCCCGGATTGACCAACGTGGAACCGATTGCTGGCGAAGTCGAAGACGAAGCAGCAGCAGACGCATGAGCGCGCCCAGCAAAGGAGCGAAGCAATGACCGCCGTCGTGGAACCGGGAACCGCTGGAGTGGAGACGGCGTTCTCGCCGCAAAGCCCCGAGCAGCTTAAGCAGGCCGCCTATATCGCCGCGCAAGCGTCGGATATGCGGGTCAATGTGGAGGTCGCCACCGACGATGGCATGACCGTCAATATCGGTCCGCAGCACCCGGCCACCCACGGCACACTGCGGCTCATCGCCCGTCTCGACGGGGAACAGGTGGTGGAGTGCGTGCCGTATATGGGCTACATGCACCGGGGCTACGAGAAGCTCACCGAAGTCCGAACGTACCCCCAGATCACCACCCTGGTCAACCGCATCGACTGGCTCTCGAGCTTTGCCAACGAAGTGCCATTCATCCTCGCCGCCGAGCAGCTGATGGGGATCGAAGCGCCGCCGCGGGCCCAGTGGATCCGTACGTGTCTGTTCGAGATGGCCCGTATCGCCAACGTCGCGCTGTTCCTGGGCGACATGGGCGTGCAGCTCGGTGCCATTACCCCGGTGTTCTTCGCCTTCCGCGACCGTGAGCACGTCCTCAACCTGATCGAGGCGGCCACCGGCGGGCGCTTCCATCCGAACTACGACCGCATCGGTGGCCTCAAGGAAGACCTGCCTAAGGGCTGGATCGCTGAAGCCAAGACCGTCATGAACAAGGTTCGGAACTTCTGTGACGAGCTCGAGCAGCTCCTCATGGGCAACCGGGTCTTCCAGTCCCGCTGTCGTGGCGTGGGCGTCATTCCCGTCGACAAGATCATGGACTACGGCATCTCCGGGGCCAACGCCCGCGCGTCGGGGGTGGACTGGGACATCCGCCGCGATCAGCCGTCGCCGCTGGTGTGGAACAAGCTCGACTGGAACGTAATCACCCATCCCGACGGCGACTCGTTCGCCCGCTACTGGGTGCGCCTCCAAGAGACTCGTGAGGCCGCCAAGATGGTCGATCAGATGCTCGACGGCCTGCCGTCGGGCCCGATCATGGCCAAGGTCCCCCGCATCATCAAGGTCCCGGCCGGCGAGACCTACGTGGCCACCGAGAACCCGCTTGGCGAGATGGGCTATTACGTGGTCTCCAAGGGCGGCCTCGGCCCGTTCCGAGTCAAAATCCGGACGGCGAGCTTCAACAACATTTCGATTGTTCCGTGGATCATGAAGGGCGTGTTCGTGCCTGACATCATCACGATCCTGGCGTCGCTCTACTTCATCCTCGGCGACATCGACCGCTAGGTCGACGAAAGACTCCTCGAAATGCTCGCTCTCACGCTCGCCTACTGGCAGCAGTCGATCATTAAATTGGTCGCTGTTCTGGTCATCATTCCGGTCGGTGGCCTACTTCTCGGCTACACCTTTCTCCTCAAAATGATGGCGCATATGCAGTCTCGGCTCGGGCCAATGGAGTCCGGGGGATTTCACGGTTGGTTCCAAAACATCGGCGATGCTGTCAAGTTCATCCAGAAGGAAGACATCATCCCGACGGAAGCCGACAAGTGGGTCTTCTCGCTGGCTCCCTACATCGTCGTGATGTCGACGTTCCTGCTCTTCCTGGTGATCCCGGCTGGTCCGGATCTCGTCATCTCGGACCTCTCGGTCGGTGTGTTCTACGCGCTGGCCGTGTCGTCGATCGGGGTGCTTGGCATCCTCATGGCCGGCTGGGCGTCGGCCAACAAGTATTCGCTCATGGGTTCGCTACGGGCCGCCGGGCAGCTGATTGCCTACGAACTCCCGATGGTGCTGTCGGTCGTCGGCGTGATCGTGCAGGCCGGCTCGATGAACTTCAACACCATCGTAGAAAAGCAGCGCACATTCCACATCTTCGGCCTCAACCTGGCTGGCATGCCGTTCGTCATCACTCAGTTCATCGGCTTCGGCATCTTCATGATCGCCACTCAGGCCGAGCTGAGCCAGGCCCCCTTCGACATGCCCGTTGCTGAGTCCGAACTCGTGACCGGCTACATGACCGAATACTCGGGTTTCCGCTTTCTGTCATTCTTCCTTGGTGAAGTGGCCTCAACGTTTGCCTTTGCGGCCATTGCCGCCACCATGTTCCTGGGCGGTTGGTATCTTCCGATGCCGGGTCACTGGATAGACAACAACATCGCCAACGTGATCGGGCCGGGCATTCTCCTCGCCAAGATCATGTTCGTCTCGTTCCTCATCTTCTGGTTCAGGTTCTCCTATCCCCGGTTCCGTGAAGACCAGCTCCAGGCCCTCGCCTGGAAATACCTCATCCCGATTTCGCTCTTGAACATCGTTGCGACCGCCATCCTGAAAGTTGCCTTCTAAATGGCTCTTCCGAAACCCGCCGCGTTGGAAAAAGGCAAAGAGGTCTTCGACTCGTTGACGGGTGGCCTCCGGGTCACCATGAAGACCTTCCTGAAGGGCGCCGAAACCGTGCAGTATCCGCACGAACGGGAAAGCCCGCCGGTGCGAGCCCGTGGCGTGATTGCGCTCAAGGAAGAGAACTGCACCGTCTGCATGCTCTGCTCGCGGAGCTGTCCCGACTGGTGCATCTACATCGAAGGCCACAAGGACAAGGCGCCTCCCCGCCGCGAGGGTGGCAAGCCCCGCACCGTGCAGGCGCTCGACCGTTTCGATATCGATTACGGCCTGTGCATGTATTGCGGTATCTGCGTCGAAGTGTGCCCGTTCGATGCGCTCTTCTGGAGCCCGGAATACGAGTATTCGGTCCCGTCCATCGCTGATCTCCTCCACGACAAGGCCCGCCTTGGCGAATGGATGGATACCGTGCCGGCCAAACCCGCCCTTGAGGCTGGCGCGGATTCGAAGAAGAAGTAACCTCGCACGCCGTGCTTGCCCAGAACATCATCTTCGGGCTCCTTGCCGTGGCCATGGCGCTGTCGGCGGTCAAACTCGTGACCACCAAGAACGTGGTTCACGCCGCTCTCTACCTCGTGGTCGTCCTGGCCGGGATGGCGGCGCAATACATTCTGCTGGCCGCTGAGTTCGTTGCCGTAACCCAGGTGCTCGTGTACATCGGGGCGATCATGGTGCTGGTGCTCTTCGGCATCATGCTCACCCGGGCGCCCATCGGCGTCACTCCGGAGCTCGACAACAACAGCCGTATCCCGTCGGCCATCGTGGCGCTGTTCCTCTTCGGCTCACTTGGTGCCATGCTCCTTGACGCGTTCGGCGATGAGCGCTTTGACCTCAACAACGGCGTGGCCACGGGCGCCTCGGGCGGCAACATGGTCCGCACCGCTGACTCGATTTTCTCGCAATACCTGGTGCCCTTCGAAGTCGTTTCGATCCTGCTGCTCGCCGCCCTTGTGGGCGCCATCGTGATCGCCCGGCGGGACTAACGTGCTGCTGAATCAATTCCTGATCCTCGCCGCATTCCTGTTCTGCGTGGGCGCCTATGGCGTCTTGGTCCGCAAGCACGCCGTGCTTGTGCTCATGTCGATCGAGCTGATGATCAACTCCGTCAACATGAACCTCATTGCCTTTTCGTTGCGCAATGACAACGTCATCGGACATGTCTTCGCCCTCTTCGTGATTGCCGTGGCCGCCGCCGAAGTTGGCGTTGGTCTGGCCATCGTGTTGCTGATTTATCGCAACCGCCGCTCCGTTGACCCGGGGGAAGTATCGGAGATGAAGGGCTGATGCCGATGTTCACCGTCCTTGCCGCCGGGTCAGAGGCCGCCGCCGAGCACTCGTCGTCGGCGCCCTGGATACTCACTCACGCCTGGCTGCTGCCGGCCCTGATGGTGGCCTCGTTCGTGGCCACGCTGTTCTTCGGAAAGAACCTCAAGTACCGCGGTGCCGAATTCGGTATCGCCTCGATCGTTGCCACCTTCGCCCTTTCCATTGGGGCGGTGATCCAGTGGATCCGTCTCCCACCCGGCCTCCACGGCGAGGAAAACACCGAAGCACTCCGAGCGGTCGGTGCCGGCATGCGCTCGTTTGCCACCCACTTCGCCGCCGAAGGCGAAGGCGGAGCCATCCGCGAACCCATCGAGCGCGGCGTGTCGTGGTTCCGAGACGGCAACGTCAACGTCGGCCTCGGTATTCACGTCGACGGATTTGCTGTGGCCATGCTCTTCACCGTCGCCTTCATTTCAATCTGCGTGCATATCTTCTCGATCGAGTATCTACGCGACGACAAGCGTTTCACCCACTACTTCGCGGCACTGAACCTCTTCACCGCAGCGATGCTCTGGATGGTGCAGACATCGACCACGCTCGGTCTGCTGTTCGGCTGGGAACTCATGGGCCTGTGCTCGTTCCTGCTTATCGGTCACTGGTGGGAAGAAAAGGACAACACCGACGCCGCCCTCAAGGCGTTCTTGACGACCCGCACCGGCGACATCGGTCTGCTGGTCGGGATCGTCATTCTCTTCTTCGCCGCCGGAAACACCTTCGATATGGCGGCCATCAACGAGAAGGCGCTGAACGGCACGATGAGCCATACCGTGCTCGTCGTGGCGGCCGTCGCCCTGTTCTTCGGGGTCATGGGGAAGTCGGCGCAGTTCCCGCTGCATACCTGGCTCCCCGACGCCATGGCCGGACCTACCCCGGCATCGTCGCTGATCCACGCCGCGACCATGGTGGTCGCCGGCGTCTATCTCTTCGCCCGGTTGTACGGCGTGTTCTGGGCCGGCTTTTCGATCAACTCGGGGGGGATGAACTTCGGTTCGTGGATCGGCGCCATCACCGTGGTCATGGCCGCTGGACTGGCCTTCGTACAGACCGACATCAAGAAAGTGCTCGCCTACTCAACAGTGTCGCAGCTCGGTTACATGATCCTCGGGCTGTCGGTCGGCGCGTGGGTAGGCGCCATCTTCCATCTTGTGACCCATGCCTTCTTCAAGGCCCTGCTGTTCCAGGCGAGCGGATCGATCGCCCACTCAGGGTCACATCACAGCTTTGAGATGGAACGCATGGGCGGCCTGCGCAAGTACATGCCCATCACGTACAAGACGTTCTTCGTCGGCTACCTCGCGCTGGCCGGCCTCCCGATCTTCTCGGGGTTCTGGTCCAAGGACGAGATCCTGAACGCTGCCGACAAGAACGGCTACACGCTCGCCTTCATCGCCGGCTCGTTCGGCGCGTGCCTTACCGGTTGTTACATGACTCGCGTGATGGCCAAGACCTTCTGGGGCGAGAACCGTCTTCACCTCTTCCACGACGATCACGACACCCACGCAGCGCCCGCCGACCACGCACCACCCGCCGACCATGCCGTCGCGAGCCATGACACGCATGATGCCCATGATGCCCATGACGGGCCGCACGAGTCGCCTTGGCTCATCACCGGTCCGCTTGTCGCCCTGGCCGTCATGGCCACGTTCGTCGGCTTTATCAACTGGCCGTTCAACGACTTCTTGTTCTTGAAGAAATTCTGGTTCGAACACGCCATCGCCAACGTCACCTTCGAGAACACGCTGGCCGCCGCCGGCAAGGTGCATCCGTTCGATTGGGGTGTCGCCATCCCGTCAATCACCCTCGCCGTACTCGGAATCGCTATTGGCTACTGGTACAACGTGATCAAGCAGGGTGACCTTGGCCTTGTTCGCCGCGGTGGGATCTTTGCCCTCGGTCACAAGGTGCTGAAGAACAAGTACTACCTCGATGTGTTGTGGACCGACGTCATCATCGGGTCGATCAAGGGCCGGTTTGCCAAGACCGCCTACTGGTTCAACCAAAATGTGCTCGACGCCGTGGTCAACGGTGTCGGACGCTCGGCCACCGCCACCGGACGCGGCGTCTACAAGTACATCGACCAAGGACTCGTCGACGGCATCGTCAACGGTGCCGGTCTCACTGCGTCAACATCCGGCGGAGTTCTACGCAAACTGCAAAACGGCAAGGTGCAGGCCTATGCCGGAACGTTCCTCGCCGCCACCGGCCTGATTGGCTTCGGCCTCGTTCTGTTCCTCTAGGAGAACCATGTTGGACTTTCTGAACGGTTGGGGTCTCACCCTCATTATCTTCCTGCCGGCTGTTGCCGCGCTGGCGGTGATAGTGACGCCCGCCAAGAACGAGGAGAACGTCAAAATCGTCGGCCTCGTGGGAGCGCTGGCCACCCTTGGCATGGGCATCCTCACCGTGTCGAACTTCGATTTCGATAAGGCCGCGGTCGGGCAATTCGACGTGAATCGCACGTGGATCGACACGATCAACTCGAACTACCACGTGAACCTCAACGGCATGGGCCTCCCAATGCTGCTGCTGTCAAACGTGGTGATCGTGCTCTGCATCATTTACTCGTGGAACCACTGGCCAGAACCGCATAACCCCAAGGCGGTCATTGCCTTGATGCTCATTCTGGAAACGGGCATGAATGGCGTGTTCGTCGCCCAGGATCTCATCCTCTTCTTTGTCTTCTTCGAGCTCACCCTGCTGCCGATGTACTTCCTCATCGGTGTCTGGGGCGGACCGAACCGGCAATACGCTTCGATCAAGTTCTTCCTCTACACAATGTTCGGTTCGGCCTTCATGCTGCTGGGATTCCTGGCGCTGTACTTCAAGGCCGGACGCACCTTCGACATCGATCAGCTCATCGCCAACGTGTCGACCGCCGGTATTTCGAGGGGCACGCAGTCGCTCATCTTTGGCGGCATGTTCCTTGGTTTCGCCGTCAAGGTTCCGATGTTCCCGTTCCACACATGGTTGCCTGACGCCCACACCGAAGCGCCCACGGTCGGATCGGTGATTCTGGCGGCCGTGCTCCTGAAGCTCGGAACGTTCGGCTTCATCCGTATCGCCATTCCTATCCTTCCGGAAGCGGCGAAAGTATGGGCTCCGTACATCGGCGTGCTGGCCGCTATTGGCATCATCTATGGCGCCCTCGGCTGTCTGGCCCAGACCGACATGAAGCGGCTCATCGCCTTCTCCTCGGTGGCCCACATGGGCTATGTCATGCTTGGCGTGTCCACGCTCACGAGCTACGGCATGAACGCCGCGCTGTTCGGCATGGTGGCCCACGGCCTCATTACCGGCATGTTGTTCTTCTGCGCCGGTTCGGTCAAAGAGCGCTTCCACACCCTGGAGATCTCCCGTCTCGGCGGTCTCCTACAGACCATGCCGAAGCTCGGCTGGGTGCTGGGCTTCGCGTCGATGGCTTCGCTTGGACTCCCCGGCCTGGCTGGGTTCTGGGGCGAGTTCCCAGCCATCCTCTCGGCCTACAACCCGGCCGAGGGACTCAACGTTGCACTCTTCCGCGGCCTCATGGTGGTCGCCGCCGTCGGTACGGTCTTCGCCGCCGGCTACCTCCTGTGGCTTTACCAGCGCACCGCTTTCGGCACGCAGAAAGAGGAGTGGGAGGGCCACCACTTCGACGATGTGCTGCCCACCGAGTGGTTGGCGTGGGCGCCGTTCCTGGCCGGCATCGTGGTGTTCGGTGTGTGGCCGCGGTTCATGTTCTCCGTCACCGATCCTGCCGTGCAGGTCGTGACGAAGGTCTTCGGGGGCTGAGCGCCAACCCATGCTCGCCTCCGTCATGACCACCCTCGAGTGGACTCGTCCGTACCTCGACTACCACGCGCTCGCGCCGGAAATCGTCCTGACCCTGGTGGCCGTGAGCATCCTCGTGGCCGACCTGTTCGTCGACGAAACGCGGAAGTACCTCATCACCACGTGGGCCGGTGTCGGAGTGGCGCTGGCGGCTGTGCCCCTGCTTACCCTCGCCGCGTCGGGCGACGGCACCCGGGTGATGTTCGGTGGCGGCTACGTGGTCGACTCCTACGCGCTGCTCCTCAAAGGTCTGTTCCTGCTCTCGGGCTACCTCGTGTTGCTCATGTCGTCGAACTACCTCGCCGAGGGTGACTTCTACGAAGGCGAGTTCTCCTTCCTGCTGGTCTGTTCGCTTCTCGGCATGGTCGTCATGGCCAGCTCCCGCGACCTCATCACGATCTTCGTTGCGGTCGAAACCATCTCGATCCCCGGCTACATGCTCGCCGGTTGGCGTAAGCGTGAGTCGAAGAGCAACGAGGCGATGCTCAAGTACTACCTCCTGGGCGTGGTGGCATCGGCGGTGATGCTCTACGGCATGTCGCTCGTCTACGGCATCACCGGCGCCACGCAGCTCTCGGTTATCGCCGACGCCGTGTCGGGCGAGGGTCTCAGCCCGTTGCTGGTCGTCGCCATTTTCCTCACGCTCGTGGGCTTCGGGTTCAAGGTCTCCGCCGTTCCGTTTCATCAGTGGGCGCCCGATACCTACGAAGGCGCGCCAACACCAATCACCGCGTTCTTGTCCGTCGCGTCGAAGACGGCGGGGTTCGTTGCCATTACCCAAATCGTGTTCGCCGGGTTCCTTGGACGCTCCGACGTGTGGCGCCCGATCTTCTGGGTCCTCGCCGCGCTCACCATGACCGTTGGAAACCTCGTCGCCCTCAAGCAGACGAATATCGTTCGTATGCTCGCGTATAGTTCGGTGGCGCAGGCTGGTTTTATCATGGCGCCGTTCGCTGTCGCCGGGGCCAATGATTCATCAACGAAGAGCGCCTTCGACGCCATCGTGCTTTATCTCGTCGTCTACGCGTTCATGAACCTCGGTGCCTT
>JANLQX010000424.1:0-1767 GCA_031368095.1 Actinomycetes bacterium | reverse complement strand
CCGGGTGATCCGCCGGGTGCCGGGGATCGGCACGATATTGGCGCTCCGGCCGAGCAACCAGGCGAGCGCCAGCTGGGCGGCGGTGACGCCGTGCCCCTTGGCGATCGTCTCCACCTGGTTGCTCGGCCGGAGCGCCAATATCGTGCCGATCCCCGGCACCCGGCGGATCACCCGGCTGGACGAGAATGTCGCGGCGCTCAAGCTGATCCTCACGCCCGTGGAGCGGAAGCGGCTCGACGAGGTGATGCCGAAGGGAGTGGCTTCGGGGACGCGGTATCCGGAGGGGGCGCTCAAGGCGCTAGGGCGCTAGCGCGCGTCAGGCCGCGTGGCGCGTCGACCCGAGCGGCTCGTAGCGACAGAGACAATAGGTGAACGCCTGTGGCGCGCCCCAGGGAGTGTGATGCACCTGGCGGCGGCTCTCGACGACCCGGAACTCCGTACCGAACTCGGCGTGCAGACCTTCGGGTGCATAGCGCACCACTTCGAGACCGCTGCACTTCGTGGGGCCATCCTCCGCGAAGGTGGCCACGAGCACGTGGCCACCGGGGCAGACCGCGTGCCGGACCTGTGCGACATACCGCGCGCGGTCTGCCGGGTCGGTGAGGAAATGGAACACCGCCCGGTCGTGCCAGAGGTCGAAGGCACCCTTCTCCAGCTCGGCCGACAGGACATCCGCTTCGCGCCAGACGACCGACTCCGCGTCGCTCCCCAGCCGAGCCTGCGAGCGCGCGAGCGCGGCCTCTGAGAGATCCAGGGCCGTGAGGCGGCGATACCCCGCGCGCAGCAGACCGTCGACCAGCGTCGACGCTCCGGCGCCGACGTCGATGATGGCCGAGTCGAGCGCCGGGGCCACTTGGTGGATCAGTTCAAGGGACAAGCTGGCCTCGGCCTGATACCAGCTCACCTGTTCCGGGCCCTTCGTGCGGTAGACCTCCTCCCAGTGCGATCGAGTGTCCACGGTCATCCGACTAGAGCTTCTGGTCGCTGCGACGCTGCGGATCTCCCTGCGCCAGCACCCGTTCCGCGAAATCCAGTTTTTCCCGGGCCTCCGCCAGCTCGAGGTGGATCGCGTTGTTCTCGAGCTCCATCTCGTCGAGTTCCGCCTCCAGCCCGCGCGCGCCGGTACCCAGTCGGAGGCGCACTGCCCAGACGGCGAAGGCCACCGCGAGCACCGCGTGGGTGGTGGCATGCAGCGGCTCGGCCGCCATCGCTGCGGGCCAGACGGCGCCCACGTTGACCACGCTCAGCACCGCGGCGATCGGGAACCAGATCCTGGGCTTGAAGGTCATGACGGAATGTCGGTCGCCGCCCCGGATGTCGCAAGCATGCGCCCTCACGGGCGCCCACATGGATCACAACGAAAGGCGCCGTTGAACGCTGGCCGAGGGAACCTGTCCGCTACTCCCCCGGTTCGAGGCTCGATCGACCACGGAGCCTGGGGGCGTAAGCCCCCATGAGCCGAGTAGGGGCGTAAGCCCCTGAACATCGGCCCTTCAGCTCACGACCAGATACTCACTCTGCACCAGCCCGCTGGCGAACTGGCGTGTGGCAACGTGCGTGAGCGGGATGTCGCGGGTGAGCGGACCGAAGAGGGGGATCCCGATACCGATCAGTACCGGCACCCGGGTGACGATGATCCGTTGGATGAGCCCCGCGGCGAGGAACTGCTGGATGGTGTCGCCGCCATCGACATAGACGTGCTGGATCCCGCGCCGGTCGAGCTCGGCCGCGATCTCGCGTGGCGCGCCTGACATCCGTTCCACCACC
>JANLQX010000421.1:0-7377 GCA_031368095.1 Actinomycetes bacterium | reverse complement strand
TCGACATTCTCGTGAACAACGCCGGTATCGCCCTCGACCCGCCGGTCGGTGGACCGACAACCACCGCAGTGGCCACAATGATGACGACGTTCGACACCAACGTGTTCGGCGTCATGCGCGTCACGAACGCCGCCGTTCCGTTACTGAAGCGCAGCGGCCACGGACAAATTGTCAACGTGTCGAGCGAAGTGGGCTCGAAGGGCGTGTGGTCCGACCCGACGACCCCGATGGCCATGTTCGCTCCGCAGGTTCCCGCCTACAGCGTGTCGAAAGCGGCCCTCAACATGCTCACCGTCGCCTACGCCAAAGAGCTGAAGCCCGACGGCATCAAGGTCAACTCGGTCAGCCCCGGCCATATCGGAACCGACCTCAATCGCAAGATGGGTCCGGGCACGCCGGCCCAGGGTGCGGCGGTGATCGTCCCGTACGCGCTCCTCGACGACGACGGCCCGACCGGCGGCTTCTTCGGCGAACACGGCCCGGTCGCCTGGTAGCGAGCGAGCGGCTAGTCGCGCAACAGTTCCGCCGCCCGGAACGCTAGGTCGAGGCTTTGGCGGGCGTTGAGGCGCGGGTCGCACACGGTGGTGTAGCGCTCCGACAGGTTGGCGTCGGCGAGGTCGTCGCTGCCGCCGAGACATTCGGTGACGTTGTCGCCGGTGAGCTCGACATGCAGTCCGCCCGGCCAGGTGCCTTCGGCCTTGTGGGCGGCGAAGAAGCCGACGACCTCGGCCTCCACGTCGTCGAAATGCCGTGTCTTCAGACCGCTTTCCGACGTATACGTGTTGCCGTGGCACGGATCGCAGGCCCACACGACGGGATGCCCGGCGTCGCGCACGGCGGCGAGCAGCGGCGGGAGTGCGCCGCCGACCTTCTTGGCCCCCATGCGGGTGATTAGCGTGAGGCGGCCGGGAATGCGGGTCGGGTTCAACGCTTCGCACAATGCCACGACCTCGGGAGGCGTAGCCGACGGGCCGACCTTGCACCCCACGGGGTTTTTCACGCCGCGAAGGAACTCGATATGGGCGTCGTCGAGGCCACGCGTGCGTTCGCCGATCCACAGCATGTGCGCCGAACAGTCGTACCAATCACCAGACTCGGTGGTGGTGTCCTGGCGAGTCAACGACTCCTCGTAGCCCAGGAGCAGCGCCTCATGTGATGTGTACAGATCAACCTGATGGATTGGTGCATGCTCGGAGAGGTCGACGCCACAGGCGCTCATAAATCGCAACGCCGACTCGATGCCGGCGGCGATCGTGGCGTAGCGCTGACCTTCCGGTGACGACCGGACGAACTCCTGATTCCACGCATGAACCCGGGTGAGATCGGCGTACCCGCCCTTGGTGAACGCCCTCAGCAGGTTCAGGGTTTGCGCGCTCTGTTGGTACGCCTGGATCATCCGCTCGGGGTCCGGCCGACGGGCGTCGGCCTCGAATGCGTCGTCGTTGACGATGTGCCCACGGAAACTGGGCAGCTCCACGCCGTCGATCGCCTCGGTGTTGGCACTGCGAGGCTTGGCGAACTGCCCGGCGATGCGGCCGATTTTGACGACCGGCAGACCGGCCGAATAGGTGAGCACTGCCGCCATCTGCAGGATGACCTTCAATTTTTCGCGGATTCCCGCGGCAGTCACGTCGTGGAAGCTTTCGGCGCAGTCACCTGCTTGAAGGAGGAAGGCCTTTCCCTCGGCGACGCGGCCCAGCGACCCGAGCAGAGTCCGAGCCTCACCGGCGAAGACCAGCGGCGGCACGATCGACAGACGCTTGAGCGCCGACTCATAGGCGCCCTGGTCCGGCCAGTCGGGCTGCTGGAGCGCCGTGCGCTCGCGCCAACTCGTTGGGGTCCAGGTACCGGTAGCCATCCGAACAGGTTACCGGGGCCGACCCCTCACCCAAGTGTGGAATGTGAGGCGATCTGTGGAACGTGAGGAGCATGGCTTTTGGTCCACACTTCGCCCCACACTCCACACTTGGCCGCGAAGACTGGATGGTCGGTATCCTCACCCGTTATGGACATTCGGATGAACGGCAAAGTTGCACTGGTAACGGGCGGGTCGCGGGGGATCGGGAAGGCGATTGCCGCTCGTTTGGTGACGGCGGGGGCCGACGTGCTCATCACCAGCCGTAAGGCCGACGTGCTGGAGTCGGCGGCGGCCGAGCTCAACGCTCTCGGCGGCGGGCGGGCCGAGTGGTTTGCCGCCAACGCCGGCGACTCGGCCCAGGCGGAGGCGTGCGTGGCCAATGCCATGGAGCGCTTCGGGCGCGTCGACGTACTCGTCAACAATGCGGCGACGAATCCGTACTATGGGCCGCTGCTCGACATCAGTCCCGGCCAGGCCGAGAAGACGGTGGCGGTGAATCAGTTCGGGTACATCGCGTGGGCGAAGCAGGTGTGGGATGCGTGGATGAAGGACAGCGGGGGAGCCGTCCTCAACATCGCGTCGGTCGGAGGGCTGAGCGTGGAAGCAAACATCGGTTATTACAACGTGACCAAGGCCGCGGTGCTGCACCTGACCAGGCAAATGGCGGCGGAGATGGCCCCGAAGGTGCGCGTGAACGCCATCGCTCCCGGACTAGTAAAGACCGACATGGCCAAGGCGTTGTGGGAACCAAATGAGGCTCGCATTGCAAAGTCGATGCCCCTCCACCGTCTCGGGGAGCCCGACGATATCGGCCGCGCCGCCCTCTTCCTCTGCTCCGACGCTGCCTCGTGGATCACCGGCGCCCACCTCGTAATCGACGGCGGCGCCATGATTAGCTCGTCGCTCAGCTAGGAGTCGGGGCCGCAGAACCCGGAAGCGGAGGCAGCACGAGTTCGATTCCGACCCAGAGTAAGTCCGGGTTGTCCGGGTCGGGAAGGCGTGCCCGATTCACGTCGATGAGGACTCGCCAGTAGTCGGCGACGTCTTCGTCACTCGCCTCGTCCATGTTCTGGAGAACGTGCGTTTCGGCGATTGACCAGAAGCTTTCACCGGCGATCACGACACGGCGACCAAAGGCCGAGGCGGTGGCCGCATGAACCGCGGCGGTGCGAAAGGCGACGACCATAGGAAGAGCCGGTCCTGCGGTCGTGAGCGGTGCGACGGTCACGGGCGGCGCCGACATCACGACGGGAACCACCGAAGGGTCAACACGGAGAGGGGGCGATGCCAGGAGGGTCGACACGGTTGTTGGGGCGACCACGACGGTCGTCGCCGGCCGAACGACCACGGCGCTCGGTGGGGTGAGCTCTGGCCAGCGTTGGCCGCCGGTGGCGTCGTGGGTGGAGGTAATCGACCGACGTTCGGCCATCGCGCTGGGGCCGGTCAAGCCGATAGCCGCGATCGCGATCGATCCGACGAGCGCGCCCCGGATCAATGTTGCGCCTGGGACCCGCAACCCTCCGACTATCCGCCTGGTCCGCGCCGGGATGCACAGCAGCGCCAACGTGGCCAGCCACGCCAAGACTCCAGCCGATCCGACGAACGCAAGAACGCGAAGAAGTCGGAGGCCCACCAGTGTTTGATTCGTCGTTGTCCACGAGGCCACCGATGACCATCGACCGACCCGTCGCAACTCCGTTCGGTCCAACAGCGTCGACAGGGCCAGCACCGACGACGCGGCGCTCACCACAACGAGCAGTTGACGTCGAGCGGCAGCCGTTGCGGAAACAGCGGTTGCGGAAACAGCGGGTGCGGAAACAGCGGGAGCGGCGCGGACAGTCGTCATGGCTTCATTGTGACGAGGTGGGGACGGGCTCGTCGAGGTGAGCCGCCAACGTGGAGCAGTTCAAAACATCTGCGGCGACCCGGCGCGATGGCATCAGTCGTCGGCCACGGGATAGGCCCGGGCGCTCGCTCGAATCTTCCAATCGGCGGGATGCAACATGCGGCTGAAGTACGGGCGCACGGTCGCCGAGAGCTCGATCTCCACACCAGCATTTTCGATTCGTCGGATCGTCACATTTTCGGCCGTTACGACGTCGCTCACTCGCGCCGATCGGCTCTCCTCGACCAGTGCGCGGAGACGATTGTCCTCAACGAGAGCGATTGGTTCGCCTTGGTAAATGCGGTCGGCGTCGATTGCCGCAATGGCGTCGTTGGCCATGGCGTCGGCGGTGGCGGTGAGCTCTCGTTGCATGAGGAACGCATGGGCGGCATCAAGGGTCAGCGACGCAAAGAGGGCGACGATGATGAGCGCCGCCGGCACCAACAACATCGCCGAGCCGCGTTCGGATGGGTGCGCCCGCTTAGGCATCGCACGCCGCCTCGCCGGGCACACCGCTGCGGTACGGGTCGATGCGTGTTCGATGCGTCGACGACACCGTCTTGTTTCCACCGAGCGAACCGAGGAACGGCACGGCGATCAGCCCGACCGTGATCTCCACGCGAATGCCGATCGGCGCGCATCGTGCAAACCGGGCCACGATGGGTTCGACCTTCCATGCCTTCCCGAACCGTGACGCGAGTTGGCGTTCGGCAGTCGCCGTCGCGACCGCAAGTGCGGTGCCCGAATCGTTCTCTTCGACGTAGGCCTGGGCGGCCGTTCGCGCCGCCTCGCTGGCGGCCATCTTGGTGTCAAGCACGACCCACACGTTGGTGAGCACGAGCGTCAACGCGACAAGCAGTACCACCCCGCCCACGATGACCTCAGCGCCGGCTTGACCTAGCTCGGAGCGGCGACGTAACCGGGTTGAACGCGTCGATTGGTTCATGGCTCGGCCGTAACGAAAGCCTCGCGATGCGATCGTGCCGTTCGCTCGATGCGGGCGAATGGAGCGAGCGCACGCAACGGAGCAATTGCTGGTCCGCGAGCGGACACGGTGACGACGATGTCGTCGCCGTCGTCGGACGTGACGATGCGGACCCCGGGCCCGAGGTCGGTCGCTATCGCGGCCGCTTCTCGGTCGGCATCGAGCGTGGGGTCTCGGGCGAGCCGACGCGCTAAATCGCTGGCGAGGCCAGTAACGATGGTGCGGCGGTGCATCGTGAGAAGGAGCTCGACCGACACGAACATGGTGGCGAGGACAAGGAACGTGCCGAGGATCGACGTGATCAAGCCGGAGCCGCGCTCGTCACGACTCACGACTGACGCACCCTCGGCGTCACTTGATCGTGGAGATTTTGGTGGTCGCCGTGTTCCCGGCGTCGTCGGTGATCTGCTTGAACACGATGAACATTGCGGCGCCGATGACCGCCATGATGAGCACGGCGATGGCGAGCGAGATCACGCCCTCGCCCGATTCGCCAGCCTTGGTACGGAGTCGTGACGTGACGACGTTCGTCGCACGGTGCAAAGCGTTTTGGCTGACAATGGTGGTGCGCAAGAGGGTAGTCATGACAGTTTCTCCTTGGTGGTGGTTAGGTACTACGAACTGAAGAAGCTAAGTGCACGGATGAATGGCAGGGCGAGGAGCATGCAGCCCGGAACAAGCGCCGCGACCGTGACCGGAATCCAGACCTGCTGGCCTTTGCGTTCGACGGCGGCGAGTAGTTCCCGGTGGCGTTCTTCACGACCGAATTGCGCCTCATCAGCAACGAGACGACCGAGGTCGGCGCCCTGATCGGCAAGTACCAGAATCGAAGTGAGTCGGTCGACGGCGGGAACGTCAGCGATCACCTTCCACTGGGTCAGCGCCTCGCGGTAACTGTTGCCTCGACGGACCGAGAGCAGGACGCGATCGATGTCGCGCGCCGAGGGTCCCGAGGTGCGCTCGCTGACGTGACCGAGAGCGCCGCCAAGGCTCCAACCGGCATCGAGCAACATCGCCAACTGCTCCTCGACGATGGGCAGTTCGGTGGCAAGGTCGCGCTTCCAATCCGATGATGCCGACGACAGTCGTTGCTCGTCGATCAACAGCGACAGCAGCGGAGCGACCAGCACGACGAAGCCGACCAACCCGGGCGGCGGCGCGGCCACGGCACATATCGCGGTTGCCAACAGGAGGGCAAGGGAGGCATGGCGAAGCTGGTCGACCCGGAATTGCACCGGACTGATGGTCCGATGCAGTCGCTCGAGGCGACGGCTCACGTCTTCGCTGATGCCTACGGCGCGGGCGGCAAGACCTCCGAGGTGTTCTGCGGCCGGACCCAGCGCGTCGCCAAAGCTGCGGGCCCCGAGCACGCGCGGTCGGCGCTCCGTGAGCCCGGGGGTGTGCGGCCGCAGCCGTGCCGCCAGACCGGGTTGACGAAACCACGGCGCCCGTGACAACACCAGGGAAAGTCCCGCGGTCCCAAGAAGAGCGGCGAGCAAAATGACGCGGATCACGGCGATATCCCGGCGGTGAGTCGGGCGATTCGTCGTTCTTCGGGAAGGCGCAGGATGGCCGCCGACCACCACCAGCATCCGACCACGAAGGTCACGGCGAGACCGGCAACGAGTTGTCCGGTCGGCTCCCGGTAGGCGGCTCGACCGTCGCCGATGCCGAGGCCGACCAACGCCATGGCGAAGGGCACGATCAGCACGAACCATCGTGCGAAACGGACACCCGCTTGGCGGCTACGAGCCTCGTGGCGGTGGCGAAGGTCGGTTTGCCGATCGGCCAGGAGACGGGCGAGACGTTGATCGATATCGGTTCCGCCGATCTCGCTCGCCACGAGGAGCGTCTCCAAGACCGTGTCGGCTGTCGGGTCGGCGAGGCGGTCCTGAAGCATTCGCACCACCCGGGCGAAGTCGGTGGACAGCAACCATTCGCGATGGGCGGCGCTGAATGCTGCCCGCATTGGTTCGGTGGGAGCGCGTCGGCCAACGTCGAGGAGGGCGGCGGGAACCGAACGCCCAAGGGTTCCCACCTCGAGACGCAATTCCTCGAGGAGCGATGGCCACGCGTTGCGGGCGATCTCACCAAGGCGAGATCGCCGGTTTCGGTAGGTCGCCAATGGAGCGGCGAGGGCGCCGAACCCTGCTGCGACGGCCGGGACCACGGCGCCGAACACTACGAAGAACAGCGCTGTTGTTCCGAGGAGCACGACGACTTCGACGACCACGAATTCGATCGGTTTGACACCTTCGATGCCGGCCTGCCGCATCCAGTCGGCGAACGGGGCAACCCGGTGGCACGGGCGCGTTCGTCGAGAACGGGTTAGTAGATGGACACCGGCACCTGCGCTAAGCGCGGCGACGAGTGCCAAGGACTCGCGGGTCATGCTCACGATGCCACCTCATCGTGTCGGAAGCATCGTCGGAGAAGACCGACCAGATCGAGGTTCCGGGCGGCAAACTGGCGCGTGAGTCGGACCGGCACCTGACCTGTCCAATGCAGCTCGGCGGCCGCGTGCGGACGTCGGAGCAGTTCGGTGGTCGTGAACGACGTGGTTTCGGCGCCGCCCTGATGTTCCTCGACGGCGATGATTTCCATAATGCGCGGACCGTGGGCGGTGCGCTACAGCCTGAGCCATCTCGT
>JANLQX010000514.1:0-58939 GCA_031368095.1 Actinomycetes bacterium | reverse complement strand
GGGCTTGCCCGGGAACGTCAAGCGGATCCTGTTTTCTGCCGGGCAATCGTTCACGGTGGCGGCTTCGCCGATCGTTTCCGTTTCCTCTTGGGTCTTAGTTTTGGAAAGGGCTTCCAAGCGCCCTTTGAGTCGCCGAATATTTGCGCCGTTGTTGGTCAGAGAGTAGGATGGAAAGCCGATTCGCTTACAAAAATCCGGGACGAGAAGCGCGACAGCTCTGACCCTAGAAACCCCCAGATCAATCAATCCGGCCACCTGGGCTTCCGCCCCTTCCTTGGCGTACTTGCGTATAGTGGCGTTTACTGCGACCATCATTTCCTGGTTGGATTCCAGCGTATCCAGCTTTTCTTGCAGGCGCTCCAGTGCATCGCCATCACCAGCCATTATAGGCCTGAGCTCAGGGTGCATTTTCTTTATAATCGCCTTTAAAGCCCGCTCTCTGAATCCAACCAATTCATCCAGTTTGTTGCGCTCGGAATTGTTGGCTTTGGTGTTCCTGCGAGTATTGAAATTTGAAGGGCCAGTTATCATTGTTGACAGGCACCTAGACCTTGCGGAAAGGTATAGCCTGGTTCTGGCCGCATACCCCGTTCGATACCTAGCAAACTCTTCTTCTAGTTGCGCCTGCTTTTCTGGGGTGTCAGCGTGCTTGGCCAGCCTTGCATAGTCCGCCGCCATTTCGGAAGCGTAGGACTCTCGCTCTGCGTCCCCGCGCCTTTCCGGCACAAAGCTGGTTCCCGCATGGGCTGCTATTGCCAAGTTCCTGGGGATGTCGTTTATAAATTGCATCTGTTCCATTATTTGATCTCCTTTTTTAATTGAATCATGCCAGCAACACGCCTGGCCAGCCTCAAGCGGCGGGCCAGCCCCCTTTTTATATCTCGCCTTTCCGATTTCGGGAAGTACTCTAAATCATTTTCTAGGGATTCAGAATCCTTAGAAATAATGTCAGCTAACAAATTCAATTCCGTAACAGTAAATGGCCTGATCATTTCAATTCTCCTTGGGTTGTGTTTTGGTTTTTATACGAACATGTCTGGGCGCATATCGCGCAGCGAATTGTACCCGTTCTGGGACACGATAATATGATCGATCAACGGAATACCCAAAAGCTTACCGGCTTCTGCCATCCTTTTGGTGGCAACAAGATCTGCCTCGCTTGGTTCAACATTTCCGGATGGGTGGTTATGGGCCAGGAATATTGAAACCGCTCTATCCTCAAAAGCCGGTGCAAAACATTCCCTCGGGTGGATATGCGCCTGGTTTGCAAGGCCGATGGTTACGATGTGCTTTTTAATCACCTGGTTGTTTCCGTCGAGAGTAAAAACGATCACGGTCTCTTGCTTCATAAATTTTTCCGACTCTAGCAAAGGGAGAATGTCTTTCGGGGTTCTGATTTTATTAGGAGATTCGTTAACCAAGCCGGCCGGGACCATCACGCCATTTGGATAGACTATGTAGGATTGGCCTTTGATTTTCTTGGTTTCCATTTTTTCGCCTTGCGTTTGCCGGGCTTTATTACCCGATGATTAAGAATATATAGAACGGTGTATAATTGTCAACCCCTTTATTAATGCACATGCCAAACCTCAATTTTCCCTCAAATTACCGAAATTACCGAATGTAAGGCCATCTTTTTAGGGCAATAAATGACCAATATTTGACGCTCGTTAAACCATGGAAGTATTTTTCCGAGACGTCTTAATACACTGATTTCACTAAATTAAGGCGTAATCGATTTCGGCATTTTTCATGCCACAAAAGGACGGATCCGTTTATGGCAAAATCAAATGCACTGAGAAGAGAAGACGCCCACATAGCAGCCCCAAAAAAGCCTTCGCTTCAGGACCAAAAAATCGAGGATGCCATTGGAGAAGGTCCGAAGGACAGCAAGTATCTTCCGGCAGGGTTCCGGAGACACTCCGCAGTCATCCATAAGGATCATCTTTATTTAATCAAGTGTTTGGCCTACTGGGAGAACATCCCAATATACGAAGCTCAGTACTTGATACTGGAAGAGTATTTCAAAAAGCGGAAGATCAAAGATATGCCAGCGAAGCGCTCTATCATCCCTAGATAAGACGGGCGTGCGCTCTATTGTCGAAGCGCTTTATCCGTCCATGCGTTCAATGACTTCAGAGTGGTTGGCCGCAGGGTTCGCGTATACGAACCATTCATCAACTGCGAAAACACTGTGCGGTTAACCCCTGCCGCCATCGCCATTTCCTCGGCATTCATACCACGGGCTTTTTTCACCTCATAAGCCGACCTGATCCTGGCCCCTAAGTCCTTCTGAACTTTTTCCGGCGCAACAGTCTTGGCCTTCTTATTCTTCTCTGCCCACGATCTAAGCGCGTCCACTGTTCCCTTGGTAGGCGTATAGGAAGATTCTCCGGTATCTGGCTTTGGGCTCATGACTCGCATAACAAGGTTTGAATGCAGGCCGCATTCCGAGGCGATCACGGCCAGGGATACATTGCCGCGCTTTGCTCTTGCGGTCAGAACCATTTCACGGGTGGCTGCAATTTCAGCCAGGTAGTTTGGATTCGGGGGTAGTCTCATGGTTTTCAATTTATTGATAAGGGCGTTAATTGTCAATACCTTTTAATAATCCTATGCCGCTTGGATGAAAGGGCTTAAATAGTTAACTGAAACTGGGTAGATTTCTACCTCCCCGCGAGTTAGCTTTGCCCATACCGGTGTCCTGAGCAAGACAGGCTTCAAGCCGTGCCTTCGAATCCGTGACACCTTATCTGGCAACCACGACCCATCTGGGAGCCTCCAAGAAAGCCCAAACCTAGTCAAGACAAGCACGGCACCAGAGTCCTTTCCTGATTTGTTTACCAGACGGCGTATCAGTGCTGTTCCATCCGCCTCCAGAATGGCAATGCGCGCTCTCAAAAGAGCCTTCTCTGCGTCTTTGTCCAGCTCAGAACCTTCAAGGATAGCCAACAGGTTTCTAAGTCTTTCCAGAAGCGGCTGTGGGACCGGCTCTTCCGTTTGCCTTTCGGTCAATCCTTCCACTTGCTGTCCTCCAATTCGCATTCGTGTAGAAGACTGGCATACCGCTTACATGCGTCCGCCCGATCATCCATAAGGCCTAGAATTTCCTGGTCTTTCCGCTTTATCTCGGCTTTTAGCTTTAGAATGGTGCGCTCCAGGTGGAGTATTCGTAGCAATAGGATTTTCATTTAGCGCTCCTTCCGGCTTCCGAAAAGCCTGTTCCCGTGATTAAATTGGTTTTCATATTCTTACCCTTAAGTTAATGTTAAAATGTTTAATAGACGACACCTTTATGGAATAATACGAAACGAACTAGACTCACGCTTTTGTTTCTGGCTATCAGCCAGGCTGTTCACCCGCAAAACAGATTTTGAAGCGTGAGAGCATTTTAAAAAGGCTGCCTTCGCGTTTTTTTCGTCTGTCGCGTACACCACGGCTGACCTGATAGCCGTTCCTTGAGCGTAGGTGATACTAAAAGCCTGCTGGCTGATCTTATCCATGCGTCCCACTCAATCCAATATTCTCTCGAACGTCTGAGATAAGAGCGTAGATCGCTCCGCAAGCCACTCTCGCTTCATCTTCAAACCCTGGCTTTTTGTGCAAAGTAAACTGGGCCTCGAATATCAGTTTTCGAGCCTGGTTGAGCAGTTCATCGGCCGCTTTAAGGCGCTTCTGCCTGCCATGGCTCTCGGTATACATCTCCAACTTATTCGAACTAGGCTTGATCATGCCATCACTCCTTTATGTTTGTACGATCGCAATACTGCGGCCTGGATTCTCATTCTGATTCTCATTTTTAGAACGTCAATCGATCCACCTAGGCTTGGGAAAGCCACAAAGAGTCCGTACCTCCCCTTTAGTATTCTAAGGCCGTTCAAAGCTATGCCGCTCTTAAAAATGACATCGGCAGTAGCCAAAGTTTTGCCGTCAAAACCCGGGCGCTCAATGATTTGAATTTCCTCAATGTCGCAGGATTCGAATTCCGTTTCAGATTCGCGATCCTCATCGATCTGCCTTTGCTGCGCGTTAATTTCTTGCCTGTCAAATTCGCTCCATTCAGTTTCCATTTTCGTTCCCTTTCTGTTCCTTTTTTTTGGTGACGCCGGGCTTTCACCCGGCCGCGCTTGGCCTAACACCCCCAAGCCCGATTCTGTTATTTGGCCGCCGCCGCCTTTGCCCTGGATTTTCTTGGGCGCTTTGTGGTTTCAATTGGAGTAACCACCGCTTTTTTTGCGGGCTTTTCTTTTTCGGCTTCTGTCTTTACCGGTTCCGTTTTGAATGGTGCCAATGGCGCGAATTTATCGGACTTGCACGGCATTATCATGCCTTGGAAAACGTTTTCCTTATTGTAAACCGTAAAGCCTTTCAGGCCCTCATTGAACCCGACCACCAACGATCCTGGATCCTCCGTATAAGACGCAAGAAAGGAATTGAATAGGTAAAAATCAACGCCGATCCACGCTTTAGGTTTTAAATCCTCCGTGCTTTTGGGCACTGGTACGATCCGCTTATAATCGGGATAAATCCGATCGTTGTATTCCGTCTGCACGTCAATCAAAACGGTTTCCCACTCCTTTTCATACTTTGCCTTCAGGCTGGACTTGCTTAGTTTGAATTGCTCCCGATCGAAGAAGATCGGGGTATCAAAAACCGTTGCAATGGGTTGAACCCTGAGAATCTGCCCGTCGCATGCAACCAATGATTTTATAGTTGGGTCGTAATATACGGCGGCAAGAACCGGTCTCCCGCTTGAAATATCATCTGCTGCGTGAAAGAGGGTTTTGATGGTCATGTATTCGGATCCTGTGATTCTTACGATTTTCATTTGTTCGCCTTGCGTTTGCCGGGCTTCATTGCCCGATGTTTAAGAATATAGTTAAAGGTGGGTATTTGTCAACACCTTTATTAATAATCTTTTTCCCGTTAAAATGGCTTAAATAGCGTTATTTAAGCCATTTTACCCGGTTTTGAGGCGCTTCTAGGCACTTTTGATCGGAGCATGCTTAAAAGTACCCCAAAAAATACCCCTATTTAAAGCGGTTTAAATAGGGGTAAAAATTAAGGCATTTTAGGTAAAAAAATGGCCCGGCGAATTGCTTCACCGGGCCATCTCCAAAGGTACACCGCCAAAAGGAAGGACGAATTCCGTAAGCAGTGCAGCCCTTGTTATTTATCGGGAAGCCGTCTCAGAATATCTTCCAGAGTATCTTCAATAGAGCCCATGCCGCCCTTGAGACTGACAAAGGAATCTTTAAGCACCAGAAAGTGTGGCTTTAGCTCTGCAAACTCAATACGAAGGTTTACGTGCTCTCTGTGCATAACGGCGATCCTCTCGTCTTGCGTGTCCATCCTTTTATCTGTTGCATCCATGCGGCTCTCTCCATGCTTGAACTTTTCCAAATATTCTGGATGCCTGTCCGGATGCGATGGCGCGGGAGGCGAAGGCGCACGGTCAGCAGGCTTCTCTTTTGCCGCAGCGATTATCTTGCAAGATCCAAGCACGCTGCCTAGTAGAGTTCCGCAAACAACCAAGAACCTTACAAACGAGTCCACTTCCGGAGTCATCTATCCCCTACTTCCACTGTTTAATGGTTTTGAAAACGCCTTCCAGATTCTACTCAGGATCGGAAATAGACTCCGCCCCGTCCACCTCACCAGCAAAGGCTTTTGGCTGTTCAGCGATTTTCTTTAACTTCTCATTCAGTGAGATAACCTCTTCTACCATCACCTCGAACAGGTTTGATGCTTTTCTCTGAGAGTCGTAAAATGCCGCTTTAATGTCAGAAATTGAATTCATGATCTATCCTTCTGTTTTGTAGTCTACGAGTCTTGGTTTGTGGAACACCGGAAAATCAAAGTTGCAGAATATATTGATGTTTGCTGCATTGACAGCCATCGAAAAACAAATGTCCTCCCCTATTATTTCCGCGCATCCATCTTTTTCTAAAAGGCCATATCTAAACCATGGGTATGGAATGCGGTTAAACACAGGGGTTTTGACAAGCATAAACCCACCGCCGCAGCCGTCCACTTTCTGGATGCCTTTAGTCGCCGCAGTGAATCTGTGAGAAATTAAACCAGGCTCAGAAAATAGCCACGTGTGGTATTCCGTTTTGGATACATGCCGTAGGTAGGGACAGCAAGCAACATCGGCGGTCATTGCAAGCAACGCCTCGACATGACCAGCCGTGAAGCCGATGTCTGAATCAATAAAAAGGTAGTGGCTGTACTCGGTCCCTACTTCCTGCCTGATGGCCTGGGACAGCTCACCGTTGATTAATGCGTTTCGTGATTGGGCGATGTACGGTCCCTGCGCTGCGAAATCTCTAAACTGGATGCCAGCCGCACGCATAGACTCAAGGCCCGGCTTCACCGTTTCAAATTCTGAATAATATGGGATGCAAACTTTTATCATGCCGCTGTCGTTAATGCGGTCCATGTCGTACCGCCGTCAGTGTTTATGTATGCCCTATTATTTGTTGCGCTTCCGTCCGTACGGAGATATAAGCATCCTTTTGGGGCTGATACAGTCGGAGCACCGGAGCCCCAGGCTATACCGCAATGCGCCGATGATCCAAAATTAGCAGCTATGGCCCCTCCGGCAGGGGTGGCGACATTCATTTTTAAAGAGGCTACCGTTCCAATAAATAAATTTCCTGAGAAAAAAGAGTCTCCGCCACCACTATATATCGCCCAGTTCGTAGTCCCGACTCCTGACTGGTCTCCGATGTAAATACCGTAGTTCGTGTTTAAAGTTGCTCCCGCCCCTTTTGTATTGCTTTCTATGTATAATCCTGCCGCTTGGGCAGTCGTTATTGATGGAGCTGTAGTTATTTTTGTGAAAATTCCGAGACAGTTGCTCGTAGCAGAACTGTTAAATGTTAAATCGGCGTTTATTCCATACTGAACAACACCTGTCAATCCTGTTGTACCAATTTTAATGGATGCTGAAGCATTAATTGTCGATCCAGATGTTGCGATATTTCCAGCAATATTCACCAGACCGCCGACCCATAGCGCTTTTGCAATACCCACACCACCAGTAGTGATTAGGCTTCCGGTTGAGATGGAGGTAGCGTCATTGGTGTTATTTACACTGACCTTAAACGAGGCGCCTGGAGTCAGCTGCAAATTGGTTGCGGGGGAAAGCGTTATATCACCGCTGGTTGTTTGCAGTTTTATGGTGCCGCCGCTGGCATAGGTGTTTTGAATTAAAAATTCGCCGGCTATGGTTCTTTGTAGCGTATTCCCAAGGGTTGTAATCCCGCCGACGCCTAGAGTCGTTCCTATTACCCCCGCTCCCGAGATGTTGAAATTACTGGTGGGCTGCTGACTGGTGCCGTTGATTACGTACCCCGATCCATCGCCCGCAGCCGCAACCTGGGTGCGGAGCTCGTCTAAGGCGTCCTGCACCGTGACCGATGTCAGACCGGAAGCAGGGAAGTAACCCACACCCTTGGCCCCGGACGTGGCCGCCGCCGCACCGAGCAGCATTTTCTCCCTGGTGGTGATATGCCGGAACGCCGATGAAACTCGGTTCTTGTAGCTGAACTCCTGCGAGGCTTCATTATACCCCAGCTCCCCAACCTGCAACCCGCCAACGCTGGCAGTGCCGTTTTCAAGGAGTGAAAGGCTGGATTCCTCTCTGAGTAGAACAATGATGTTTGCCATGGTTTACGCCTTTCCGCTTCCCGTGCCTTTTGGATCGGCGAAGGTGCCGTCCGGGAACTTCATAACTGCTTCATTCCGTGACCCTATGCCGCCCGCATCCGCAAAAGTGCCGTCCTCGTTCAGGAGTCCGTACAGGGTGCTTTTGAATGTGAAATCGGCCGGGTTTCTTGGGCCCGGTGCCCCCGCATCCCAAACCGGATCCACAAAAGTTCCCAGTTGACCAGGTGGTCTTGGTGCGAACAGGTGAAGCGTGCCCATCCCATCGTAGAACTGGGGCTCGATGTCGAGGATAATGCACCTGACAGGCAGCCCCGCCGTGTGGAAGGCGCTGGTTAACGTCACCACGTCCCCCAGTTTCAGCTTTCTGTCTACTGTTCCAGCCTCGTCCTTGACCCCGTTAATCGAAGGATTGTAAATCAGGTTTTTCATGGAACAGGAAATCGGGAAGTACCAAGAGTCGTAGCAGAAGAAGTTGACAACCATCTTCGCCAGGTCTTGCATCGCCATCTTTGGGGGTTTGACGTTTACGCCGTAGAGACTGCTCGTCGGGCTGACGTTTGGTAGGTCCCGCTCAATAGGTTCCCCGGTCAGTTTGGAAGGTTTGGTGGGACGGTAGAACATCTCATAAATCTTTTCAGCGTTTTCACCGGCCCCGAATTCGTTTAATCCCAGCCCGGCAGCATAGAGCTGCGTGGACAGGCGGCAAAGGGTCTTGTCTAAGCCGTCGCCGTCCCCAGCGGTACTCAGGACACCGGCAGAGTCTTCAACTACGTTGGCGTATCCGCTCAGGACGGGTAGGCTGGTGGCCAAGTCCCAGCCAATCAGTATTTCCTCTGTGGGCTTGCCACCCTTTGATGGTTCGATATTGTATTTAAGCCTGAACCGCTGATAAATCTCGTTTCTCCTGCGATACTCAGGCTTTCCCAGGGAATCCATAATAATATTGGAGTCCGTGAAGGAGAAAACAGAGGGGATGGACGGATCGTTGATATCCAGAGACCGGAGGCAAAGCTTGTCATCCGGGGTCAGGGTCCAGATCCCGTGGATGTTGTTCGCAAAGGTTTGCAGGGTTTCAAGGAGGGGTTTAGAGTCCTTGGTCTGCCATCTCCACAACCACCCGTCCCGGCTTTTCATCTCAGTGCCCAGGTAAACGGGTTTGACGCCGAGCATGGAGTTGACAACATGATCGACTACGTGCCGGGCCTTCTCGATGATTTTGTTTGCTGTGCCCGTGATGGTTCCGGAAGCGTCGTCGATACGGCCGCCGTCGATGCGGGCGTATAAGGGTTGGCGCAGGCCACCGTCAATCTTTTGAATATACTCTATCCATAAACCCGGAATATGCTTTGAAACTTGGGCCCACGTCTTAAAGGGCGGCCCGCCAACGCCGAGACTATAGCCAGTTGATGCGTTTTTAATGCTGGCAAAAGCAATAGACGCTGCGTTTGTGACCGAGATCATTAGGTATTCTACATCCTGCCATTCGGCCGCATCTCCCTCAAAAAGCCACTCCGGAAGCTTCCATAGGTCTTTACCTGTATAAAGACCGGCAGCGTTACTTGCCGAGTCGTTAGTTTCGTAATTATTATCAAGCCCTGTTCCGTTTTTTGATCCAGGCAAATTCAAAAATTGGGCGTAGGCGCCGTAACTTGATCCTTCCGTAGGCGCTTTCGTCGCCATGTTTTCGTATTGAATTGTGTATGCGGAAGACTTGTCAGCACGCAAGAGCCGTAGTTGTATAATGAATGGGACAGGTGTGTTTGCCCCTATATATGAACGAACGACAAGGTTTTGCAAAATTCGAACGTCTTTTGCTCCTCGAAGGTCTCCAATTTTTTCTTTATCAATTTTCCAAATAGTTGAAAAGACAACACCAGCAGCAGGAAAATCACTACCAGCAGCATTCAGTTTCAGCTTAGTGACGACCCCCCACGATCGTGCATATCCAAGATCAGTTGGATCGTGGAGGTCACAGTTTGGGGAATCCCGCATGGTTTGGTACGGCAGCGTCGAATAAGCATCGCCAGCGTGCAGCAATTGGTGTATGCCGTGATCGCTTGCATACCCGGAAGGAACAAACCACGAATCCCCTCCGGACCCAATGGCTAAGCTGTTGATGGAAACCATGAAGGTATATTTTTGCCCTGGGGTCAAGCTTGCCGTCTTATACCATCCAAGCGTAGGACTAGAAACAGGCATCCCCGCGACCTGGGCGAAATCTGCTGGATCTTGCTTTTGAAAAACTGTAAAGCCAGCCTGTGTGGTTGGGACGGGCCACGCCAGAAGTACAAAATCCTTAACGTCTAAGGAAACCAACCCAGCGGATCCACTTGGAACGGGTCTATTAAAACCACGGGAAGAAACGCGAAACGCCGGTCCGGTTGTGGTTTCAATGGGTTGTAAACGATATTCGTAAGCCCGTGTTTCAGTGTTGTTGACGCTTTGGTCTATAGCTACAAAGGAACTCCCACCCGGAATAGTGACTACGCCAGCAGACACAGACGCCGTGGATCCGTTCTCTAATTTTACGCCCGATCCCGCTGTTCCGAAGGTGGTGTCAAGAACGCGGCCTTGGGGTTCTATATACAGATTGTTTTCACCCTTCCTATAGGTGCACAGGTACCGCGTGAGCGTGTAAGCTGAGGCATTTAAGTATGTGGTCCAAATTAGGGTCGTAAACGTGGGGGAAAAAATAGCGCGAATCCTCCCCTCGCTTCTGTAGCCTTGCCAGTTTCCACGAACCGCTTCGCCAGCGTATTCAGAGACCTCATTTGAATCTACCCCTTTAGGAGAAAAGCCAAAATCGAAGTAGTCGTATCCGTTTGCGTGTCGCTTGTCCGTTATTGCGTGCAGGTTTTCAGGAGAAACGATATCCAAAGGAGTAGACTGCCCCGCGATTAGGTCGCCCGTGGTATCCAGTAAAATTGCGTTGGTATCGACGGTTAATTGGTTTTTCTTTCCATCCGCGACAACTTTAAACATAGTGTCAATAACCGGCTTAACGACTTCTCCATCTTTTGCAAAAAGCTCCAGAGGGGTTGCGCCTGAATTTCCTTTAACCAGGTAGTCTACTTCTCGCAAACCAACTGACGCGTTTTCATCTATCAAAATTTGGACGTTAGATAGGTAAAGGACAACGATCGCCGTCGTGTCGACAGCATCGGCAAAGCCTTTTTCAAGTGTTAGCTCAGTATTTCCGGAGGACGAAGAAACAGAAAGGACCTTCCGGAGTTTTTTAAGGTCCGTTTGATCCTGTTGGTAGAATATTGAAACATAAAGGTATTGGTAAATGGTAGCAGGATAGCTTGTATATGCGGATCCAAGGACAATGGAAATTTCGCTGGGTGGTAAGTCAATAACCATTTTAAGGGTGCCCGAATTCCAAGACTTAACGGCCAAGTTCTTTTTTTTGTTCGGAAACCGAATCGGATCCATATTAAACGCCACAGTTTGCAGAAGCCCTTTATCCCACCGTCCATACGTGGCCAGGACCGGCTTTCCGCGCATGGTATCCGCTGCGTTGGGGTAATTGCCCTTACCAATCACCGTGACAGGGAAGGATTTGTTCTGAAGGAATACGCTCGGTTCTATTTCAAACTCAAACCGTGTGTAGTCGAACCCGTTCTTATTGTTGTAGCCGCTTCTCAATAGGACCAGTTGCCCTGACAATCGATCATAGACGTAAAGCTGGCAGTAGGCGCCATAGAAAGCAAGGTTGTTATCAAGCGGGTACTTCCACCGTTTTGAGGAGTTGTCCAGAGCGAAGGCGAACCCCTCCGGGTGCTCGATGGCAGGCCCTTGGCGAGCATCAACGGAATATCGTGGGAGTTTGATGGACTTCTCCACAATCCAGCCGGATTTAAAGTCCTCGGCGGTTCCTAGGGTGGCTGAAATACCTGATGAGCTTCCGGAGATGTCCGCGAAGGCTGAGAGGCGGAATACCCCGTTCTTAAGCCCTTGGGCAGCGTCATTGGCTGGTGCTGTGTACTGGTAATCCCAAAACCCGTAGTCTATCTGAATGTCTGTGTCCGCTGCCGTGTGTGCGTCGAAGGCAATTTTCCCACCGAGCCCGGAGTTGTTGTCTGGGATGATGTCGACAAGGTTACCGTCGGCCTGCCCGAAAACGGCGGTAGAAATGGTATGACCAATCAATTGGGTGCGGGCCGCATCCTTGAAGATGCTCAACGCGCTAGCCCCTCCGGAAGGGGCACCTAGGGAGAAATAAAGACGCCTGTTGGCATCCCAGTTCGCCTGAAAGCCGGTGATATTTTCGTACCGTGAAAGCTGATTATTGTTGTCGCCGCTCTCGGTCCATGCAGCAATATTGTAGAAGTACACCTTCCTCGTATCCAGGGCCATCCCACGGCTACCGCCATCTTTGTTGCGAATGGCCTGGAGCGCGGTCAGGTTCGCCACCTGGCACCCGGCAGTCACGCGGACGCAGTCGATGGTCACCAGGATGTCATAGTCGGATGAGTCGGCAGGATTGGGGACTGAGTTTGAAGCAGTGCCGGCGAAGTCCATCTTTAGGGAATAGCCGTACATGGTGTGGGATGGGGAGAACGCCGTCTCCCCCATGGAATCAGCGGCTAGGAGGTAAGCATAGTAGACTGTTCCGGTATACTGCTCCCCAAATACTCGCTCTCCGGTATTCTCAAGTTCAACGCGGATTTTGAGGCCACGGTTTGCGTCGAAATATGTTTTCAGAGTGTAGTGATCGGCCCTGGTCATGTAATTGATATTGAATTCGGCGGTTCTGTGCTGCCTCGCTCCAAAGTTGATGCTGTCGATGATCGTCCCGTCGATAGCTTTGAGCACCTTGACGGTCTTATCAAATGGCCAGGCGGGCGTGGAGTACCCCTCTTGCACCGAGAAGCTTAAAGCGTGGATAGAGTCGCCGGTCTCGCCAAATTTCACTTAGAACACCGCCACGAACAGGAATTCAACGTCGATGAGCTGGGTTAAACCCCGATCCTCACGTTGGGGTCTGGAGTGAGAGAGCACGCGGACGTAGTTGTCCTGTGAGGTGGACCCGAAAGGAGTGTAGCCTGGGGTTGAAAGGCGGAACTGGTTCGCTTTGTTGGAGTGGAGGTCGTTCAGGAAGGTGGCCATGTAACTGGTGTCCACTCTGAAACGGATCGTGTCGGTTTCCTCGTTCCTGGGATTGGTTGCTTTTTGGGTGACGCGCCATTCTTCTGAGTCCATTTTGAAAAGGACTTTGTTGGCGTCTGAAATGGGTTTGACTGGGTAGATTATTTCGGTCATGGTGGGGTCCGATGGAAAGAATGGGATTGTATTTTCGTTCGGAACTATTAAAAAGGCCGTATCTCCTGGCATCCAAGGAAGTGTTTCGAGGTCAATTAAAAAGCCGGGGGTATCATATCCAGGATAGACAGAGGATATCGCTGTGCCAAAAAGAACCTCCGGATCTGGAAGCAGAAAACCAGGAGAATCAATTTTGCTTCCACTCGCTAGATCCGAATAACCAAAAACAAGATCCACATCAGGAATCAAAAAACCAGGCGTGTCAATAACTGGCCCTGATGAAAGGTCGCTGACTCCAAAGAGCAGCACCGGATCCTCTATCAGGAAGCCGTTCGTGTCGGCCATTAGGAAAGTGATTCCGTATCGAGGACTAGAGGGACTGTAGTTCCAGCGCTTCCCGAAGTCAGGGCGATATACGCGACTCCATTAATAATGCGGCGGTCGATCATGGCTGCTAGCCCTGAACCGGCGCCAACAATAACATTGCTTTCTTTGCCCCATGCGCGCTGGCCGAAGGTGTTTGCGATTTCAACAATCCAAGGCTGTTGGGCTGCATAGTCGCCTTCATCATCTGGGTTCAATCTATTCAAAGCACTTATTAGCCAATCGTAACTACATCTACAGAAACCGCTACTAGCACTAGTCTCGTTTCCAAAATTGGAGGAATATGGAATCTGAGTTGCGGAGTCAAGTATCGGTGTGCTTCCACTTGCTGCCCATCGATGTGGGTAAGGGCTGATATAGGACCCAGCTAAAAACGCAAGCGGATTGACAGCAGTTAGAACAAGCTGGTCACCGCTTTTTGATTCAACTTGCACATAGTTTACACGTGCAGCACCGCCTTGAAGGTCAACCATAAAATAAAACTTCCCAACCCGAAACCCTGCTCCCTGACCTGATCCCAAGTCTATTCTCAGGAACCGGCAATCAATATTCGTTACAGCAGTAACCGTGATTCCGGTCCAAATGAGCCCCCCTAGTCCCGAGGCGTTGTCGGCCGTTATTGTTTTAGACCCTGTGGCGGTGTTTGTAAAATTCGCAGTGTGGCCAATTAACTGAGTGCGCGCAGAATCCTTGTAAATATTAATGAAGTAGGTGCTTCCAGAAACAAGGACGATGCTGAAATACAGTTTCCCATTTCCATCTAAATTCGCTTTGTAGCCGGTGATTTGGTTGAAAGCCGAGATATACCCACCCGGATCGGTTCCATAAAAAAGCGGGTTCGTCAGCACGCCGGACGTGGATTCTGGCTCGGTCCCTTTCGTCCCATCCCAAATGCCCGTCCACCTCGATACCCGAGCGTGCGTAATGGTTGTGCCGTCCCTAAGAATCACCATCAAACAGTCAATGCCACCCCTGAAGTAATAAGCAAATGCTCCCGTTTTGGTGGTTACGTTCATCCCCTGCCAATAGACAAGCCCTGTGTGCGCACTCGAATCCCACGCAAGGTAAGCCTTTAAGGTCATGGTTTCGGATGCCGAGACAACAATAACCTGCACGAATATGGCTTTCGAATTCGCTGTCGGTGAGCTTTGGTTGCACACGACTATATACGGATCGGTGGCTATGGCAGACTGGTCATCGTAAATAAACCACCCCGGCCCATGGTTTGCAGGGGTTTTGACCACCCAATCCTTGAACTTCTTCCCAACTCCTGTGGAGGAAGAAAAGGTGCGGTTGTCAACGGATCCGGATTCAATACCAAATGTGGCCATTAGTTCACGTACCCTTTCGCCTTAAGTTCCTTTTCCATAAACCTCCCAAACTCAACCTTGTCTCTCCTTGCAGCTTCAGTGAAAGAAGGACCGTAACTATCTGCACCTGAAGGGTAGACGGGGGCGTAGGTGACGGAGACGTTGTTGCCTCCTGCGCTACCTGGATTTTTGAATTGGCTGTGGCGCATCGCCTCAAGCGCTCCAGCGCCGCCAGCGTTCTGCACATCACGCCTGCTGAAAATGAATTCCCCGCCTTCAACTTCAATGGGTACGCCGCCCTGGGAATGGTTCCGACCAAAGACTGCACCACCAACTGGACCGCCGCGCTCGAATTTCTGCCTAGCGACTACTGCTGCCTGAGCGACACCTAGCGCGCCTATTGTAAATGCCAGAGGAATGGCTAAGTACCCTCCTGTACCCAATGTTGCCATTATCGCTCTTGCAGTGTTCACCGCGATTTCTCCAATTGCTAATGTTTTGTGCAGAATTGCATTTTTGCGGCTATGAGCGAAAAGCATGTCGCCGGTTTGCATAATGTTGGAAGCCATCTGGTAAGCGTTCTGATATTTCTCAATCGCTTGCTTCTTTTCCTGAATTTTTATGCTTTCGGATTGAGCTTTTTCAATTATATCGGTTTTCTCTTTCAATTCTTTTTTATTGAAGAAATGAGCCTCGGCCTCTTTCAATAGTGCAGCGTAATGATCTTTTATTTGCTTGACCTCTCGCTCCTGAGAAGTCATCGTAAGGTTTTCTATCTCGTCTTGCAGTTTTGATTTGCTCTCTAGAAATTTAGCGTACTCGGCACCAACAGAAAGCGCGTCAGCCTTTCTGGCAGCTTCAGACAATTTGGAATATTTTTGATCTATTTCGGTTAGCGCATCCTTATGTATCTGATTGATGATCTTAATCGAGTCCGTAAACTTTCCAGCAAGGGCAAGCCGTTTAGTATACGCTGCTTTTTCGTCGGCGATCTCCAGTTCTTTCCCGTTCAGGTTAATTTTAGCGGAAATTTTGGCAGCCTCTTCTTTAAGCGCCAGCATTTCTGTAGAGTGCTTTTTCTGGGCTTCGGTGAGAATCACAGGAGCAGCAGATGCTTGTTTTTTCTTTTCCTCTACGGGAGTGCCAACAAAGGCGAAAGGGTTGTTTTCCATCGCCTTCTTGTGGAGATCTGCCACCTTTTCAGAAAGCGTCTTTGTCCGCTCCAACTGCTTGTTGTAGCTGAATAATAAATCTTCGCCTTCCTTAAGTTTTTTATTCTCATCGTTGAAGTCTTCCGTGGCGCGAGTGATCTGTGTGTATGCGGTGACTCCGGCAAGTAGTAGCAGGCTTACACCGGCCAATATAGGATTGGTCAGCACCAACGCCTTCAAAGCGATGCCTAGGGTATTTATTCCAAGCACAAGCTGCGCCAATTTCACTACGGAGAAAACAATGAAGAACGCTTTTCCGATATCAAGAAGCTCACCCATGTGATTTAGCGTAAATGAAATTGCATTTCCAAGTTTTGACCCGAGTTCATTCGCAAACGCTTTGACCTTCTCGCTATTAACCGAGAACCAGTCTGCCGTATCTTTCGCGATACTCCTCAGCTTGTCCATCAGCCCGCCCTCACCGATGTCGCGAAGCACCTGTGTAAAGTCGTCCTTAATGGTCGAGATTAATCCGCCTAGCGTTAGGGACTGCTTGGCCATCATGCCGTTAAATCTTCCGCCTGAGCTTGTAAGATTGACAAATGCTTGATCTAGCGTATCGAAAGTAATGAGGCCTTTGGCTCCCATATCCTTAACTTTATTTTCGGCGACTCCCAGTATCTTTGCGAACTCTTGAATGACTGGAATTCCGCGACCGGTGAACTGGTTGATATCCTCCGCGAAGAGGCGGCCCTGCACTCTCGCTTTACCGTAAATGGCTGCAATCTCTCCGATAGGAGCGCTTACCCCAGATGAAATATCGCCAATCCTACGGAGTTCTTGCACCACGGTACCGGCACCTGAACCAAAAGCAAGGAGTGCTTTTGTGGCTGCATTAAGTTCGGGAAGCTGAAACGGAGTTTCAGCAGCAAACTGAGATACCTGTGCCAAAAGCACTTTGGCTTTCGTCGCACTACCTAGCATTACTTCGAAAGCTACCGAAGATTGCTCATACTGAATGTTTGCGTCTATAAACGTCCCAATCAAACTTCTTCCGGCACTTATAAGGCTATAGAAGGCACCGGTAACAAGGTTCGCTCCAAGAACACTCTTAAAAATATTCGCAGCTCGAATGCTTGATTGCGAAACCCCGTCTATTTCGGTCTTAAGCCCTTTTGCAGATCCAGCAGCCTTTGACTGAGCAGCGTTCGACTTTAAAAGCTCTTGGTAGAATATACGGGTCTGATTTGCTGCGCTCGAAGAACCGTTTGCGACTTCGCTCATCTCCTTCCTAAGCGCTTCTAAATTTCGCAGGTCTACCTTGGCTTTTCCAAGGGATTCGATTCCAGCCTTAATGGCGGTCATTGATTCCGTGCTTCTGTCTTTCACAGAAGCCATGGCATTGCGTATTACTTGCTCTTTGCCTTTGACAACAGCGGAAAGACGATCAAACTCGTGGGACAACCTGTCCTGGAGTTCTATCGGAATTTCAATGCTGTATTTAGACATCTCGATTTGCTCTCTTCTCTGCCTTATCCCTTAGAAACTGATTCCACTCGTCCCGCTTCCGGTCGAGGTATGCTATTGCCGTGTCGCACAATTCCAAAGTCTTGAGGAAGGCGGCCGACTGCTCGTATAGCCCTCCCGATGTAGGCAGGACCGAATACATTTTGAATCTTTGATAGGCCAGAAACAATTCTCTCCCCGGCTTCGATCTGATCGCGTTCGGGCACCGGTCTTGAGGCACCTTTCCAATCCCTTTGCATTCTGGACATATCCACGCCTCCTCCTGATATTTTTGACCGACGCACCGCCAACAAACCAACTCCCACCCTGCCGTGGCGGCCGGTGCATCACACCCCCACGCTTCCCTGCTGACTTCATCAGTTGGGCATGTGTGAGGCGAAAGATGCCCGGAGTAAATACTGGATGAGAGTATCAGTTTTTTACTTCCGCCTCCTTGAGCTTCGGACCGTCAATAATGGACTTGGCGAGAAAGCTTCTAGTTTTTTTGTCCAACCGAGACAAGCTCTCGGATTTCCATGGGCGAATCTTTCTGTCGATGCCGTGGATAAACGCCTTTTTTTCGTCGCGTTCGAATAGGATTGGATTTCCGTTTTCATCCACTTCTGGGGTTTCAACCTTGTCCAAACCAATATTGATAGCGATAAGCTCCTGTGATCCAAGCTTGATGTTCATGCCGTCGTCGCTCACCGATCCCAAGCGATCTTGCAGATAGGTGTCTTCGTCAACCGTGAGCGTCCGCAAATGGAAAACAGTCCTCTCCTCAACCGGAAGCAATTCATCCTCCGGTGTAGAAACGAACCAAGTCTGTTTAGGATTTAAGAATCTCATAGCGTCCTTCCTTTATTCTGGAATATGTTATTCCATAACGGTGTTTAAATAATACTTCCTAGTTCAATTGTTCGGGTCTTTCACATCCTTGTTTTTCATCCAATTTTGTACCGACCTGCCTCCAGCGAGACATGCAGATAGGGCGGCTCCAATCAGTACCTTGCGAGAATCAACTGTTCCCGATCGCGTCGCATCCTCCATACAGATCAGAGCGGATGGAAACGCGCCAAAAAGGAAGGCCTGAAAAGCCTTCTGAGCGTTGATCTTAAAGCTAAATTCCTTTTCCACTGTATCCCCTTTTTTAGAGTGCTAGAACTTCCAATTCATCATCTCCGCCTGCGTCGAATCCGTTAAGTTCCATTTCCGGAGTGACAACAACCAGCCCATCGGTTCCGGTTTGTCCGAGGCCGCTGAAATTAGCCCTATCCCCGAAAAACCACCAGGAATTGCCTATGACAGAACCGACACGGCATTGAACTTTTACGTCAACACCGTCCAGGAACTTGTTGTAAATATCATAGTCACTGGCGTTCATCATTTCAATTCCTGCACTAGCCATTGGGCGGCGGCTGGCGATGCGCGCACCCTTGATGCCTGTGCCCGCATTACCATCTTCCCTGAGCGGGACGGAATTCGCTATGTCCATGCCGAAGGACTTCAGAACGGCAGTATACGTGTCCAGACGCATGAGCGCAGACTGAAGTATTGGAGGCAGAGTGGAGTAGTACGTTATGCCACTCGTCAAAGCCAAGTCGCCGTAGCTGATGTTTGGACCTTTTGCCTCGAAATCCCAGAAGCCCTGCTTGTTCGCATCAATGGACATTTTCCAAGTGACGGCAGCACCACTGATCGACTTCTGGTACCCATCTTCTTCAGATCGAATTGTAGCGGTAGGAGGCGCATTGGTGAGCGGTTTATACGAGTATCCGGCCACGGCCTGGTTGCCAGAAGCCGTGGCGCTCGCCGTTCCGTTCGTGCAAACATCGGATGTCGCGAATGATCCAGCCGTCACGCGCATGAATAGGAATCCTGCCGTATGGATTGCACTGATTAAGAGGACGCCAGATTTGCCTCCGGTAGCGGTAACTATATCACCGCGCAAAAATGTTCCTCCCGATATAGTTCCAATTGGCACCTTGTTTACGACTGCCCGAACCATACCGGATGCCTGGAGCGCAGCGTCTTCTGCCGGAGGAGTAGATACAGAGCCGGAGCCAACCAGTTCGCATCTCCATTTGATCGACGAAGACTTTGCCCCAGGGATGCCAGGCAGGTTTGTCATTGTGGCGCGAGCTACATCCCGAGCATTCCTTTTGTTATCAGGAGTCACATCAGGCTTGACGGCGACGCGCATTTTCCCTTCCGGGGCTGCGAGCGTTTCGGGCGTCCCGCTTACTGCTTCCAGCTTGATTAAGACCTGTCTTTTCCGTTCCAACATTGCTTCTGCCATAGCTACTCCTTTAAATGTTTAACAACAAGTACTATCCGAAAATTCCTCTGTTGCCTCTAAGTCGAAATTCTTATTTCCCTTTAGGATCCGCCCATCCGAAAATTCTACCCATGTTATAAAACTCCAAATACCCAAAGCATTCCATAAAGATCCGGGAACTGAAACTTTTATTTTAAGGCTTCCTGTTCCATATACGGATCCAGTTAGAAACCCAGTCACTGGAACAGCGCCTTCCAGTATTGGTTTCTGGTATTTTATCTTAATGCTTGAATAGCCTATAATCACTTTTTTAGTGTCTAGAACAAGATCGAAATCAGATCCAATTTTCTGACTCATGCGGCGCTCGATTCTATCGGGCTCTGCCCTCTAATAAGTGTAATTATTTCCGAAACCCATTCTATCAATTCATAATAGCTTAATTCATTAGATCCGGAATCGGAATAAGTACGCTCATCGGTGAAAGAAAAGGATCCATTTAGAGATATTGCGCTCGAATGTATTAGTCCCGACCTATTACCTTCATCACTGAATGTAAACGCTCCGAATAGACCTTGCGGACCCAGCCCCAAAGCTAATGTGCCTGCAAAGGTTTTCTCATCAGGTCGAATATTCGAACCTGCAAGTCCGGTAGCAAAATCAAATAGCCCGCTCAGGGATTTTTCATCCGAGGCGAACGCAGCCCCGAGCAAAGCGCGAAGGGCCCCGACCTGACCTAAGCCGGCGATTTCATCAGGACGGATATTTTGACCAGAAATGTTAAAAGCACTGACCGCGATTGACGCTTGACTTGCCTGCTCATCCGTTAAAATGCTTAACCCTTGGAGAGCCCTGATCATAGCCAGTCCACCGGAATATGCACGCTCATCGTTCCGCGCAAAAGTCCCGGTAAGCGAAATGCCTCCTGGCTGTATTGTGCCTACCCGTGCAGCATCATCGCTGGACGCATAGGCCCCCGAGAGGCTTTGTGGCCCTAAGCTTAATCCTAGTGTGCCTGCATAGCTTTTTTCATCCGTGGGGATGAAAGCCGCTGACAAGGCTAATGGACCCATGGCAATGGTGGACAACCTAAACCCGTCGTCTGTGAGAACGAACTGGCCGGAGAGCCCTATGGATGCTAAGGCGCTTCCAGGGTTCTGTTTTTCATCGGTGGTGTTTGGCGCTCCTGAGAGGTTAAGCGAACCCAAACCAGCAATCCCGGCGATTGACTTTTCGTCCGTTTGGATGCCATTACCAAGGAGGCCTGTTGCACCAAGGGTTGAGACTCCGGCATTAAGCTTCTCGTCGCTTGAACATCCTGCACCTAGTATGGACGTTGCGGGCGATACGCCTCCGGTATTGAGCTTTTCATCCGTGGTGTTCGCTGCTCCGGGAAGATTAACCGATCCTGAAGAGGCGATACCTATATTTGCTTTTTCATCTGTCCGGCTATTGTTACCAGCTAGGGCCAGCGCACTAACGGCGGCGACTCCGGCATATGCCCTCTCGTCGCTGGAATTTCCAGCGCCCAGTATCGTGGTTGATGGGGATAGCACCCCGCTATTGGCTGCCTCGTCTGTGAGTAAATTGGCCCCAGGGATGTTTCTGGAAGCCGCCACGCCCCCAGGAGCTGTTACCATGTCTGACGCTGCAAACTGGCCGCTCAAAGCCCGTGCGCCGAGCCCTAAAGCTCCTAGGAAAGTAGACTCATCCGTCACCCCAACAGTCCCCAGCAGTGGTTGGCTTGATATCAAAGCTGTGCCGGGTTTTATGTCCGAGTCAGGGGTTGAGAAACTTCCGGATAGGCCGACGCTTGTGTTGGCTGCGCTGCCGTTGCGCGTCACGGAGTCGGACGGGGAGTTTGACCCAGCTAAGGAAACATCCGCCCCGCGCAGCAGTAGTTTGAAAAAGTTTCCGTCCATGGAGTTGACACCAAGAAACGAGTCTGGCCCAATCGCTCTAAATCTGCCGTATGTGCCGTTTCCTTGGGCAGCAGTAGGCGTCACGGTGTTGGCTGAATTTAGGCTGATCGACTGCGCTTTGAACGTGGTTGGGTCGAAGACGGTTACAGATGTGCCCCCGCTCCAGAGAATAATTTTATTGTCACCAGCAAACCACGCGGCGCCGGGGGCTGGTTGCAGCAGAATGTTTGTGTCGCCAGTTGGCGTCACGCTGGTAAAATCAACATTTCCACTTAGGTTGTTTAAATCCCAGTATCCCGTCTCCATGACGGTGCCATTGCCACCGAAGACCCAAAATCTGTTATTTAATGAGTCATACACCCCAGTACGAGGATAGCTTTGCATGGCGTGCATGAAAATGTCGCCAAACTCAGTGACCACCCCAGTGGATGGTACTATTCGGTTCAACCGGCCACCAGAACCGGCACCAAGAAACCACAGGTTACCAGAGGTGTCTTCAATCGTTGCGGAATATGCCCCATCGAATGGGGTTAGGATGGTTGGTCCTGTTTCCCAATCATTGGCTACCGGATCGTAATAGCGAATGACAGAGGATTGGCCAGCCGCAATGTACTCCCCGAATGCACCCATCAAAGCCACTTTCGACTTAACCGAGCACCACTGCGCCATGCTGTAACCATGTCTGGAACGCGGTGCTTGTGGGTCCGGGGTGTTGCCTACGGCTGCCGTGGCATAAAGCCCCGAGGCCTCGATCGTCGAAGAACCCGCTATGATTGCGTTTGTGGTTGGTTGACGCAAAAGCACAGGCACATAGGTGGATATAGGCAAGCCGTACACCTCGTTGCCTGCATAATCTGTGTGACCACCGTTACAGGCGATCATAAAATAACCACCACCAAAGACACCGCCACCCCACGCGGTCATTACGGCGGTGTACCCGGTGGCTCCTAGTGGGGCTGTGGCCGGTTTTACGCTTCCGAGGTTGGTATTCGCTTTCTCTTCCCAGAGTGCGGTATACGGCAAGGAGTTGGTTAATCCCGTGTACGTCTTTTCATCCGTGGTTGCCGAGGCACCAGCTAAAGCGCGCGCGCCAACTAAAACATTACCAGTGTTTTGCTTTTCGTCAGTGCTGATATTCTGCCCGGATAAAGGTGGGGGAGCAACGAGCATGGACGCAAGCCCAATAGCCTCGTCTGTTTTTATGCTTGCCCCACCTATAGGGGTTGAGAAGGCCGTCAGACCTGCGTTGACATTTTCGTCGGTTTTGTTTGTAACACCACTAAGATTGACCGCTCCTTTTAAAATGGCACCGATCGCAAAAGGCTCATCTGTAGATGAAAAAACCCCGCTAAGGTTTTTAGTGAAAGCGCCAACAACAAAATACCGACGACGCGGAAGGCTTTTGAATAACTGATCTGGGTTATTAAAAAGCGATTGGTATTCATCCAGCGAAAGCACGCGATTCCACGCAAGCGCTAGTCCTAGGGCGGCTGTACCACTCGAGAGTAATCGTGTTTGCCTAGTTGTGGATGCTAGCGGTGTGACTGCATTTACGACAGTAACATCCAGCTTGTTTTTCGCGTACAGCCGAACATTCGCGCCATCGCCGGTAATCATCACGCGGTGCTTGAAATTTTCCGAATTGAGACCCAGTACATCAGCGTTTGAGGCAGAGCTGTTCCCGTTCTGAAGGAAGAGGAAAAACCCATTCGTTATCAAGTTGAGATCGTCGAACTTTAAACCCAGGCCGTTACCAGATACGGACGAGAAAGAGTCAAATACAAGTGAGGACGTTGCGTTGGTTAATAAGGATCCCTCAGCAAATAGAGAGTATTTACCTACTAACTGATCCAACTGAGTGGTGTACTGAGGGAAGTTTGCTGTAGTCCCTCGCATCTCAGGGGTGTTCGCTTTATTCCCATCGATGGTTGGGCGGGTTGTTGGATTTACGGAGAAATTCGCCGACACCTGTTTGCTGATAGCATCATAGAAATTACCACCAAGTGGGTAGGCGGCAAAGACAAGTCCACGCGCAAGCGGGTTGCAACAATCAATATCTGCACGATAAGTTGGCCGCTTGTTTCGTACGGCCGCGTGGTTTAAAATCAAGTAAAGCTGTCTCCAGTGATGGCATACGCTTCGACCACTACTGACCGGCCCGTACCGGAATTATCAGCTACTACACGCACCCTTTCGATGCTGGTTAAATCCAATTGCAAAACAAACTGCTCCGCCTGGGTGTAAAGCGTCGAGCCTGTTTGGGCAGAGGTTATTGGGTCAATAGGGGAAAAGCTCGTATTTGCAACGAAAGATTTTATTCGAGCAAACTCGCTATTGCCAATGGTGGTATTCTTGAGCAGTACCAGTTGACCAATCGCGAAATTAACTGTAGAGGCTAAGGTAAGCGTTGTAGCCCCAATACTCTGCGTTCCTGTGATTGCCTCCGGCTCAGGGACAGTAATCCCCGACTGGAATACCGCCAGATCCATCCAGCGACGGTCGCCTGATGCGTCTGGCGTCCCCTGTACACGGAAGTTGAACGGAACAGCCAATGCACCAGCACTGTCGTCTCGCCCTAAGGACAGGAAAATGGAAGCGGCCATTTTTGTAGCCCAGTCCACTACCGTGCTTATGACAACAGCGTTTGATGCCAGCGCTTGAATTGTGAGTAGGCTTACCGCTTGGGTTTTGACCATTGCAGCCATTTTAAGATCCTCCTTTGCTTAAAACAAAAAAGCCCGCCTTGACTTAACAAAGGGCGGGCCGAATTCTCGCCGTATAGAAAGGCTGCCCCGTCTATGAACCCGAGTTTATTTGATCCGCGTCCTTGGTAATATGATCACCACCAAGATTTTGGGCAGCAGGTTTGGATTCGGTTTTATTCAACGCGTCCAACGCGAGAATTTTTTCCTCGTCCGAAATGTCCGACGCCTTGATAGCGGCTTCCGCCGCAAAATGCGCCTGCAACGCGGTCTTCTCTTCTTCTGTCAAGGTGCCAGCCTTGCGCACGGCATTGGCGGCCAGCTGCTTGGCTTCCGTTACCTTCGCGACCATAGCCTGCTTGGCCCGTAACGTATTGGCCACGGCTCCCAGTTCCGTTTGCAGGAGCTCAAGCTCCACAAGAGTAGCCCCCTGCAAATTGTCTTCGGTCATCAAGTCGATTGCAATTTTTTGATTATCCATTTGTCTTCCTTTAGATTTCCCCAAGGCCAGAGGCATTGGGAGTGTATGTGATGTCGCCACCGTTTGAGAGCACAGGTAAATTCGTCGCGCCGTCGTCCATGGCTATGATGGGTTTAGTAGCGTCAGTGGCTGGCGTGTCGTCGTAGAACACCACCGCTTGGCTGGTTTGCCCTGTGGTGACGGCTGTGAAAGTGATGACGGCAAAGCTGAAGACTCCCAATGTAAAAGTCTTCGACCCCAGATTTCCAGAAGTCGATGCGCGGGCTGCCACGTCAATCGAGGTCAGGAATTGTAGCGTGGTCAAATTGACAACGTAGCACGAACCACTGAAAACACCGTTTCCATTTACGGCCGCGCCAGTGATGATGTCCACAAGCTGGAACGTGTTTGCGGCAACGGACGCCAATTTCCAGCGGCCATTGATTGCGGTATTACCGACAGCACCAGAAATAGACACGCGGTCGTTGTTGGCGAATCCGTGTGCCGTGGAAGTGATTACCGTAGGGCTTGCATTCGTAGCAGCACTAATGGTTTTAACCATGGCAGAAGTCACGGAAGGGAGTTTTACTAGCACGCCCTTCAGGTTGTCTGTGGCGAGGGGGTACGTCCCTTTTAGTGCCTCTTGCTTGAATAAGGACATAAATCCGCTCATGGTATTAACCCTTTCATATTTGTTTCATTTGGACGACTTTCTCCAAATCAGTATAAGTTTTTATTCTCTGAATATCAGTGCATAGAGCGGCTTATTACGCTCAAAATTTGATATTTCTTTCATTAGAACCTTTCTGAAACATCGGCTGTGGTATGTCGATAATACGCGGTACAAAAAATTTGCGCTCCGACAACATCAACCCCATCAGTGTCAAACTTTTGAACTTTATTGATTTCCGACTTCCAGCATACATCTCCCTGGGTTAGATCGCGGTTTAGCTCATTTTCAATGCACCCAATATCTTCAGCTAACCCTTCGGAATCATTGGATCTTAGATCGGTCAAGAACTCGATCACCATATCCATAGTACACATATACCCCTGGACACGCTCAAGGCTCTTTTCTGTGCTTGGCACATAAATGATGGCGCCAGGATGAGCGAGAGCGGCTCTGGATTTCTCCCAAGGAATAACCTCCCGAATCGTTGTGCTGCACTTTCCAACCCTAAGCTGGAACTTGTCTCCAATCATCAACACACCGTCTGAATCAAAAGTGGCTGTAACGGAAATCCCGGTACCAGTGATAACGAATGGAACACCGCTAACCACGGCGACCGAATACGGCGCGTCTGGATTTTTGTTTACGTCTGCCATCTCGGTAACAAGCATGGTGCCGTATCCTGTGGCTTCCAAATTAAACTTGCGAGGGACTGTTCCTGAGTAGATCCCGGATGATGATATTTGAAGACCGTCATTCGTATTTGATGCGCCATAAGTAAGATAAGATTCTGCAACAACACGGCTAATGCTTTGTACGTAGGCGCGAACAATTAGGGTTTCTATCGGTGTCATGATTCGAAGGCTTTTTTAATGTACGGAAGGAACCGCTCCGCAATAGCGGATTTTTCTTGGCGTATGAATGCAGGAAGGTCGCCAGTATACGCTGGAATGCGAACTTTTGGGACAAGCGCGAAGTAAACGTCGAATTTCTTTTTTCCTGCGGTGTCAACGAGTAATGGGGCCTTTCCTGGTCTAGCGATTAGCGATAGCTTAGGAAGTGCGGGATCACGAGGGCCAGTAAACCTTGCGACGCCTGCGTTGGTCAAGGCTTTGCCTATGGGGATCGCAAGCATCTTTCCTTTTTTTGGGACAATAACCCGCTCTTTGGTGAAGTCGGCATAGGGCACTGTATTAGCAACAACAGCCTGGTTTGGGGCTGGATAAAACTCAGTCCAACCACGTCTGGCATGTCCAGATCGAACCTTTACGCCGCGACCCCCAGTAGTATAAAACGTCTCGGCAATTTTCCCCGATAGAAGCGGGGCTTCGCGCTTCAAGAAGTTCGCTGAAGCAACGTCGCGAATCAGCAAGATCTTTGCGCGAATGCCAACCGATATATCTTTCCACTCTTTACTAGGCAAGCCACACCCTACGCCTTCGGCTATGCAAAGCCTTTAGGAATGATGGACGTACATCGAATGTTTCAAATGATGTAGTTGCGCCCCCAGCAGATACGGACTTTTCTGTGATCGTTTTCATCCTACGGAATTCAAAAACCACCTGCTTGTCGGCTTCATAAGCAATATCTTCGTACTTCTCACAAAATTCAGCAGTATCGGTAGCCATGCCGCCTATATATTCAACAATCAGCATGCCTGGTCCGTAGTAAAGCTCGCCACGCAAAATAGTTCCAGCGAACGGCGTTGTGGTCCTTCCCATAGAGGTATAAATAGCGTCGCCAGCGATACGGATGATCCCGTTCGATTCCCATTGGACTGCGGAAACAGGAATATCCCATTGATCATTTTTAACAGAGACAATGGTTGAAACCGGCGTATTTTTGAGATTAAAAACCTTCTGATGCCGAATGACATTCATGGTTTCTTTACGTTTGCACCTGTGTACGCCCATTTTCATTTCGCGCTCTGCCATAGCAGAAACGCCGACGATAATCTGAGCGAGCACTGTGTCATCAGATCCGTCCCTGGCAGCACCAGCCAGAAGCTTTACTCGCGTCAGAGTAGTAATATCCACGAATTAACCTATCCCAGCCAGGCTATAGGCGCTTTCGAGTAGAGCCTTGCTTTGTGAAGCTCTCTGCTCCTTGTTGCCCTTAAAGCAGGCGTCCAGCTCCTTAGAGTCGAGATTCAATACTTGGACGAAGGTTTTTATTTTGCTCTCATGAAATAAATCTCCAAGATTTTTATTTCCTCGGTAACCGACTAGAAGCTCCATGTCATTTGGTGCAACAGGAGCGTCCTTTTCGACTGCTTCCAACTTCCAGGATTGCTCAAATTGATTCTGGTCCAAAAGCTCAACAACACCCCCGGTAGGAGTGCTCTTGAGCCTGGTACCATTTTTATCCAAGTGAAAGAAAGCATAGCCCTCTTTCACTTGGAATTTCGTCAAAGCCATGGGTTCGTCCCTCCTATTTGGCTTATGAAATCCGAGTACTGATTACGGGTTGTGGCTGAAGAACACGACGCCTGCGGTTTGCGCGATGGCTTCCGCAAGAGAGTCTCCGAACAGCAACACGACGTTGTACAGAATGGCGACCGCGCCGGTTTGCGAGATCTGAACATCCAGGAACTTCTTCAGTACCTCAGCCCGGAGGCGAGCGAGGTAGATTTTCCCGCCGTCAGTGTCCGCAACATTCAGCACTGCTTGGTTAGCGGCACCATCCACAACGGTGACGTAGGACGCATCGGTGGTTGCGATCACATCGCCGTGTTTCAGAGTGACAGCGAGAGCGCCACCGGTAGCAATGGTTCCCATCACCAAGAGAACAGCGACTTCGCGGGCCTTGATGGCGGTAAGGTCATATCCGACGTTGCCGGCAGCCTGACCGTTATGGGTGACGGCGGCTGATGCCCTGGATGCAGGCGTGATCAGGTTGATCGGCTTGATTCTTTCATGAAGTGCATGTCTCATTGGATAACTCCGGAAAAGGTTTATTGTTGTCTAGTAAAACACCGCAAGGAAAAAAGCGCCCTCCCCCGCGACAGAGGAGGGGCTAATGATTTAGATGGTCGTGACGTAAGGTGCGTAGCTGAACGATTTGGCGTGGCGCAGAGCGCAGTCCGCTTCCATCACTGCCTTGAGGCAAGTAATGTTCTGCTTGAAGTACACCTGGTCGGAGGACTTCAACACCAAGGATCCCCATACCGCTACAAGCAGTTCGGCCCAGTTGCCATAGATCAGGCTGGAAAGAGTGGTGGCTGAGCCTTTGGCCCTGGTCTTGGAAACCTGGGTTGAGGATGCCCACTTGCCAATTGCACCAGTGAGCTGGTCCTTGGTCATAATGGGCTGGAACAAAGGATTGCCATCGGTCTGACCGGCGTATTGAGCAACCTTTTGCTTCCGAATTTTACGGAAGACAGCGGGATTGGAAATGAAACCAAGCTCGCCATCCAAGGCGTTCGCATCTTCCACTTGTCCTTCCATGTCGATCATGAAATCATAGGTGGGGTCATCGCCGTTCGCGCCGACTTCGAGGGTATTGATTCCCTCCTGGTTGACGATGCCGACGGGGCTGGAAAGAGTTCCATCGCCGTACAGGCAACCGAAGTCAAGCTTCAAATCCAAGGCGCGAACAATGTCCTTACGGACCAGGGCTTCGGCGGCCGGATCGCTGTAGGCGATCAGGCGGTCGCTCATGGGCACCAATGCCGTCAGGTATTTCGGAGTCATCGAAATCTTGCCGAAGGCGGGCTGGGATTCCGAAATGGTTGCACCTTCATCTGCCCATGCAGCGGAAGCTCCGCCAATCATCTTGGGCATTTCGAAAGGAATTCCGGTTGGGTTGATGCGGCTTGCACCCATCTTCATCACCACGCTCTGAGCGTAGAACAATTCGATGAGCTGACGGGAGAACTCAACAGGAACAATGAATCCACCGGTTGAACCGGATCCAGCGGACAAAGCCTTTTCCTGGGTCTGGTCCATGATTTCTTTTTCGAAGCCGGCATGCTTCCAGTTTCCGGTCTTGAGGCCGGTGAAAACACGAAGGAAGCTGAATTTCTCAGAATCCTTGGTGCCAAGGTCCACGCCAGGCAGGCTGACGGCGAGCTTGGATTTCACAGCGTCGATCTGGATGCCCATGTTCTTAATGGTTTCTTCCAGGCTCTTGTTTGCCGATGCCAAGGAGATCAATCCCTCAGCTACTTTGGCTTCAAGGGCTGCTTTCAGGGATGCAATCTGTTCTGGTGTCATTCTAAATACTCCTTAAAAAATGGTTTGATGTGATTACGAGACTTTAAGGCCTTTGATGGCTTCCAAAGCCTTCTCGAAACTGTCTGGCGCTTCAACAGCATCGGGAGCCTTTTGGCTGGGGCCAGCTCCGCCGTCATTCGCGTCTGACTTAATCGATCGGGTTATGATTTCCACACAGGACTGTTCGATAGTTTTAACTGTTTCTGAGAGGTCTTTGAAAAGGCCCAGGATAGACTTTATATCCGCTCGTAGTCCGGAAATTTCTTCGCGGAATCCTTTTATTTCGGCTGAAATATCGGGGGCGGAGGACTCAATAGTTTTCTCAGTTAATTCAAACGGCACACCCATTTTAGTACAGATTTCGGCATGCTCGGCCGAGTTGATAACCAGGGCATTGGAGTTCGCTGGTACGGTGACCAGGGAAAGCTCCCATAGTTTTTGCTTTAGGAATTCCACGCCATACCGGCCAAGGCCAAGCGCATCGCGCTCTTCTTGGCCTTCTGGGTTGTTGATTGAGGAAGGCTGAAAGCCAACCGAAACAGCGCTGTACAAGCCGCCTTTGACTCCGCGATATGCAGCGTCGGAAGCTTCGGAAATGTCCTTGTTAGGAAAGTAAACGCGAGCCATGATGGACTTGCCTGTTGCCGCTCCTGAGTCGCTTTCCTCTTTCCAGACCTTGACCACTCGGCCAATCGGAGCTTTGCGATAGTCGTGCCCGTCCAGAAATACCGGGTTCTTTTCGAAATCGGTGAATTCCCAGCCTGCAACCCGAACGATGTCTCCGGCCCTATCTACGCTTTCGTCGGAAGCTCTGAAGGTAAGGATTCGATCCTGCTCCAAGACTTTGGATGCTTTGTTTTCAGAAACCAGCTTGGCCAAATAGGCTGTTTTGCGGGTAGCCCTGTCCTCGGCCGACAAGGTTTGATTTGCCAAATCCAAAGGATCTTCTTCGGGGTTGAAACCGTTTTTATCGCAGATCTCCAGGTATTCAGTGGTGGAGATTTCAGAGCCAGCGGTGACTAAGGACTTTGCTAAAGCCTCGGCAGGCATGAACCCTTCACCCTTGTTATCGTATAACATGGTGCGCGTGCCTTCGAGAGCCAGCGTTGCGAGGAGTTGCTTCAGTTTCAAGCTCATGCGCTTTTTCTCCGCTGTGTTTTCAGTATTCCACCTTTATGGAATAATGCTTCATCTCGATAATACTTCGAGTTGCAACAAGAAAAAAGGGGTGCTGACTCTTTTTTTGCCATGAAACATCATTTTTTTGATAGGGGCATCCGAATGACTGCACGCAAAGCAAGCTCACTGAGCTTCCGGCCTTCGCTCCGCTTTCTCAAAGCATCGACAGTTGCATACCTGTGCCGCGTCACTGCAATCAGGATCGCAGGGGAATTTCAAGCCCTTGGCATATTCGTAATTCAAGCTTTTTGCCGGCAGGTTATTAAACCGGAGGTGGGCGCTTCTCTCATGGCCATCATGGGCGGATACCCACCTTTTCAGTAGGCCCTCATCCTCCATTGCCATGTGGCGAACCATTCCAGCGGCTTGCGCCGTCTCGGTCCTGGCAATGGTATTCGCCGTGTCAATCTTCGCGCTGAACTGCGTGACTATTCGACCGCGAAGCACAGGAATGCTCTCGCCCAGCTTTACTCCCTCGGCCAGACTGGCAAGCAGGGATTCTTTAAAAGTGTCGTTCACTCCGGTGATTCGGCTGTTCTTTTGTGCCAGGAGCGCGGCCACCTTTTCCGAACCGGGCTTGAATACATAGAACGTGTCGATTTCTTCGCGCAAATGAGCGACCGAATTAGTGAACGCCTGTTGGTGGAAAGGAAGACTTTCAGATCGAAGCTTGTTGTCCCACTTCTCGCTGTCGAACATCGCCTGCTGCAAATCATCCTCGAATGACTTTGATAATACAGACGCTTCCTTCCCAAACTTCGAATCAAACCTTTCGAGCTGGTCTTTCTTCATCCGTAGCCAGTACGACACAATTTTAGGCCGCATTCGATTTTCGACCGGCCTCACAACATCGTTCCAGTATTCCATCGCCACGTCTCGATCGGCGGACAGGCTAATCAATTCTGGATCGGACATCTCTTCGGACTTTTTGCTGCCTTTTCCTGGAGGAACAGTCGGGGCCGCCTGGTTCAGTGTTCTTGGGTCCACAGGCGTATCCGCCCACTTCTCCTTGATTTCATCCATGCCCAATTCCAATTTTCTGTTTACTTCGTTGGTTGAGTACCCGAGAACAGTAACAAGCTCAACAGCGTTGGCCACCTTTGAGTCCAAGGCATCTTGAAGGGCTTTAATTGCGTGCTTATCCCAATAGAACTCCACACCGGTTCCAAGCAGAAGCTTGTTGTTGATTACGGAAGCGCAGTAGTCAAGCTTTGGAATGACATTGTTAGTGAAAAACATCTTGATTTCTTCTTGAGAAGTCGCCATGTTTAAATTTTTAGTTAGGCCTACCAGTAGTTCTGGCACACCAAAAGCACCGATGATCTCCTCTCTTGTCCATTCCGAAAGGTTCTGGAAGTCCATGTCTTTTGGACCGGAACCAGTAGGCTTGAAATCTCCGCCCGCGATAATTGGGGTCTTTCCGTTCTTACGGTATCCGCCGTACCTATCGGCAAAGCGTTCCTGCATGGCCTCCAAGCCTTCTTCACCCATTGCCTGATAAGTCTCAGCGTCGATATTAATTACGCCGTCAACCTTTGCTCCATTGTCCAAATAGGACTCATTGAATCCCATAGCCTTGCCCTGAACCTTAATGGACATTGATGCTGGCTCGATAGGCGCTAAAGCCCTGAATACATTGTCTGGGTCCACGTCGAAGAATCGCAGCACCTGCCATGGTCGGAAGTACTGGTACTCTTCCCGGTCTAGGCGTGCTTTGTACTTCCACCCTTTGAATGTCTGTGTATCGGTATCAATCCATGGCGTTACTTTATCGGGCCCGTAAACCCACATTGAATCCGGAACCGCATTTAGCGCAACAGGCTTCATGTACGCATCGAACAAAAGCCAAAAAGACTCACCCTTGGTTTCGAAAAGTATGGTATGCATCTTCCAGACCTGCATGCATTCCATAAGCGGGTTAGGATTCAGGAATAGGCGCTGCCATGGATTGGTTTTTTTAACGCGCTCTTGGGTTCGTTCATCGCGGAGGTACCAAGGTACGGTATTCTGCCCATTGAAAATGGCTCGAACGCATGCATAAACCCAAACATTTTTCTTATAGGCCTGACGAACATCTGTCCCATCGCCGTTATCGTAACGGAGATCTCGCATGAAGTCGGAAAACTCCACGCCCTTCTTTTTTAACCCCCAGAATGGAAAGCTTGTTTTAAAAGGCAGAGAGGCCCCCTTTTCGTTCTAAATGTATTTCATTTTATGGAATATACTTTTCATGTTAAAGCTATTATTCCAGATTTCATATAATTTTGGCCATTTTTTTAACTCCAACCATCATATATGCTCCGGAAACCGCGTCAATTCGATTGTCGGCCTGAGCGCTCTCCAGCGGATCCCAGCTTTCGCACTCCGAAAGAAAAGCGGGTATCCAATCAGCTCCTTCGCCGTCAACTAGGAACACTCGGCCAGCCTCAGCCAAGTCCATCCACGGCAATGCCCGCGTGAGCTTGTCCGTGGACATCGAGATTCCAGTCACATTGATCTTTCCCTTAAGGTCGGCGCGGATCTCCTGCACGGCGATTTCGAAAGCTGAATTGGCTTCGATGCCGATCGGTATTTTCTCGGCCAAAGCCAGGGCAATAATGGTCTTTTTGCTGTCCGGCCATTCCTTTTTGTAGGCTGTCATCATTCGAAGGTACACGTATGTCAACGGAGTCCGTCCGCCTTCTGGGATCTTGGACACAATGAACATTCGCACACTGGCAGACTCATCGTTTGCCTGGGCTGCCTTTACAGCAAGATCCCAGAACCGCACCTCTCGCGTCGGCTTTGGCATTTCCGCTACGGAAATTCGCTTGAACCAGGAAGCTCGGATATACTGTCCACCAAGCGGACGCGGCTTTTGCTGATACAGAGAGATCCAGACGCGGGGCCCAACCTCAACCTCGATTTCCTTCAAATCTGGCAACCCATACCGCTCGGGGTGCAGGGCTTCACCATTCTTTCGGAACTCTTCGTCCTTCTCCGCGATTGCCGGGAACTCGATTATCTGCCATCGGCGGATTGCCGCGTTCTCCTCCATCTTTTTGAGGAGCCTGCCGGCCACGTCGTCCTCATGCCACCTGGTCATGATCAGAATTATGCCAGCGCCTGGGGCAAGGCGCGTGCGAATGGTGGACGTGTAGAAGTTCCAGGCTGTTTCTCGCTTGGTCTTGGAAATAGCCTCTTCCCAGTTCTTCACCAAGTCATCCAGGATTACAATGTGCGCTCCTTTACCGGTAATGGCGCCACCCACACCAGTACCGAGCATCTTTCCGCCTTTTTTGGTCTTCCAGTGGGAACGGCTTTGCTTCTTACCCTTGAATTCGAAGCCTGGGAACACCTGCTTATGCCACTCGCCCTGCGCGTACTCTAAAGCCTTTTCGGAATAGTCCTCGCCCTTGTCGATGTTGTAGGATGCAGCAATGATTTCATGCTCGGGGTGATGCCCGAGGTGCCAGGCTGGAAAGTTTTGGCTCGATAATTCACTTTTTCCGTGCCGGGGGGGCATAAATAGCATTAAACGAGGGGATTTCAGGGCTACCACATCCCTTGAAAACTGCTCCAGGGCTGCGGCAATCTTTTGGTGCACCCAACCGTCTATGTACCCGGGAATATTGCCCTTAATGTACGGAATCAGTTCTCGACGGGCTTCTTCGACCTCAATCCTGTGTAGTTCGTGGTGCGGGTTGAGAGTTACCACTTTCCGCCTTTCCGGCCATCTTCTTCATAAGGGCTTTATAGGCTATCAAGTCTTCTTTGCCTAGCTTCACCAAATCCGGCCCGGGATAAAGATCTCCAGTCTCTATTTTCACAATGGACCCGAAATTAATCTGTTCGGATACCTGCATGAATTTCTCACCGGCAGCGACGTTCCCTTTGACTGCTGCTTTTAGCCATGACTTCATAATCACATCGGATGCCAGTCTGTACTTGCTTGCTCGACGGGTGAAGTTCAGGTCTTTGTCGAGTTCCGCCAGGTGTCTTTCCACTGTCCTCTTGTTCATTTCTGCGATTTCGCAAAGCTGCTTGATCGTCGGCTGCTTCATTTTTGGGTTGGGGTATTTCGGGTAGCCATTGGTTAGAAACGTCACATAGGCTTCCGTGAGTATTTCATGGGTCTCCTCGAAGTTCCTTTTGTGCTTTGCCGGAACTCGAACCCTCCCTGTTTTCTTAAGATCTTCCGACATAATTCTTTTTCCTAGTGTTTAGGTTTTTGAGGATACGCCTCATTTTTTGCTATTTTAAAGGATTCGATCACGTTTTTAATACTTTCCGTAGCGGCAATTATTGCCTCACCAGCCTGGAACGCTTTTTCCAAAGCATTGGTTTCTGTGGTGTTTTCGCAAAGCATGGCAAGAACCAGGTGCGTGACTCCGACTTTTTGCCCTTCCTTTTTGGCGGATATTTCAGCCTTTTTCAGCACTCGTAAAGCCTCGCCACTAAAGTTTTCACCCTTGATAATGGTTTCGAAAAGGCCTTCAAGACCTATTTCTTCCATGACTTTGCCTAACACGGCAACATCCTTAATTCGTGCGTTGACTTTCTGGCTTCCTGGGCTATTTTGGCCAATCGTTCCCTTTTTTCTCTCTTTTTTGTTTCCATGTATTCCTTTTCTCGTTGCCTGGCATCATGTGCGTATGCCTTGACTTTTTCAGGGTTTTTCTGCCTGAAATTCTTTCCTCTCTCTGCTGCTGTTTTAGCCATGTGCTATGCCGGGTTAAAAAGCAGAATGCGTCCAGGCACGTTCTCCACGCCTATATGCACCCAGGAGATTCCAACCTCCATTCTCGTAATCAACATGAAATCAATATGATCCTTGTTGTCCAAGATGTCTTTTCTCACCCAGTCCGCCGTCTTGCCTTTCACGTCAAAATCCAAGTTCTGGCCTCTTCTGTGCCCGGATAGCTTGGCTCCGGTTGTCGAATCGCTGGACCGGAACCCTCTTTGCGAGAAAGGCCCGCCTGTGGCCCAGTTGTTAACCGTGATTTCCACATCGTACCTCTCGCGAATCCTGTCCATAGCTCCAAGCAGGTTCCGGTCAAAAAGCATCCAGGCGGATTCCCCAAGGGCCTGAAAGGTTTCCTTGTCCACAAGCTCCTGTATCTTGAAATGGACGCATTTGTAAAACAATTCGACTGGTTTTATCCTACTTGGCGCTTTGATTATACTTGCCTCGTTCATCAGATTTCTCCCACGGGTTTTACTTCGCTTGCTTTTTTCGCATTGTTGCGTACTCTTCTGTTCTGCGCTGATACGCGGCGATTCCTGGCCTCTCGCTCTCCGCTGCTGAAAACAGTATGGTGATGGGGGCTGCTCCAGGTAGGGGCATTAGTCCCGTCTCCGTTTGGCATTGGCATGGAGCATGGAGGCAGGTTTAGCATCACATGAGACTCGTTGACGTTCCCGCGCAGGCGCTCACCCTTGTTGATTGTGTAGCCGGTCATACCTGATCCACCTTTTTTTCAAGTTTTATTGGATAATTTTCTTCCACCACCTTTTTAAATAAGGCGCGAAACAAATCCCCTTCAACGTGGTGGATTTCTCCGGATTCGAATTCCAGTTGCCACCACCCAGGCTTTGTCTCTATGGCGTTTATTTCAAGATCGCGAAGCTTAGCTCTTGGCATCGGCTTTTGACTTTCCTGGTATGACGATTTCAGCCCTGTCTGCCGCTGTGTTCTCTACCATAGGATGCGATGCCGGTGCGTCCTTTGCTTTTCGCGCCATTTCCTGAGCCACGTCCATCACATCCCGAATTTCCATGTTTTTCGGGAGCACCATGAAGCTGAACACTTTAGCTAGGTCCGGTCTGCGGGACTGGAAGGCGTTGATCTGGTTCATGACGCTATGGACCTCCTCGTCCGAGGATACCCGGATCACTGCCACTTTTCCTTTTAACTCGTCCTCTGTGAACATTTCAATTTCCATTAACATGTCGAACTCCTTTTAGATTTTTCTTTTTCCGTCAAAGGGTTTTGCGCTAAACAAAACTTTAGCCAAGTAAAATGGGCTAATCAAAACAAGACCCACGCAACACAAAACAATAAGCACCCAAAAAATGATCAAGAATAGGCATCTATGCGGAAAGAAATACCATGTCTCTCTGGTCAATTGACGCCTGCTTTCCGTAATTCCTTTTCAAAATCGCGAAGAAGCTGTCGCCTTACAGCTCTTGGCATCCTCGCATCAGCCCGTAGCTCTCGGTAGTAGTCCGCCACCAGTTCCGCTCGGCCCTTTGGCGCTTTTGTCATTTTAGCCGTGCTGGTGGTGTCCGTGAATTGGGGTTGTTTCTCCATTTTCATGCCTTTCCATCCCAAACGTCCTGAAGGTACGCCCAGTCGCTCGGGCAAACCCATCTCCAGAAATCCCCTCCGATTACGCTAAAGAAAATCAGGTAGTTTAGCCAGCACCATGCCCACCGCACATGTCGAATCCCCCAGAAGCGCTTCATTGCTCTCCCGTCTGAGCTTTTTTCAGCCTCTCCAAAATTTGTTTCGGTACCGGGTTATTTCCCTTGGACGCCTCGCCATCTGCCCATGTCGTCAACTCCTTGATCGCAAATCCGCATACGATAGCTACGGATTTGTAGTATTCTAATGCCGCTTCTAAATCAATTTCTCGGTCTGTTGTCACCTTAGCCTCTCCTTTACGTCCTCTGGCAGTTTCCGAAAATCCAGTGGGCGAACGGAAAGCCTTTGGTACCAAAAGGCCCTTGGGTTTTCCCATTGGACTACTTTCGGATCGTCTTCCCCCATAAGCGCCAAACAGCATTCGCTGACCCTTCGATAAGGCTTTGACATTGCGCCGGCCAAAATGCGAGAAAGCCAGTTCTGCCAGGAGCGGGGTTTGAAAAATCTGGTGCGCAGGCGGATATAGCACTCAACGCAAAGGGCGTGAGCCCCTTTTACTGGCTGATCGTAATCCTCGTTGTGGCGAACAATCAGACCCGCTGTCTGCGAGCACATTTCGCACCTTTCTGGATTGGGAAGCGTTTTATCGGCCACTGCCTTACGATGAGCAATGCTTAAGCGGTATCGATCGTCTCCGCCAAACCCGTTGTAGTCCTTAAGCATTTTTAGGCGGCCTTGATCTTCTTGGTCTTGACAGCGTTCTGGAATCTAGGCATAGCCTCTCGAAATTCTTGCCTGGCCAATTCGGCGTATACGTACGGGAACATGTGGGTTATCTTTTCGAAGTCTTCCGGGTACATATCTCGCATGCGTTTGATGTGCCGATAAGACGGTGTTCCTGCAACTGTGCGCGAAGCGAGCAGATAGTCGCCCGGCAGAGCCAGACCCACGGCATTTATAGAAGCAAGGATCTGTTCCTTCGTCCAATCCCAGCATGGATAGAACGTCTTCCACGTATCATGGCGGCCTTGGCATTGCGCTACATATATTCGCCTGTCCAGGCTGTCCGTCATATTGATGCCGAACGCTCCCCAGGCATTTGGAATGTTGTAAACCTTGCGCAAAAGGTCCAAAATATTGTGTTTGTTATAGGTCCAAAGCTCTAAATCGTCGATCTCGGCTTCGTCCGATTCCGGCTGATAGATCATGCGGTTTAAATCCTTGATCACATCCCCGTCCATGAGGCGCAGCACTGGAGTTTGAAAAAACGCCTCATAATAGGCTAGGCTTCGGTCCACGAAACCCAGACCCGGTACCGTCGCTACGTGAAATGGGATTACACGTTTAAAGAACCGGCGCAGGTACAGCCATGCAGCAATGCTGTCTTTTCCGCGACTGAACCCAAGAAAACAAGTCCCGTCCGACTCAAGCGATATGGTTTCGCAGAGCGAACGAGACTTGTCGGTTTCGAGAATCACCGCAGGCTTAACCGCCTCCGCCGCCTCCCTTGCCTCCGCCTTTGCCTTTCTTGCCTCCGCCTTTTTTAGGGGCTTGGCGCCACGCTTTTTGGGCGGGACGGGCTTGAGTTTTTTAGCTGCTTTCTTCTTTGCCATTCAGTATCACCTCCACTCATTGTTGAACCATCTTTGATAGTACTTTGTCTAGCGGCACCTGGACAGGTTTTTGAGTCGTTTCGGTAATGGATAGAGCAATTTTTTTCGCAATCTCCTCTCCATTGGCATACATGCCGTACTTTGTTTCCAGCCCTAGTTTGGTGGAAAACTCCATTTTCTGTTCGTAGGATTGAAAAACTATGCAGAGCCAGAAATTCAATTCTCCCTTATCCTTGCCGCGCTCTTTTGCTGCGCGACGGCGATCTAAAAACGCCTGTAGTTTTGGGTTATTCTCTTCGATGTCCTTCAGGTCCAAAGCCTCCGGTTCCACGCTCGGCCCGCCCTGGCGATTCCCGGATGGAATTTCTGCGTTATTGACTGCGCTGTCGCCCGCCTGGCTGTCCTGAGGCTCTTTGCCGTCGGCTTCGTCGTCTTCGGGATCCTGGTCTTCCCCATGAGATTCTTTTTGCGGCTCGTTACCCATGTCGAAACCTAGTTCGAATTTTTCAAAGCCGAAATTAAGCAGTTCTCCATAGGTAAAATCTGCGGATAGCATTTCCATATTCCACTCGCCAAATTTGCCATTGTGACGAACAGCCAGTTCTTTGGCTTCGTCTTCGGTAAGGCGCCGATTAGGAATGCGAACATCGACATCGGTATCCGGTGTTACCATTTTAAGAATCGCCATCGCCTTGAGGCGCATGTGACCCGCAATAAGCTGTTCGTCCACATTTGCGATTACTGGATCGGCGTACCCGAACTTATTCAGGCTTTCCTTGAGGTGCATCATCTTTGTTTCGGTGATGCGCCTGGGGTTTCTCGGCCAGGGAATAAGGTCTTTGACTTTACGCTTTTCGGTGGTCCAGATTGGGCGGTTCATGCTGCCGGCCCCTTCCAATTAAGGATCTCCAGCACGTTTCCTAGTTGAATCGCGCAGACCTCCGATCCTTCAACCGTTATCTTCTTCATGCCTAACCATTCCACACGCATGAATGGGGCTTCCGGCGAGTACCCGTTCTTGAAATGCACTTCGTCGTACTTGATCAATCGACCTTCGGGATCGAAAAATCTTTTAAGCCAGTAATCCTTGGAGTCTCGGTATTCCTTCTTCTTCTTCCCCTTCGCAATAGCGTCGAACCATTTTCGATGCAAAGTCATACTAAGTACGCGCTTTGAGTTGCCGCTCATTTTATCCGCCTTCATTGTTTAATATAGCACACCTTTATGCTTTATGTGTATTAATTTTATAAGGAATCGAGAAAGCTTAATATTTCCGGATCTACAAGTTCCATTGGAGTCTCATCCATCGCCGTCATAAAGGCTTTGAATTTTTCCAGGAGCGGACCAAAATGCTCCATTCCACGCAAGCAATAATCAACCTTCTTTGCTGTCTCCGGATCCATCCAACCCGAAGATCCAAACTCTTCGATGTACGGCTGGCACTCGATGAATAACGCCATAAATGCCCCGGCCCTTCCAGCTAGCAGGTGAAACCGCTCCCAGGTTGGATCCGTAAATTCCTGCCCTTTTCCTGGGTTATTCATCTTTTCCATGCTTCTCCCATCCACTTCCTTGGGTACACGCCTATTCCCATGCGACGGCGAATTCTTTTGATTTTGCCAACTGCCATCACTGCGAAAGCGTATAGAATTATCGCTATTCCAAAGATTGTAAACGCCATAAAAATCCAAAGGAATATCTTGTCCATCAATTTTGCCAACTTTCTTTTGTTTCACCGAAATCTTCATCTTCTCCATCTCCAAATTCTGGGTAGAGGCGATCGAAGCATTCTATGCAAAGGATTTCTTGGTCTGGATCGGGTTCCGGGTGGTTCTTTGTGTGGCATATCAGGAACCTATAAACAAGATCCCCATCAACCGAGACGCCGACCAGAGACGCGTGAAGGCCGCCAGCCACCATAAACCAGTAGCCTACTTCTGGGCTATCGGATTCGATATAACAGTCAAATGGCTCTGGAGAGTCAGTATTGCATTCCGAGCACGGCATTATATCACTTCCTTTTTATTGGATTACTTAAAAGATGAGAGGCAGGGGTTTTAACCCTGATCCAAGACTGCTCAAACAAGCCTTGTATCCTAGACATTTGGATGACCACTCATGCTCTGACTAGGCTTCTACGCCCGCGGCCTCTACAAGTGCTTCCTTCGTCTCCTCGGCAACTTCCTTGTAGTTATCCAGAAACTCGCTTTCAGGAACTATGGAAATATCGCTGCCCTTGTACACAATGAAATCCCCAGTGTTCAAGAATAGCGGTCCAGAGACCGTGTTTATAAATGGCATGCCGTCACCGCTAAGCCGAACAGTGCTTGTAGGCTGTCCATCCACATCGGGCGGCACGTTTCCGTCGAACTGAACGGCTTCCACGTGTTCAATGATGGTTCTCGTATACTTCTTCATGATCTTCCTTTTGGTTTATTCCCAGAGGCCGTCTGGTGCGGTTAAAGGTTTGCTTTGTTTTCCCGATACATCCAGGAATCGTCCATGGGGACGTTTTGTATAACTCCCCAATACTGCGGGCATGTGGAAGCGCTACTCAGGCGAGCGTCCAGAACTTCGATTCGACGAGCTAAAAGATCCTCGGCGAAGGTTAGGTTTTCCAAACGGAAAACAGGGATTCCCGCGTCCGTTACGGAGAAAAGCAGATCCAGATCTACTTTGAAGGCGTCTTGTAAATAAGTGAATACTGGCACCACGAACGAAAGTTTTTCAGGGGGAACCCAATTACCTACCCCCATCGCTTCGCGCTGTATTAGCAGGCGGAAGTTTCCAGAATTGTCAACGTCTCTTTCATAGGTTTGTTTTTTGGCAACACTAAACGATCGCAAGTGGGATATGGTTGATAGAAAATCTCCATATCTTCTTAGGCGGTATAGAAGCTTTTCAAATTCCGCAATGGAAAGATCCTTGTCTAAAGCTTTGTTTAGATGAATTAAGGCCTCGGAGTCCTGTAGAGCGCATATAGCGATAGGCGCATACGCCTTCTCAGGCTGTTTTGGCATTAAAGAAACGGATTTTGCAGAATAACAAATATTCGCTTCCTCCTTATTCAAAGCGACAAACTTTTCGAAAGCCAATAAATTGTCGGTTGAAAAGGTCAATCTGGATACGTCCTTGAGTTCGATTACCTGGTTTCCTATTGACAGCTTTCCGTCTGGGCTTGCAGTTAAATACACCTTTTCAATACTCATGCTTCACCGCCTTTCCCGTCGTTAAGCTTTAATTGGTTTTGACGGTGGCCGGAGTCCATGATCAAGCCTTCCTTGCTCACTTCGGTGATAAACTCGATCGAGTCTTTTGCCGGCTCTCTTACGGAAGTCTTGAACCGCACTTTACCTGTGCCACGGTGAGCGCGGGACTCGGGAAAGACTGTGATTTCCATGGACACCTTAATAGGTACCCCTCTGGAGTGCGCAATATTTTGCGCAGCCTCAAAGTCTCGTTGCGCTTGATCCGCAAAATGGCCCTCTGCGATTTCGAAAAACATTAATCTTTGCATTTTGTTACGTCTCCTTTGTTTTCTTGGAATCCGCCAAGTTCGGGGTTACTGCTTCAAGCGCGTTGTTTAGAATATCAGCGACCTTGGTGAGGACTTCGAACGCCTCTGCCACTCCTCGGTCATCGTCAATTTCCCATTCCGTGATGTGTTCCAAGGCAAACCTTAGGGCCACCAAGATTTCACCTTCAGGGGTTGGAATAGCGTGGTGAATGTTTCCGCCCCGGTTGTGGACTTCCCGGGCTAAGTACCAAAGAGCTTTCTCCAGGTCTTGCACGGGCTTTCCCTTGAGTTCTGCTCGGGAGATGTACTTGGCAGTGTTTCCAAGGTTGAAGTTTAAGCCCCAAGCCTCGATAACCTTTATGGCTTCGTATAGGGTGTCGCCGCCGTAGTGGATGGGGTGGTTGATGCGGTTCATGCTTTTATCTCCTGCCTTGTGGCCTGTGCAATCGGTTTCGTATTTCCGCGTCGTCGCGCTCTTTGTTGCAAGGAATACACAGGTACCTATGCCCCACAAAATGCGTTACTAAGCCGTTCTCATTAACTCCAGGAAACTCAACCCCTGTAGCCCGGTACGCGTGTAGCCCACCTTTTTCAATGATTTTCTTGCAATCAAAACAGCGCCATGGACCGTAACTTGGCGCATCAGAGCTCAAAGGATCGTTTTGCGCATCGCTCATGTTGTTGCCGCCATTTGTGCGTAGTAAACCCTATCCGTAAATTTGTGCTTAAAGTAGACCCGAGCATCTTCCTCGCAGAAACCCATTTCTCCGTGCACCAAATCGCGCATAAGTTCGGTTTTTGTCTTGCGTTGCAGCATAATCCATACTGCGTGACCCATTTTTAGAGGTGGCACACAAATTTCACCAGTTTCTTCATCAATGTGGAACAGCAAAACGTAAGCGCTCATATGATGTCTCCTTTTCTCCGCTGGCGTTGCATCATCAGGATTGCAGATTTCACACCTGATGTATTCGAACTCATGCTTCCACCATTCTATCGAGTGCAGTAAATTGGCTTGCCACTTTCGCAATATTGCCCAAGACTTTTGTTATGAACGGAGTTTTAGGCTCCGTAGACAGCCTATCGGTTAGATATTGGCACGCACCAAGGACGGCACCTGAGCGATGGCTATACGCTTCAGCGTGGACGCTTAATGCGCTGGAGAAACCAAGATTGTTGGAGTAATAGCATCCAACCGAACGCCACACGCCAACTGAAAACTGAGCGACAAGTATTTCAAACCCTAGGTATTTCCCTTTATGCGTTCCATGATCTGAAATGACTTCTAAGCCGGGGCCATCCAATACAACGCCATTTTCATTTATTGTGAGAGGGAGAGCCTCCTCGAATAAATCGATTATGTCGGCGCGCAGTTCTTCTCTCATACTTCCACCCTCTTAAAGCTGATCGCCCATATCCAATATTTATACTGCATGACGATGTTCCTTCCCGTGGCATTCGTAGCATAACCACTCGACTTCCAAGGGCTTAGAATAATCTTGATGATGTCCAGTAATCCGGCCATGATGGCCGCAGGAAGAGCAGTCGCTTGGCTTTAGTATCTTTCCGGATTTTACGGCATCATTCAGTATGGACCTAGCCTCTACTCGGTCGTCCTTGACGCGAACTCTTTTGCGCTCCATAGCCCGAACCGCCTCCGGATCCTTGATGCGTTTGGCGCGAGCGTAGATTTTGTTTGCTTCTCTTGTTTTTTTGATATCTCGCGTTCTAATAGAACCCTCAATATGGCACGCCTTGCATTGGTTTTTTATACCAAGAATTGTTCGATTGTTTTTATAGAAATTGCCGCGCTGGAAAAAAAGACCGCATCGGCCACACCGGTACTCTACCGCTCCGCCAACAATCCTAGACGGACGATGCTTCCAGAGAGCTGGTACGCCTAGACGAGCGGCTCTCATTTTTGCCTTTGCGTTTTCGGTATGTGGTTTATTGTGCATACATTCTCCTAAACGAAATCACGAAGACCCAAGGATTTGATGCCCATGTCTCTGGCCCGTTGATTTTATTTATCAGATTCGCAAAAGCCATGCGAGCAGACGGCAAGCAGTTTCCCGCACTCGCCGCAGGTGGCTCCATCGTCCACCCGTTGCGCTGGGGGTGAAATTCGCCCTTGCAATCGCCCACGCCCTGCCATGCTCCAAAATGGCCGCATTCCCGCCCGAAGTCGTGCCATACCGCTCCCTCGCGGATGGCTTCATCCTCCGTGATATCCTGCAACCTCTGTACCCTAATCTCTGTAACCTCTAGGGATATGCGGGAAGCCCATCTAGGCATGTGGATAGATGGTTTCCATCCGTCCCGAGGATCAACTAAAACAACGTCGTTATCTAGCTGGACTGGGCATTGACCGCAATTATCTAGGTCGGCACGGTACAGAATTTTGTTTGTTCGATCCGATGCAAATGGGCGGTAATAAGACCAAGCTTCCCTCACCCACAAATGATCCCCTAACTGGCCATAGGGGCATCGTACCCGGTGGGTTTTGTAGGCCAGTGGTCCAACCTGGTCATGCCAGGAGGCTTTCCCAACGTCATCACCTGATGTTGAGTCTAGGATCCATCCAGCCCATACCTGACAATCGCTTGGAGGCTGAGGCTTTACCACTCGCCGCGTTACAGTTTTCCGCCCGTCGAGTATCGCTCGCACCATGGGGCCAGAAAACAAAATCGGTCGCTCTTTCATCGGCCAACCTCCTGGGGAGCCAAGCCACCGGCAAGGGGATTCCCTTTCGCCGGCAGTACGACGGACTGGCTATTTGATCCGGTAGCTTGGACGGGTTTTAGGCAAAGTTTTAGCAGGGCCTTGGAGGAAAGGCAAAAATTTGAAGTACCAGGGAAGCCAGCCCAAGGCGCCCGGGTTAAATGGAAGTTGCCACCTACGTTGCCCCTTTGTGGGGGTTCGTGGGGGTACAATGGGGGTTTTCGAGAGGGATGGTCACCAAGCCCCCGGGTCTTACTATGGCGATTCCTTGCAGAATCCCGCAATAAGCCAGGAGAAAATGGTGGGTACTGAAGGGATTGAACCTTCGACCCGCTGATTAAGAGACAAAAGGACACGTTACAAAACCGTCCTTTCTGTCCCATTCTTACCAGTTTTTAGCCCAACCCCCTCGAAAGTTGCCCCTGTGTTGCCACTTCCGTTACCAAATTTAACAAGGCTTAAAGCCTTTTTGCTGGAACTGGAATAATAAGTCGAAAGCATATTTGTGCGCCATCCGGCTATGTCCATGACGGCCCTTTCTGGGGTGCCGGCGTCCACCAATGCAGTAGCGGATATGTGCCGAGTATCGTGAAAACGCAGGTTCTGAATTCCGGCAATACGCTTGGCTGTCGCCCAAGATCGTTTAAAATCCCCAAGGGGTGCGTATTGGCCGCGCTCCATGCGATAGAAAAGGTACGGACAGTCCGCAGGAATGGATCGGAAATAGGGCACCATATTCGGAGGAATCGGTTTCCATGCGCCAGCCTCGTTCTTGGTTGTGCCGTTGTGGACTCTGATCGCATTGTGGAAGAGATCCAAATCGGCGCGGGTCATGGATACAAGCTCTGCCTTGCGGCACGGCACTTGAAGGGCAAATTGCGTCACAGGCAAAAGGTGCGGGGCCGACATGGAAATAGCGTTCAGCAGGGCCGTAGACTCGACGTGGGACAAAAATCGATCCCGAGGGACTTCATTCTCTTTTGGCCATACGGCGGCGTTAAGCGGTGAGTGTGGGATAATTTTTAACTCAACAGCCAAGTTTAATGAGGCTGCCACCATGGCCCGTCTCCGGTTTAAGCTTGCAGCCGATAATTTGCGGCCCGTGGTTTTAGACGGCAACCGCCTAAGTATGCCGGCATACTCTTGCAGTTTGTCGCCAATGGCCGCCAAATCTACACCGCCCAAATCCCTGGCAAGATCTTCGAAAATCGATCGCTGGGACCGGGGTATAACGCCGCCCCGGCTTTCACAGTATGCGGCTAAAAGGTCGCCAAAGGCCTGAGCGGGCTTTTTTTCGCGGCGGAGGCGTCTAAGGATTTCGAGGTACTTTTCTTCCGCCTGGGCTTTTGTGCCAGTAAAATGAAGCTGTTCCCGACGGTCTTCCCCATTGGTCTTATGCCGTGCTTTGATGAAAAAATGGTTTGGCGCTAGTTTGGTAATGCCCATAGCGAAGTTTCCTCCGGATATGGGCGCCATGGGCTGGCCATTATAAAGTTGCATTATTTAGACTTTTTCGGCAAGAGAATTTGGCCAGTGGCTAAGCGTTGTTTTTCAATAGCGGCCCGGTCATAGCGCCATGCACGGCCCGCTTTGAATTGACCGGGAATGCGGCGGGCCTGAGTGTTTTTCTCCACCCATTTTGGCCCAACCTGTAGCCAGTCCATAAGGTCCGTAGCTGTGAGTAATTCATTTGTTGAGGATGTTGCTTCCATCATGCCACCTTTGTGAATTCCCAGGGAGCCGTGATCCCTGGTTTAATTCCCCACTTGCCTACTGGGACCGTCCGAATAAGCCACTTTGTTCCTGACCGCTTCACGATGTCCAAGGGCCCATGACCAAAGAACGGCCACATGGCAACAATGCACTTAAAACGAGCATCGGCCACGCCTTTGGTATCTGCAATGCGATATACGCCGTCCTTGGTTTTGTAATCCCAGTCTGTTTCAAAATTGAAACCTGGGATAAGGTGAATAATTGTGTGGTGCCTCAACTCTGTGATCTCTCCCGCTTTTTCCAACCAGCCAAGCACCTCTCTAAAATAATCCAACTCAAGACGCGAATCGAAGTGTCCGAACCGCCTGGTTAATTCCGGATCCGTACCAAGCCCAACATTGGCGCGCTTGGCACCAAACTTATTCCCAAAGCGGTGGTCGCTTTTGCATCTGTACATGCGGGAGCCTTTTTCCTTCCATCCGATGGATCCGCAAGTAGGGCAAAGTTTCGCTCCGTTAAGTGACATTCTGATTCCTATTAATTCTATGGAATAACATATTCTTTAAATTACCCAAAAGGTTTTAAACGGTCAACACCTTTTTAGTTTTTTTACCAAGTATTTTATTTCTCCACAACTGCGGGCTTGAAATCGACAGGACGGCGAGGCCCCGTGGAATCCCAAGCTGACCGCATACCACATGCTTGACTTGGACATAAACAAAATGGCCAGTGTATTCTCCACTCCCATCTAAATCGTAATCGGCACTGGGGATCCATTCCCGCAGGTGAAGAGTGTCCCCTACTTTGTAGCCTCGGTCATTGACTCGTATATCGCAAGTTTTAACGCCTCGCTTGATCTGCCTGAAATTGTCGGGCCAACATTTCAGCTCCAAAACTCGCCTTTCTACGATTTCTAGGCTGAGAATATTCATCTTTTCGGAACATTCCACACAGGCGTAATCCGCGTACCGACCAGCTTCAATATTTGCAACAGGTAGCGACTGAACTGCAAAACACTTTTGGCATACCACCTTCGAACCGCTCTTCATAATATTCATTCTGGAAACTCCTGACATTCTAATCCGTCCAGCAATCGTCCGGAATGCTTCTTTCCGACCATGTACATTGGAGTGTCTCCATAAGCATTTACAGCCCATGCAGACCGATTTGATGGATTCATATCCCGAAGGTAAATAGGTGGTTCCCCAGTATCCTCCGGATGAAAAACAGCCATGCGCGTGAGAGATATCGACGAGCCATGGTGATCAGGGGCCCACTCTCCCCAATTGCTGAAAAAGAATGGGACACCGACGGCGCAACATTGGTCGCGAACAAGCCGGAACCACTCGGGGTTTGAGGCTCTTGCATTTTTCCCAAACTCTCCGCCACAGACTACCCAGTCCAAATCACGCGCGCCATTTCCTGGCATCCACAATGCAGATCCTTCTGCGCCTATGATATTTAGCGCCTTTCTCAGATTAATAGGCCCTAATGCTGGCTGGTACGAAAGCCATTTCAAAGCTGCCGGAATCGGTTTAAACATTTCCATTCTGGCATTGAAGGCTGGCTGACTTTCTGCGTACACTCCAAGCCATGCATTTGGAAACGGCCACCCAACTGGCGGGCGAGTAAGGAAGTATTCTGCCATTCGATCGGTTCGCCTGGAAAGAAATTGAAACGTGTGATTTTCCGAACGCCTTACCACATCCATAATGCTATCCAGGTATTCAAAAGGAACGGAATCATCCCATAGGTCCGAATGAAGCCCGGTAAATATTTTTAATGCGCCTGTTAATGAAATTGGTTCTTCGAGTTTGGATGGCCAAAGCACTAACGGGTCCCATACGGCATCTGCCCACTCAACAACGCTCTTGCTCATTCTCGCTCCAATCAAAAAGAATAAGTTACGCGAAACACGATTTTAAAAAAGGCTTTACCTAAAATTTTACCGAACACTCCTAAAGAATATTCGTGACCATTATAATTGGTGACGAATTCCGAAATGCTGATTTGATATAATACCGGATTTTTCATAGAAAATAAATTCCAGGCATGTCTTTCATTATCTGTCCGTTATCCCAACAAAACCAAGCGTATTCAATCGAGTCGGTGCCGGCGCTAACATTTCCCCCGCAGTTTGGGCACTCTTTAACTCCTGCATTTTTCTGAAAAGCCCAACCACATCCTTTCTTCTTTTCGGAGTTAAGTATTTTTCCTGCCGCTCCGGTAGTTCGAACAAGCCCGCCTTTGCAAACATCCACAAATGACGGCCTTTCCGAAAGCTGGTACAGGTGTGTTGGCCTATGAGCGGAAAGATAGGGCATTCGTTTTGCAGATCCGAGAAAGTTGGTTCGCAACAGAAACACCACAGTTTTCGAGCCGTCGATCGCTTTTGAAAGAAACTCCAGCGCGGACGAGAATGGCGGGTTCGTTAGAGTCAAATCGACCGAAGGGGTTGCCGTAAGAAAATAATCCTGCCCGTCCATTATCTCGCAAGAATGTTTTACGATTGGATCGGGAACCATGTTCAGAATCACTCCGTCACCTCGGCATGGCTCTAAAAATGTTTCGACCTTGCCCCAATGGATCCTGTCAAAAATGGATTGAATGGTTTGGACCGGTGTTGGGTAAAAATCATTTTCGACTCGGATAGATCCACGGCCTGTACTGCTCATTTTATCGCCTTTATTTGGTTTACTTCAACTCTCATTCCAAAATCAGCCCTTAGTTTGGTGTAACCTTATGGCGCCGCAGGCCTGCGCTTGCGTACAATTCATCGAAAAAATCTTCTCGCCCTTGATCGGATATTTCTGTGATGGTAGGCTCCGCCAGTGCGGTACCGGACTCAATAAGCGCCTCGCGCTCCTTTTGAATCCTCTGGTAAGCTGTTCGATGGTACTCGGAGGAAATGCTTCGCCATGCTTGCATCACTTCCGTTGTAGTGGCTGGCCAGTTTCCGTTTTTACCAGTGGCAAGAAGCCTGGCTCTTGCACAAACTTCGGGAAGATCGCCAGCAGGAATTCTCGCCCAATCAATCATAGCCATCTCCACCGCTGGCTCCAGGTAATCTGCATCAGGAATCCCCCGCCCCGTGGCTATGAAAAACCCCGCTATCATCCCGCGTATTATCCGCATTCGATCGAGGTCCGAAAATTTCCTTTGCTCGACGCGCGTTTCTTTGGATTTCAGATTCAAAGCGTTTAGCGCCTGCTTGATGGCTTCCATTCGCGGCTCCTTTGTTGATTTCGATTTTGCTTTTCCTGAGTCCATTCAAGGCAATTTGATCCGGCAACGTATCCGCCCATTTATGGGCGTCAGGGGGCGTGTGGTTCAACTCCATGAGTTGGGCATGCTCTTCCCATGGGTAATCCGGACTCTTGGCTATACGGGCCGCCAGGAGGTTTTGAGCGTGCATAGATTTGCTAACCGGCCTACCGTCTTTTTTGGCAACAGACGGATAGAGGTTCAAAACCTTCAAGGCACGATCGGCGCAAAACTGAGTTGTCGGAGGCGGAGATTCAACAGGTCTCACCGGTTCGAATCCATCAACGCGCACATGCGCGCGCGCGGGGTGGGTGATCTTATCTTTATCTTGATCCGAAGATGAAGATGAAGATGAAGGGGTTTCATTATCCTTGGATTGACCCTTATGGGGTAATTCTATCAAATATTGCTTAATTTCTTCAATTTCGCTATTTCCTATTGAAAACCATTCACCATCAGCGACTGAGGCATATTTTTTGTGTAGGCATGATTCCGTATACCCCATATCCTGAACATGGAACGAGCCTAGCATTTCCAGAGATTGACCCTTATGGGTTGACCGAAGCCTGTAAAGCCTCCGAGTTGGGTTTTCACTAATTCCTATTTTCGTTTTGCCGTCTCCTGATCTCTGAATGAGATAAACAAAACCAGGCATATTGTAATTTTCGCACAACGCCGGATTTCCTCCCTGCTTGCCGAAATTTTTCTGTATAATACGGACCTCTTCATCGCGCAACATTCTACGGCAGATAAGGGCGGCGGTCTCATCACATAGGGATGCTACGCCATAGTTTAACAGGTTGTCGATTGTTTTGGTTAGAATTTGGTTATCCAAACCGAGCAGGCGGGCAAGAGCGTCTTGTGGCATAGGCTTGCCATTTAAAATTAGTTTTCCCCTAAATTCTGATTCGTGCATGAGGCAGATAATTTCAAACCAGACCCCACGGTCATGGAAAGAGAGAGATTGCACGCCAGGATCTTTTCTCCAGTCGCCGGGATAAAACTGAAAAGCTGGCAGCTTACCTTGCTTCATACTCAAACGATCTGATTTTAGTAGCGCAATCGCGCATACACACTCCAAATATGTTGCCGGCGCTCGGAAGGCCCAAGTAAGGGAGGCTGCAAGGCTTAACCCCCCGAGGCCGGCAATTTATTTTTGGTTTCGGTTTTTTATTTCAATCCTTACTTGGGTGAGGGGCCTTGCTGTCCCTTAAATTTCTGGAATCTCTTATTCCACAAATGTATACTAAATAACACAAATAACAAGCGGTATTTGTGTTATTTGTTTTCAGCATCGATTTCCTTTACAAACAGAATTTTTCGACGCTAAGCCATGCCACCATGTTTCACCTCGATTTCCCCATACTTCGGCACCAGCCAACATAAAAATGAACCTTGGGGCAAAATGCGATCGCATGTTGATTGAATCAGGCTTCTTCATTTTTTCGTGAACAGCCTCCAAAATCATGATTGCCACCTCTTCTGGAATGCCTTCACCTAAAAGATCATAGAACCCATATTTTGTTTGGTAGCTGCACGCGAACAAAATCGAATAGCATTCAGGCTTCCCTTTAGTCGGAAAAATCCGGAATGGAGTAGAGTACTCTCTACACTCACTCGACTGTGTTGGCTCTAAAGCATGACCTAAATCGATTGGAAACACATCTTGAATTGATGAAAACCGATTATGACTGTCGTGTAATGGTTTATTTATTGTGTTTAGCATTTGTTGGTTCTCTCTATTTTATTTATTGACAGACGGTTATAGTGTTATTAAGATTCTTTTTTAGGAAGAAAATCCGCTATGGTAATTTTGGAAAACGCCTTGTTGGCTATAGCGCTTTGGGAAACTCTTCCCCCATCGGTTTTTATGAAAAATTCAAATTGAAGCTCTCTAACTTTCATACTGGTTTCTTTATCTACTGCAATTATTAGAGAGGGGGTCTTTTTTGTGGAACTCATGTTTTAAGCCTTTCTTGTTGTTTACCAAATTGCACATACATAAAGATACTCTAGATTACTTGGGTATGTCAAGTAATTGCTCGGATTTACCAAAGTATTTATAGAAACGGCTAAATTATGCAAAATTTAAAGAATTGGCGTATAGAAAAGGGTTTGACGCAAACCGAAATGGCTCAAAAACTTGGATCTAACCAAAAATCCTACTCGGCGTACGAGACCGGAAGAGTTTCCGTTCCCGGAAAAATTCAGGGAAAATTAAGGAGAATGGGCTATGCCGATAGCTTTCCCCATGAGACAAGATCCGAGAATGTTTGGGTCACCAGAGAGGAGATTGCTGGCGACCTTGGATCGCTGAAGGCGGATATTTCCATGTTGAAAGATAAATTGGAAAAAGTGCTTGATATCCTCCGTAAATAGACTTCTCCATTTCCAGATAAACCCAGTCAAATCGATAAAAAAAGGACCTTATGCTTAAGAATCTTTTCATCATTTTAGCGCCAATCCTTATGTTGGCCTGCGCCAGCTCGCAACAAGCAAAACCACAAGAGCTCGAAATAGAGCAGGTTTTTCAGGTTCCTGGGTTTGCAAAGGACTCGCTATTCGATGGAGTTAAGATTTGGATCGCAGAGAATTTTAAGTCCTCTAAAGCGGTTCTGGAGTATGAAAACAAAGAAGATGGAAGTTTGATAGGCAATGGAATGGTAGGCTATCCATGCGAAGGTCTTAGCTGCATCGGACAGGAGGGGAACAAAGTTCTATTCACAATGAAAGTGGAAGTGAAGGATGAAAAGTTTAGATTGAGCTTTTCAAATTTAAAAGTCTATCACCCCTATTTTTCGAATTCTGTTACCACTATATCGGCAGGGGAAAACCCTGTATGGTCCAAAGGGCAGATGAGCGACATTAAGCCAAAGCTCCTGGCATTTGGTGCTCAAATTAAGGCATCACTGTCGCACGCAAAAGAAAAAAGCAATTGGTAATATAAACATTCATATTTCATGTGATTGTAGCCTTATCCATTCATTTCTCCCCACTCGGCCAATTCTCGGCCAAAGTCCTCTATGATTTGTACGCCATAGGGTGACTTCTCAGCCTCTACCAACAATTCAGCGACTGCACAGGCACCAGCAAAAAACATAAGCCGTTGAGATTCTTTAACTTCTTTAGACCTCAATGGATTCAATTGTTTGCTTACCTCTGCCCATTTTGTTTCTATCCGCTTCATACCTTCTCCGTTCCTTTGGTTGGTTCCTGTTTTATTCTTCTTCTCTCGTATCTAATGTTATAACATTTCCAGCAAAAGGGGCCGATAACATTATCTGGGTCACCTCCCAATGGATACCCTAACGATTCAACGGTTCCGAGTCCGCAAACGCAGCATTTAACTACACGCAAGGCTTTCAATCGTTGTACTCAGGAATATCGTCATCTAAAGAGTCTAAGATGTCACGGTTCTTTTTTTCCAACTCCTTCACCCGTTCCCTCAGGGCTTCAACCTCATCGCATAGGGCTCTGGCATCCTTTAATTCCCGCAAAACTTTAACCAGGACGTTTGGCCCTGGGAAGTCCTGGTCATCATCTAGTAGCTGTTCGATCAATGCGTCCAAATCCACCGGTTTATCTATGCTCACGGTTTAACTCCTCTAGTATTTTACTTGGGTTTATGTCTTTCCCTATGGACTGCGCTTGTACAGCCATGATGCGTAAAACGGTTAGCGTATAGCGCAGGGCTTCAACATCATCGCATAGGGCGGGAACGTCTTGGCGGGCATTGGCCACAAATATGCAATTTTCCTTTATCCGATGTCCTCTGTAATCCTCTTGCTCTTGCCCGTCATCGACCGGAATATCACCTATAATCCAGTCCCATTCCCCATCCGTTAACGGGCCAGATACATAGGTATCATTATGGCCTGTCCCCCATGGCCCTGGAGTTGCTGCGTTTGCTCTGGCCCTTATTGCCTCAATATCCACCGGCTTTTGCTCGTTCATTTCCCCTGCTCCTTCTACCTGTCCTGGTTGTTCACTGGTCATTCTGTTGCTCCTTTTATGGAATAACTGGAATAATATTTTAATCGACTGCGGCCATCTCCTTCACTAAATTCTCCTTTATTTCTAACCCTACTTGTTCCCCCAATACAATAGTTTCCTCATCAGGCCCCTGCCCAAACCGGATTTGATTGTGAAATGCGCGTATAAGGGCTTCATCATGGCTGGTCAAAATGGTGACGGGGTACGCCGAACAGCGCTCGTACAGGAGGCTTATCAACGCATCCTTACCGGCCGCATTTAACCCGCCACTCGGTTCATCAAAGCAAACGAGCCCAAAGGTTACCCCTCTGCTCTGCCTTGCCAAGTCCGCAAGGGCACATTTAACACCGTATTCCACGCGGTCAAGCTGGCCTCCGGAATAGGCCGCCACGTCCAGCCTGGGCCCTGGCCGCCCATTGTCGATTAATACCGCTAGGGTTTCCTTATCCTCCGCCAAAGTACTAAGCTGCACGACCAGGCGCTCCATGCCAAGCATGGTTAAATAGTAGTTGATTCGATCCTCCAAGAATGGAAGTGCTTGGTCAATCAGGTACACGGGTAGCCCGCTACGCGCGTCCAGGAGCCCTGCGGCGCATTCGTCTATCTCCGAGCGCTCCTTCATCAAGCCCAACTCGAACCGGGCTTCTACCAACGTGCTCTGCTGCGAGACAAGTCTAGCAATTGCGGTTTTGATGCTCTCCGCTCGCTGCTCCGCCACACTGATCCTTGTGCGCAAAGCATGGAGCGCCAGCGTCACGGTTGTCAGATTGGTATTGGCTGCCTCAACCGCCAATCGGGCCGCCTCCATCTTTTCCCGAAGGATGCTCAACAAAATTACCTGCCCGTCATGCGCTAGCTTCGCTTCCTCGGCGACTACAATCAGTCTCACAATTTCCGCTTCGTATTCCGCTCGCTCGCGAATCCCTGCCGCCGTCAATTCCTCCAACTGGGCGTTTAAGGCTTCCAGCCTCCCCCGGGTAGATTCTGCTTTTTGCACACTTGCTCTCGCAGTCGTGGCCTCTAAAATAGCCTTAGCAACCTGAGCTTCGGAAGAAGCCAGTTCGGCATACACCCTAGCCACAACCCTAACCAAGTTTTCCGATTCGCTTTTCTTTTTGGCGTGCTCAGCCTCGGCTGTAGCTAAGGAATTCTTAAGATCTTGCGCTTTCACGGTCATGGATTGGTGTAACTGGGTTTTAAGCTTCAAGGAGTGGAACGCTTCGCTCGCTTTTTTCGCGTTCTCCTGTGCCGTGGTTTTCCTTGCGGTCGAAGCAATAAAGGCCGTGTTAGCCTCTTTGGTTTTGGTTGCGACCTCCTGAATAAGCAGCGCGTTGGCTTCAATTTCTCCGTCGATACGCGCTATCTCCATTAGCATGTGGGTGGAGTCGATTGCCTGCCCGCACCTGGAGCACGCCCCCACGTCCTTGCCGGAGAAAGCGCTTTTCTCTGCCAAAAGTGATGCAGCCCTATCCGCCAAAGCCTTGGCCGCTTCTCTTACTGTGACGCACTCCTGGAGAGCGAGATTATAGGCCTCCACGGATTCCGCCGCTTCCGCCTCCGCCATGTCCCGAGCAGCTATTACCTCCGCTTCGGCCTGGATTTCACCTAGGGCATGCAGCTCGTGTTCTGCATTCCGTAAAGCAACCCCGTGGGTAGCGACAGCCGCCCCCAATGCAGAAGCCCTCACCTCTACGGTTGATAAATCGTTGCGGGCTAAAGCCATTTCGGAGCGAAGCGATTCCCTGGCGCCGGTCAATGCCGCCGAATTAGCCTCCAAAACCTGTAACTCATCCTTCGTCGGCACCTTCGTTTCGGTTAACTCTGCCATGGCACTGGCGATGCTTGCCTTCAGCGCTCCATGCGATTTAACCTTCTCTGCCCGTCCGGATTGGTACGCCGCTTCAAACGTGGCATGCGCCTGGGCCGAAGCTTTCGCTATAGCCTCCGTATTTGGCTGTTCGCGGTATTGCGTCTCAATCTCCATGGCTTCGCTCTTGGCCTTGCGTGACGCTTCATTTGCTGCTTCCACTACAGCTTCTGCCAAAGGCGCCTCGGCGCGCGCCGCCTCCATTTCAGCGGAAACAATTTCTTCGTCGTGTCGATACTGTGCGATTTGCGAGTCATTACCCTCGCCCGCGACAACCATTCCGGATAGGCGATCCTTTCCCGCCTGAAATGCCCGAGCGCTTTCCAGCCTCTTTGCGTCCAAAGCTTTGAACGCCCTTCCTAAAGGCGCAAGGCCGGTGACCTCCCCGATTACCGCCTTTCGTTCGGTAGGATGGCACGCAATAAACGGGCTGTTGTCCTTTTGGAACTTGAAATTGGTGGTGCGTAGGGTAAGAAAGGATCCGCCAACCAATCCGTCAATCCGGCCCTGGATTTCCGCCTGGGACCCATCGGAAAGGGTTTTATCCCATGCAAGGGTTACCGGATGCATCCTTTCAAGCGTCAAACGCTGAGACGGCTTTCCTGCCTTCGATAGCTTTACAGATCGAGAGATCCGGAAATGCTGGTCTTCCTCATCGTCGTTGCTTCCAAGTAAACCCATAATCACTTCGGCTTCCTGAGTCCCTTGCCTCACCACACCGGCCAAGTCCAGGCCTTTGGATGTTCGCCCGGTAAGCGCCCACAGAATCGCTTCGAAAAAGTTGGTCTTCCCCACTCCATTTTCGCCGGCGATAAGCATTGGATCTCCTGTTGCAAATTGGCGGGTAAGCTTTGCAAAGGTCATAAAGTTCGAAATGCTGATCTCGGACGGATAAATCTGCGAACAGTAACTCAATCCGCCTTGCTCTTGGAGCGCGGCCAATGCCAATTCTGTGGCAGGGCCGATTGGCCCAGGGGTATCGCTTTGCCGTGGGTATTTCTCTCGGACATAAGTTTGTAAAGCCTCCCGCAAACCTCCCGCACTGGTCACGGATAACGATCTTAATGCCCTTTCGACTTTGGCGCTTTTCACCTCAACTTCGAGGGCAAAAGGACGTGGTAGGCCCGCCTTGAAAGCCGCCTCTAAGGTTCCTTTGGGGTAATCGGGCTTCTCATAGGTACCGGTTACCCTTAAAAGGTCTTCCGGGCCCCATTCCGGGGTTTTATTGGATATATCGGGCCCATAGACCACGGAAACCCAATTTCGACGCTTTGGCACGTCGAAAACCTCCACCTTTCGGCTAATAGTATCAAAAAGTAAGTAGGTTTTTCGGTCTACCCTTTCCCCCATATCGCAAATAATAGGCGATCCGGGATGCCATCCTGGCACGCCGTTCAAATCAACTTCCTGCGCTTTATGAATGTGCCCGGCAAAAACATGATCGAGGGGTCGTGCTAATAATTCGTCTGGGCCTAGATAATCACCCGGTAGAACCTGGTTCCTGGCGCCAACAGTGCAGCCTCGCAAACCATAATGGACAGCTCCGAAAACAGGACCGTGCCCTATATCCTCCGGATAGGCGCTCTCAACCAAAGCACGAATCTCCGCTGGAGTTGCGCGGTGAATATACGGTACCGCGAGCATGCGCAGCCCTGGGTCATAGGTAACTTTGTGAAACAAGGTGAATTGATCGGGTCGCATGGCTGCCAGAGGGGCAAAGCTGGAGCTCGAAACCTCGAAAAAGCTCCCGTCGTGATTCCCTGCTACTCCCCAAACTCTGCGATCCTTTCTCAACACATGCTCAAAAAGCCGCGCCGCCGCCGCCATTTCGATCGCCTTCGGATCGCGGTTCTCGGTTAGGTCGCCAAGATGTAGAAGCCCGTCAGCACCCTTCGCCATTCCATCATCCAGCATCCGTTCGATGGTTTCCACGTTTTCATCAAAGCGAGTGCTCCGGTTCGTGAGCGGGTTCACCTTGTCGTAAGCTGGGTTGCTGTCTAATTGCCAGTCGCCTGTTATAATGAGTTTCACGTTTCCTGCCCTTCATGTTGTTCGTCGTCCAAATCATATTCGCTGTCCAATGCCAAAGCCTCGCCTGTAAAAGATGGAAGGAGGACTGGCTGCCCGAGCATCGGCCCGAGCCTGCGCTTGTCATCTGCCAAAAGGGAAGCGAAATCGATCTCCACCATTGGGATCCACTTCACGACCTTTGACTGTTGGCCGGTGCCCTTAAAGTCTTGAAAAAACTCCTTGCGTTCCCTTCGCAATTTAAGCCTGATGCCGGCCATACCGTTTGGACGACCAACGCAAAGAGATTCCAGAACCTTGAGAGCAGTATAAATTTGGGTGATGCCGACCTTTGACGCCAGAATGAGAAGGAACACGCCGATTTCCCCGCATGCCGGAACCATAAAGCTGAAATAGCCTCGCTCCTGGCACTGCTTAGAAAGCCGATACTCGCATTCCACATTTGGGCATGCAATATCGCACCACCTGTATTTTTGATCCCCGCCTGGCACCTTCATATATCGGTGCGCAGTCCTATCGTCCTCGGTATGGCAGGCCTTGGATCCATTTCCCAAGTACATCACGGCGCGGGAATCGAAATTTTGCCGTAGGTCAGGATTGGCAAGGACGATCGAAAGCTCCTGCGGCTTTTCTCCAAGGGTTTCCTTGTAAGCATCCGGAATTACGAAGTACTCCAAGTCTTGTGGTCTTGATTTCCCGTCAGCGGGATCACCTATTGGGACTTTTACCCCCAATTTTATTTTGCCAAGGCGTCTCCAAGCATTCCCGCCTGCCGCCCTTTTGATTGTTGTCTCTAACACTTTTCCTCCGTTGGTTTAAGATTGAAATATAGTTATAGGTGGATAACTGTCAACACCTTTATTATTCCATTGAATTAAGGCAGCTACTACTCCGCGCGCGCGCCTACCTGGGCAATTTTCATTGCCAGAGAGGTTGTTCTTTGGTTGCGATAAGCCTGCCACACCCCCAAAGAAGGAGTCCACTTAAAGCCTCCCGACTTTAATTCCTTTCGGACTTCCTCACTGGGCTTGCCCGGGAACGTCAAGCGGATCCTGTTTTCTGCCGGGCAATCGTTCACGGTGGCGGCTTCGCCGATCGTTTCCGTTTCCTCTTGGGTCTTAGTTTTGGAAAGGGCTTCCAAGCGCCCTTTGAGTCGCCGAATATT